>NZ_VCCF02000001.1:5911318-6218475 GCF_005938045.2 Pseudomonas sp. KBS0710 | reverse complement strand
CAAAACGTGAACGGGGCTTGGAAGTGAGGGTAGGCAGGGACACGGCCATTGAGCGCTTTTCCGCAGAGTCAGCTTTAGGTGATAGCACAGGATCAACAGACCCGCGCGCAGGAGGCTGGGGATTATCCGGATGGCGTGTGAAAAAAATGCAAAACCAAGCGCGCGCAAACCAGTGTGGGAGCTGATTTGTGTGGGAGCTGGCTTGCCTGCGATGCAGACGACTCGGTTTTTCAGTTAGACCGAGGCGATGCTATCGCAGGCAAGCCAGCTCCCACACAAGCCCGCTCCCACATTTTTTACCGTGTTTTGCCTGGTTCTTAGCGAACGACGCTTTCGAAGCGGCTACCGCCACCCAGCTCCAGCACCAGTTCATCGCCCACATTCAGCGGGCCTACACCGGCGGGGGTGCCGGTGAGGATCACATCGCCCGCCTGCAGCGAGAAGCAGCCGGCCATGTGCTGGATCATCGGGATGATCGGGTTGAGCATCTGCGAGCTGTTGCCGTCCTGGCGCACTTCGCCATTGATGGTCAGGCGAATGCCGATGTCGGTCACGTCAGCAAAGGTGCTGCTCACCACAAACGGTGCGATGACCGCCGCGCCGTCAAAAGACTTGGCGATTTCCCACGGCAAGCCCTTGGCTTTCAGCTCGGCTTGCTTGTCGCGCAGGGTCAAGTCCAGGGCCGGAGCGAAGCCGGAAATGGCGTCCAACACTTCTTCACGGCTGGGCTTGGTCGACAACGGCTTGCCGATCAGCACCGCGATTTCCGCTTCGTAGTGCACCGAACCGCGCTCGGTCGGAATGGCGAAACCGCCTTCGAGCGCGACCACGCAGCTGCCCGGCTTGATGAACAGCAACGGCTCGGTCGGCACCGGGTTATCCAGTTCCTTGGCGTGTTCGGCGTAGTTACGCCCGATGCACACCACTTTGCCCAGGGGAAAGTGGATGTTGGTGCCGTCGACATACTTGTGCTGGTAGCTCATGGAACGACTCCTTCAGGGCGGTTAAACAGCGAAGATCTTGCCAGGGTTCATGATCCCGTTCGGGTCGAACACCGCTTTCACTGCTTTCATGTATTCGATTTCAACCGGGGAACGGCTGTAGGTCAGGTAATCGCGCTTGGTCATGCCCACACCGTGTTCGGCGGAGATCGAACCGTTGTATTTCTCGACGGTTTCGAACACCCACTTGTTCACGGTAGCGCACTTGGCGAAGAACTCGTCCTTGCTGAGGTTTTCCGGCTTGAGGATGTTCAAGTGCAGGTTGCCATCGCCGATGTGACCGAACCAGACGATTTCGAAGTCCGGGTAGTGTTCGCCGACGATCGCGTCGATTTCCTTCAAGAACGCTGGCACTTTGGAGACAGTTACCGAAATGTCGTTCTTGTACGGCGTCCAGTGGGAAATGGTCTCGGAGATGTACTCGCGCAGTTTCCACAGGTTGTGCAGTTGGGTTTCGCTCTGGCTCATCACGCCGTCGAGCACCCAGCCCTGCTCTACGCAGTGCTCGAAGGTTTCCAGGGCGTGGTTGGCAACTTCTTCGGTGGTGGCTTCGAATTCCAGCAGCGCGTAGAACGGGCAGTCGGTTTCGAACGGCGCCGGTACATCGCCACGGCCCATGACCTTGGCCAGGGCCTTGTCGGAAAAGAATTCGAAGGCGGTCAGGTCCAGCTTGCTCTGGAACGCATGCAATACCGGCATGATCGAGTCGAAATCGGTGGTGCCGAGCACCATCGCGGTGAGGTTTTTCGGCGCACGGTCCAGGCGCATGGTGGCTTCGACCACAAAGCCCAGCGTGCCTTCGGCACCGATAAACAGCTGGCGCATGTCGTAGCCGGTGGCGTTCTTGATCAGGTCGCGGTTCAGTTCCAGCACGTCACCCTTGCCGGTGACCACTTTCATGCCGGCCACCCAGTTGCGGGTCATGCCGTAGCGAATCACCTTGATCCCGCCGGCATTGGTGCCGATATTGCCGCCAATCTGGCTCGAACCTGACGAAGCGAAGTCCACCGGGTAGTACAGGCCTTTTTCTTCGGCGACGTTCTGCAATTGCTTGGTGACCACGCCCGGCTGGCACACGGCGGTGCGGTCGGTGAGGTTCACGTCGAGAATCTGGTTCATATAGTCGAATGACACCACCACTTCGCCATTGGCCGCCACCGCAGCAGCCGACAGACCGGTACGGCCACCCGATGGCACCAGCGCCACCTTGTGTGCATTGGCCCAACGGACGATGGCCTGCACCTGCTCGATGGTCTTGGGGAACACGATAGCGGTCGGCGCGGGGGCGAAGTGCTTGGTCCAATCCTTGCCGTAAGCCTCCAGGGAGTCTGCATCGGTCAGCACTTTGCCAGGCTCAACCAGGGTCTTCAGCTCATCAATCAGGGCAGGATGGGTCATCGACAGAACTCTCGAACAATTCATGGTCATCCTGAGAACGCTTCACGTCGCAGGAATGGGTGTTTAGCGGGGCACGTATGCTAGCATACCGCCCCCGCAGGACAGAGCCCAAGGGCGTTCTGCGGTGACGGCTTTCCTGCCGTCCGGGTCAGCTTAAGCGATCCGATTCCCTGCCATTTTTCTCCGGGATACAGGTTTACGCAGATGAGCAAGACTTCTCTCGATAAGAGCAAGATCAAGTTCCTTCTTCTGGAAGGCGTCCACCCATCGGCTGTCGACGTACTGAAAGCCGCTGGGTACTCCAGCATTGAGTACATCACCAGTTCTCTGCCGGAAGCCCAGTTAAAGGAAAAGATCGCCGACGCGCATTTTATCGGCATTCGCTCCCGCACTCAGCTGACCGAAGAAATCTTCGACCACGCCAAGAAACTCGTGGCTGTCGGCTGTTTCTGCATCGGCACCAACCAGGTCGACCTCAACGCTGCGCGCGAGCGCGGTATCGCGGTGTTCAACGCACCGTACTCCAACACTCGCTCCGTAGCTGAGCTGGTGCTGGCCGAGGCGATCCTGTTGCTGCGCGGCATTCCTGAGAAAAACGCTTCCTGCCACCGTGGCGGCTGGATCAAAAGCGCGGCCAATTCCTTCGAAATCCGCGGCAAAAAGCTGGGTATCGTCGGTTACGGCTCGATCGGCACGCAGTTGTCGGTGCTGGCCGAAGGCTTGGGCATGCAGGTGTTCTTCTACGACACCCTGACCAAGCTGCCATTGGGCAACGCCACCCAAGTGGCGAGCCTGACCGAGCTGCTGGGCATGTCCGACATCGTCACCCTGCACGTACCAGAAACCACTGAGACCCAGTGGATGATCGGCGAGAAGGAAATCCGCGCCATCAAGAAGGGCGGCATCCTGATCAACGCGGCACGCGGCACTGTGGTTGAGCTGGACGCCCTGGCCGACGCGATCAAGGACAAGCACCTGATCGGCGCCGCTATCGACGTGTTCCCGGTAGAGCCACGCTCTAACGACGACATCTTCGAAAGCCCGCTGCGTGGCCTGGACAACGTGATCCTGACTCCGCACATCGGCGGTTCCACCGCTGAAGCCCAAGCCAACATCGGCCTGGAAGTGTCGGAAAAGCTGGTCAAGTACAGCGACAACGGTACGTCGGTGTCTTCGGTCAACTTCCCGGAAGTGGCCTTGCCGGCTCACCCTGGCAAGCACCGTCTGCTGCACATCCACCAGAACATCCCTGGCGTGATGATGGAGATCAACAAGGTCTTCGCAGAAAACGGCATCAACATCTCCGGTCAGTTCCTGCAGACCAACGAGAAGGTCGGCTACGTGGTGATCGACGTCGACGCCGAGTACTCGGACCTGGCGCAAGAGAAGCTGCAGCACATCAACGGCACCATTCGTAGCCGCGTGTTGTTCTAACGCTTTAAACGCCGCACAAAAAAGGGAGCCTTTCGGGGCTCCCTTTTTTTGTCTGAACAAATCTTACTTGACGTTAACCGTGATGACTTTCGAGGCTACAGTCGGGTTGAACTGCATGTGCAGTTTGTCGCCGGCTACCAGTTGCAAGGTGTGCTTGCCTGGGGTGAGGGTCAGCTCGGTTTCGGTCTGGGCCTTGCCGTAGTGGATCACGGTGTCGGTGGCCGGGATCGGCACGCTGGCGTCTGGCAGTTCTTTCTGGTCGATCAGCAGGTGGTGGTGGCCGGTGCCTGGATCCTGGCTGGTCGCCGGCGCCAGTTTCAGGCCTTCCATGCCGAACTTCACAGTGAAGGTTTTATCGACGGTGGCGCCGTCTTTGGGCGACACGATAAAGACTTTGGCGCCTTCCGGTGGCGCGCTGCGCGGGATACCGTCAGCGGCCGTTGCCAACATCGAAGCACCCAGCAAGAGGCTGGCCAGGGTTGCACGGGACAAAAGGGCTTTCATTCGCTTCTCCAGTTTTACGGGGAAATCTGTAGGTTTATGACAACTTCGCGACAAATTGCTGTCCAAGGCACTCAACACCATAGCAAAGCGATGCTCAATGACGCCTCGCACGCATACATTCTTTAGGAGCGACCATGCGCTTTGTGCCTGGCCTTGTACTTTTACTGCCCCTGTTGAGCCCACTGGCTCACGCCGAACTGATCGATGACGTGTTCGATCGCGGCGAACTGCGCATCGCCCTGGAGGCCAACACCCCGGCGTACAACTTCAAGGACGGTGACAAGCTAACCGGTTTTGAAGTGGAGTTGGGTGAACAATTGGCCAAGGAAATGGAGGTTCGCCCCTCGTTCATCACCGTCGATGACGCCGACCTGTTGCCGGGTGTGGAAAGCGGCAAGTTCGACGTGGCCATCAACCATATCGCTATGACTGCCGCGCTGCAGGATCGGTTCGATTTCAGTGAGGTCTATAAGCAAACACCTGAGCTGGCCATTCCATTCCAAAAAGGCAACCCGGCATTCAAAAGCAGCCTGGACAAGGCATTGCAGCGGGTGAAGGCCGATGGCCGCTTGAAGGCGCTGACGCAGAAGTGGTTTGGATCTGAGTGAAATGCGGTCAATGTGGGAGCTCCCACATTTTGATCTAGGCAAGGCTTGAGAGATGCAGGGCCGCTTCGGCCAACTCCAGCTCACTGAACACCCGCACGCCATGGCGCGTGAGCAGCGCCGCCGTCACACCTTCGCCGCTGACCTTCACGCCGCTGAAGGTGCCGTCATAGGTCAGCAGGTTACCGCAGGACGGGCTATTGGCCTTGAGGATGGCGATACGGATGTTATGCCGCTGCGCCAACGCCAGTGCCTGGCGGGCGCCGTCGAGGAAGGCGGCGCTGAAGTCTTCGCCCTCGGCCGTCAGCACTTGCGCACGCCCTTCCCACACATCAATGCCCTGCCCGCCGGGGATTTCGGCGGAGGGTCGCGGTGTCGGCAAACCGCCTGACACTTCCGGGCAGATCGCAACCACGCGGCCTTCGGCCTGCCAGGTCGCCAATTGATTGAAGGGGCCGCTGGCGCCACCGTCGTAGCGCACCTTGTGCCCGAGCAGGCAGCGACTGATCAGAATCTTTTGCATGGTTAAAACGGCTCGTTACCGCGTCGGCGAAACCAGCCGGTCAGGGACAGGCGTTCACGCGTGGCGGGCAGGACTTCGTGGGGCACCTCCCCCGACAGGAACACCACCAGGCTACCGCCGGTGGGCACCACATCGTATTCCACGCCGCCCTTGAGGTACATGCGCAACTGGCCGCCATGCTCAGGCAACCAGGCGTCATTCAAATAGACCACCGCCGAGACCATGCGCCGGTCATCGTCGCGAAAACGGTCCAGGTGCTTGAGGTAAAAAGCCCCTGGTGGGTACATCGCGAAGTGGCTTTCGAAATCTTCCAGGCCCAGGAACAGGCTGCGGTTCATGGCCAGGCGCAGGCTGTCCATCACGCTCATGTAGGTCTCGCAAACGGCGGCGTCGCCCTCTTCCAGCCACTGGATATGGTCACCGCGAATGCCCTCGCGTATCTCCTGCGCGGGTCCCCGTCCTACAGCCGCCGGAGCCAATTCACCCTCAGCCGCACGTTTACGGCACTCAGCCGCCAACTCCAGGGTCAGAGCCTGGGGCAGGAAGCCGTTCTGCTGCGACCAGCCTTTTTCGGCCAGGTCGTCGACGATGCGTTGCAGCAGCGGGTGTTCGAGGGATATTTGCATGGCGCGCATAGTATCCATACGCCTATGAATCCGACAGAGCCGCCGAGCGTCTGAACACACTTTAGTCAGGTGACTGATAGGATTTCTCGACAAATCCTACGCCCGACACGGACAATAGTGGCCGACTGACAGGAGTCCCTATGCGTCGTTTGTTTTTTTCCTTGCTGATGTTCTGCGTTTTGCCCGCCTGGGCAGACGGCCATGACCAGTTGTACAAGGTCGCCGGCTGGGCCGAACAACGTGCGCATTTCAATGACGCCCTCAGTGCCGCGCAGCAACGCTACCGCAATAGCCTGCCGCCGGCGGTGTACCAGGCGCTGGTGGACAACAGCAATAAACGCTTCGCCGCCCAGGCCGTGGACCAGCGGGCCGAGGCGCAATTGCGCAAAAACCTGACGGACCCGAAACCGGCCCTGGCGTTTTTCCAGTCGCCGTTGGGTCGCAAAATCGTCGCCGCCGAACTGCTGGCCACGCGCCGCGACCAGTTGGCGAAAAATGCCAAGGGCCTGCCGCACATCGAAGCCGATGCCACCCGCAGCCTGATCATCGGCCACCTGGCCCAGGCGCTGCCGGCCCGTGAAGCCGGCGCGGAAGTCAGCCTGGCGATTGCCGGCGTGGCGGCCGACAGCTTGAGCCAGATGATTCCCGGCCTGTTGGGCGGCGGTCAGGCGCAAGGCATGTTGAACGGCCAGCGTGAGCGGCTGATGCAGCAGATCGGTAACGACTTGAACAACACGCTGCTGTACGTCTACCGAGACTTGTCCGATCCGGAGCTGGAAGAATTCGCCACGTTTGCCGAGTCGCCGGACGGTCGGGCGTATTACAAGGCGGCGCTGGCGGCGATTCGTGCAGGGTTGGCGGTAGGCCAGAGTACTTCAAGCCTGACACAATAAGTAATGTGGAAACAGGCTTGTGTGGGAGCTGGCTTGCCTGCGATGGCGGCGTATCAGTTGACACCGCTATCGCAGGCAAGCCAGCTCCCACATTTGAAGGGTGTTACTTCAGATGGTCCGTCAGGAATTTGAAGTACTCATCGCGCATCTCCGCAATCTCATTGGCCAAGTGATGCCGTCCATGCGGCAGCATCAACACCTGCGGCTGATCGAACTTGCCGCGCAGCACCTGCAAATTGTGCTGCCAGTCCACCGTCATATCTTCCTCACCCTGCACAATCACCGGCCGCCGAGTGCTGCGCGGTGCAGCTTCGATGCGTTTAATCCAGCGTGCCAGCGCGCCAACCCAGGCGGTCGGCAGTTGGCGCGGCTGTAGCGGGTCGGCTTCCAGAAACGGTTTGAACTTGGGATCGTGGGTATTCTCGCTGAACCGCCGCGCAATGCCTTTGACGAACGGGCGCAGCAGGTAGTAGCTGACCTGTGACCAACCCCATGCACGCGGCCGTACCAGGGGCGAGAGCAGGAAGGTCTTGCCTTGGGCCGGGCTGTCGGCGCCGTGGTTGAGCAGATGGTCCACCACCACCGCGCCGCCGGTGCTTTGCCCGAACAGGTGCCACGGTTGCGGCAGTTGCAGGGCTTTGGCCTGGGCGAACAACGCCTGCACCACGTTCTGATACACCGCAAAATCGTCGATGCTGGCGCGTGTGCCACTGGAAAGTCCATGGCCCGGCAAGTCGCAGGCGATCACCACAAAACCTTGATCCAGCGCCCAGTCCACCACATGCCGGTACAGGCCCATATGGTCGTAGAAGCCGTGGTACATGAACATCGTCGCCACCGGCGCAGGCGGCCACCAGACTTGCGCCACCACCTGGAAGCCATCTACCTCAAAGCGCCCCAGACGGCTCACCGCAGGCACTTTGCGCGCCGCCAGGTCCAGCCCATAGAAACGCTGGTAGACCCGCGCCTCGGCGCTGAGCGGTTGCGCATCCACCAGTGGCCGCAAGCTCTCGCGCAGATGATCGGGGTCAAAACTCACAGGCATAAAGGCTTCCAGACTGACGGTGAAGATGAATATCGAGCTGCGATATTCATCTGTCAGGGCAAGCATGGCAAGCTACGCGACCTTCGAGGATAGTTCCGAATGCGACAACCCTACCGCTCTGCCTTGTTTGCCGGCCTGCTGTTGGTCATCTGCGCCGGTGTGATGTGGGCGGCTTATGACTGGTTCCAGGGCCGCTATTTGCGCGCATTCAGCGAACACACTGCGGTGTTTTCCGGTGATGCGCTGCGCCTGCCCGCCGAACTGGCAGGCCCAGGCCCGATTCGCCTGGTGCACTTCTGGGACCCGGCCTGCCCCTGCAACGTCGGCAACCAGCAGCACCTGGGCGAGCTGATCGAGCAATACGCGCCCCAAGGCGTCGAGTTCTACGCCCTGCAAAAGGCCGGCAGCCACGGCCAACTGCCCGACAACTTGCGCAAGATGAAACCGCTCAATGCCCTGCTCGGCGCCGACCAAGTGCCGGCGACGCCGGCTGTCGGCATCTGGGATCGCAGCGGCAAACTCGCGTATTTCGGGCCGTACAGCGAAGGGCTGACGTGCAATTCGAGCAACAGTTTTATCGAGCCTATCCTCAAAGCCCTGGAGGCCGGGCGCGAGGTCGATGCCACCCACACCCTGGCGGTGGGTTGCTATTGCCAGTGGAGCAAGGCGTCAAACTGAACGCTGGCTGTTCGACCGGCAAACTCCGATAACCTGGCCGGCAGGCTCCTGTATTGTAAGCGTCCAGTGACATTGCAAGCAGACACGAGACTCCATGAGCCAGTTAACCATCATCCTCTGGATGCTCAACGTTATCGTCGATACGTCCGGCCAACTCGCGTTCAAAGCCGCCGCCTCGGCCAGCGCCGAGCATGACGGCCTCGCCCACTGGAAGCACATGCTCAAGCGACCATGGATCTGGCTTGGGGTGATCTGCTATGTCTTCGAATTCGTGTTGTGGCTGGCGTTTCTCACGCTGGTGCCGTTGTCGGTCGGCGTGATGCTGGGTTCGATCAACATCGTGGTGATCATGATTGCCGGGCGTTTCCTGTTCAAGGAAAGCCTGAGCAAATGGCGGTTGATCGGCATCATGCTGATCGCCTGTGGCGTGACCGTCGTAGGGTTTGAATGATGAAACGTTTTTACATCCTGGGTTTTCTCGCGCTGATCATTTTCGACACCTTGGCGCAGGTCAGTTTCAAATTCGCCTCGGTGCATGCCGAACCGTTGACCATGGATGTCGCCTGGCTGGCGCGCGTGTTTGGCGCGCCGTGGATCTACGGCGCCTTTGTCGGCTATATCGGCGCCTTTTTCACCTGGATGACCTTGCTCAAGTACGCGCCGGTAGGCCCGGCGTTTGCCGCCTCGCACCTGGAGCTGATCAGCGTCACGCTGATCTCGGTCTGGCTGTTCGATGACACCCTGACCTGGCCGAAAATCATCGGCGGCGCGCTGATCATCGCGGGCATCCTGTGCCTGGCGCGCAGTGAAGACAAAGAGAGCAAAACCGTCGAGGCCGAACCTTCGCAGCCACTGGTGTCATGAACAAAGAAATCCCGCCCACCGCCGGCCTGCCCTTGCGCGGGCGGGATTTGCTCAGCCTATCGGGCGACCTTGCCCAGTCGCTGGCCCGCCAGTTTTCGATTCCATTGCCTGCACTGCCCTGCTCCGGCACCGCCGCGCTGATCATCGCCCTGCGCGTGTTGCAGCAGCGCATGCCCGGCCGCACTCGGCTGATTGTGCCGGCGTACACCTGCCCGCTGGTGGCATTGGCCGCGCATTACTGCCCGCCATTGCGGGTGGTGCCCTGTGATTTGCAGCCCGCCAGCATTGACCTCGACGAGCAACACCTCCAGCAGCTGTGCGACGACAGCACCCTGGCCGTAGTGGTCACCCACTTGGCCGGGCGCGTGGCGGATGTAGACGCCGCCAAGCGTATTGCCGAGTCAGTCGGCGCCGTGGTGATCGAAGACGCCGCCCAAGCACTCGGCGCCCTCGACGATGGCCGCAGCGTCGGGCTTAAAGGTGATGTGGGTTTTTTCAGCCTGGCGCTGGGCAAAGGCCTGACCACGGCCGAAGGCGGCGTGCTGTTCAGCCGCGACCCGGTGCTGCATCAGGCGCTACACCGCCAGTGCGCGCAGGACCTGCCGTTCAGCCTGCGCTGGGAGCTGCAACGCAGCGCCGAACTCTGGGGTTACGCGCTGCTTTATCAACCGCGCGGCTTGCACTACGTGTATGGCAAAGCCTTGCGCACGGCGCTGGCACAGGGCGATGAAGTGGGCGCCGTGGGCGATGATTTTTTGGTCAACGATATCCCGCTGCACCGCCTCGGCGGTTATCGGCAGAAGGTCGGCGCCGCCGCACTGGCGCGCTTGCCCGAGTACTTGCAGCAAGGCCGTAGCCGCGCCTTACGCCGGGCGGCCCGCTTGAATGACTTGCCCGGCGTCGCGGTGATCATGGACCGGCTGGGGCAGCAAGGCACCTGGCCGTTTTTGATGGTGCTAATGCCGTCTGCACAGGCGCGTGATGCCGCCATGACGCAACTGTGGACCTCCGGGCTGGGCGTGACGCGCCTGTTTATCCACACCTTGCCGGACTACCCCGCCGTCGCCCCGCTGTTGCAACCGGGCGGCGATATTAGCCAGGCCCAGGCGTTTGCCAGCCGCACCCTGTCGATCAGCAACAGCCATTGGCTGACGGACGAACACTTCGAAAGCGTATTCGTCCGGCTACAAGCTATTCTCGCCAACCCTGGTTGATACGGGCGACTAAACGGCCATTCAGCTCGTTCTGTTGTGCTTGCCAGATCTGCACCTGCGCCGGCGGCAGTTCTTCCTGGCCATCGGAGGCACTCAACCAGCGTTTGAACTTGCTCTCATAGTGGTAAGCCGACACATCGCCGGTGATGTCCGCACCGAGAATCCGGCCCTGGCAAGCGTCGATCAGGTCGTTCAAATGCTGCTCCAGGAACTCGCCCTGGTCCCAATTGGTGTTGACCACTTCGGGGCTCAGCACGTCTTTGTCGATGGACAGGTAAACCGGCAGCGAACGGTCGAACTGCGCCAGGAACGCACGCATCAGCTCATCGGCGTTGCTGAACGCACGGTTGCTGCGCCCGGCGCCGATCCAGTTCATCCAGCGTGTGTCGACGTTGACGTTCCAGTAAGTCAGCTTGCGCTTGAGCAGCGGCGACCAGTGATTCTCCCAGGCGTGGCCCAGGCCAATGTCCTGGGAACCGATGCCCAACACATGCACATGCTCGACCTGGGGCAAACGGCTGGCCCAGTAAACCCATGAGCCGCAATGGATACCGAACGGGTAGCGCATGTTGTCGGGGTGGTTGTCGCAAATGATCAGCTGGAACTTCTGCTGCGTCGGCAGGCGGTTCAGCAGCAGTTGGCTGAGGTGGTGATAATCGCCGCTGCCGGTGAACACACAGCCGTAATCGCTGGGCATCTGCGCGTGCAGGGCAGTTTCCAGTTCCTTGAACTGCGCCCAGCGGCAACCGAAGCGGATTTTTTCCTGCCAGGCCTGCAGGGGCAAGGTGATCGCGCCGGGAATATCACTCACGGCACTGTCGAAATCGAGGATCAGCGGTGCGCGGTCCTGGCTCATTCGGGTTTCTCCTGCTGCCACTGCGCGTCGCTTTCAAAGTAATGGCGGAAACGGTTGCCGAGCTTGCGCAGCAGCGGGTTGCGGATCCAGACCAAATGACGAGTGAAGGTAAAGTCGGCGCCGAGGCTGGCCTTGACCTGCGGGTCGGTCCAGCCCGCCACGTAAAATTTCAGCCCATTGGCCACGGCGTATTCCAGGTTCACAAACCAGCTGACGAAGTACAGGTTGAACTCCAACGCCTGCGGGTAGTTGAGCCCGATGTATTTGTCGAGCAGCTTGTCGCCCTCCACATAGCAGAGGTTGTAGCCGATCAGTTCGTCGCAGTGCCAGTAGCAGAACACCCGCCCGTTGCTGGCGGCGTCCTGTAACAAGCTGCGGAAAAACGCCGGGGTCAGCAGGTCGAAATGGATCTCGCTTTGGTCGTACACCGCTTTGTAAAGGGCGTACAACTGCGCAAGCCAGGCCTCATCGTTGAAGCGCGCATCGCCAGTGTTCAGGACTTCCACTCGCAACGCCTCGCGGCTGCGCAGTTTGCGCCGGATATTGCGCCGACGGCTGTGGGACAAGCGCGCCAGGTACTCGTCGATGCTGCTGAAATTGATTGGCACGTAGGCCAGCGCCTGGCCTTCCAGGCTGATAAAGCCGCGCCGGGTGCAGTCCTCGATCAAGGCTTGGGCGTAGCGGTTATCCGCCTCGCTCAGCAGCGGCGAGTCGCAGGGCACATCTTTGACGACGGTAAGTTTGCACTGCGGCGCGCATTCTTCTTGCAGCCACTGCGCGAGGTCCTGGGGCGGCACGTTGCGGGGCAATGGCGAATATTCACTGACCGTGGTGCCGACGAAACAGCTGTCGATACGCAGCCACGAACGCCACAAACCGAACCCCGGCCAGCCGCGCACACGTTCCACAAACGCGTCTTCGGCGGTGGTCAGCAGGTCGAACGGCGTAAAGAAGTACGGCAGGCCCTGGTCGGACAGCCGCGCGTCAAAGCCCACCGGCGGGTGCTGCAAGAAACGGCCGATCAGCGATGGCGCTTCCAGGCAGCACGCGTAGGCAGCCTCGGAGCGGCTGGAGTCTGGGAGAGGTGGCGTGGCGCAAGTCATGGAAAAAAGCTCAAAGATGACCGGCGCAATAGTAGCGTAGTCGACACATTCGCCACTTGAACCTCGGCTGTCACAACGGCGTATCAGCAATTCCCGCACTGCTCACCAAACCGATTAGACTCCGTTGACCTTCAAGGTGACTGACTCAAGGACCGTCCATGAAACGCAGCCTGACCGTGCTCGCTATCCTGATTGCCGCCCTCTTGGCCGGCGCTGGCTGGTATGTCTACAGCAAGCAACCGACCCGCCAGGGCACCGAGACACTGGCCAACCTGCAAGGCGCGGTGACGGTGCGCTATGACGACCGGGGCGTGCCGCACATTCGCGCCGAAAACGAGACCGACCTGTATCGCGCCCTCGGCTATGTACACGCCCAAGACCGGCTGTTCCAGATGGAGATCATGCGGCGCCTGGCCCGTGGCGAGCTGGCCGAGGTGCTCGGGCCGAAAGTGCTGGAGACCGACAAGCTGTTTCGCAGCCTGCGCATACGCGAGCGCGCCTTGAGCTACGTCGAGCACATGGATCACGATTCGGCAGCCTGGAAGGCCTTGCAAGCCTACCTGGACGGCATCAACCAATATCAGGACAGCCACGCCAGCCCCATGGAGTTTGACGTGCTGGGCATCCCTAAACGACGCTTCACCGCTGAGGACACCATCAGTGTCGCCGGGTATATGGCCTACAGCTTTGCTGCCGCGTTTCGTACCGAGCCGCTGCTGACTTACGTGCGCGACCAACTGGGCAGCGACTACCTGAAAGTCTTCGACCTCGACTGGCAGCCCAAAGGCGCGCTGAACCTGGCAGCCAGCGACTGGAACTCCCTCGGCGCCCTCGCCGCCTTGAGCGACAAGGCCCTGGCCGACAATGGCTTGCCGCAGTTCGAAGGCAGCAACGCCTGGGCCATCAGCGGCAGCCGCACCAAAAGCGGCAAGCCGTTGCTGGCGGGTGACCCGCATATCCGTTTCTCGGTGCCGTCGGTGTGGTACGAGGCGCAGTTGTCGGCGCCGGGCTTTGAGCTGTACGGCTATCACAACGCATTGGTACCGGTGGCGTTTTTGGGACACAACCTGGATTTCGGCTGGAGCCTGACCATGTTCCAGAACGATGACCTCGACCTGATCGCCGAAAAGGTCAACCCGGACAACCCTAACCAGGTCTGGTACCACGGCCAATGGGTCAACCTAACCAGCAGCGAACAGCAGATTGCGGTCAAGGGCCAGGCGCCGGTGACGCTCACCCTGCGTCAGTCGCCCCACGGCCCGATCATCAATGATGTGCTGGGCGAGAATGCCGGCAGCACGCCGATTGCCATGTGGTGGGCGTTCCTCGACACCGAAGACCCGATTCTCGAAGGCTTCTACGAACTCAACCGCGCCGACACCCTGGCCAAAGTACGTGCGGCGGCGGCCAAGGTTGCGGCGCCGGGCCTGAATATCGTGTGGGCGAATGCCAAGGGTGATATCGGCTGGTGGGCGGCGGCGCAGTTGCCAATCCGCCCCGCTGGCGTGAACCCGGCGTTTATTCTCGACGGCAGTACCGCCCAAGCCGACAAGCTGGGCTTCTACCCGTTCAGCGCCAACCCCCAGGAAGAAAACCCGGCCCGTGGCTACGTGGTGTCGGCCAACGCCCAGCCGGCCTCGCCCACTGGCATGGAGATCCCCGGTTACTACAACCTCGCCGATCGCGGCCAGCAGTTGAACACGCAGTTGAGCGACAAAAGCGTGAAGTGGGACGTGAACAACAGCCAGGCCTTGCAACTGGGCACCACCACCGCCTACGGCCCACGCCTGCTGGCGCCGCTGTTGCCGGTGCTGCGTGAAGTGGTCAAAGACCCGGCGCAGTTGAAACTGGTGGAGCAGCTTGCAAGCTGGAAAGGCGACTATCCGCTGGACTCCACCAGTGCCACGCTGTTCAACCAGTTCCTGTTCAACCTCACCGACGCGGCCTTCCACCCGAAACTGGGCGATGCGATGTTCAAAACCCTGATCACCACGCGGGTGATCGACGCGGCGCTGCCACGCCTGGCCGCCTCAGCGGATTCGCCGTGGTGGAACGGCAAGCGCGCCGACACGGTAAAACTCGCCTGGGACAACAGCCTCGCGCACCTCAAGGCCACCTTTGGCGATGACCCGTCGCAATGGCAGTGGGGCAAAGCCCACACCCTGACCCACGGCCACCCGCTGGGCATGCAGAAGCCATTGGACATGATATTCAACGTCGGCCCATTCCCGGCGCCCGGCACCCACGAGGTGCCAAATAACCAATCGGCCATGATCGGCCCTGCGCCGTGGCCCGTGACCTATGGCCCATCGACGCGCCGCCTGATCGACTTTGCCGACCCGGCCCATGCGTTGACTATCAACCCCGTGGGGCAAAGCGGCGTGCCGTTTGACTCGCACTATGGCGACCAGGCCGAAACCTATATCGAGGGTGGGTACGAGCAGGCGCATTTCAGTGATGAGGAAGTGACGGCGAATACCCGTGGCACGCTGAAGCTGTTGCCTGCGAGAAAATAGTGCTGGAAGAATGCGGTCAATGTGGGAGCGGGCTTGCTCGCATTCGCCCTGGCGCCTCGCCGTAGGTTTCCTTGAACTTCTTGCTGAACGCCGCCTGGGACTGATAACCCACCTGGGCGGCGATATCCAGCAGGCTCAGGCGCGACTGGCGCAGCAGGTTAAACGCCAGCTCCATGCGCAGCTGGGTCAGCAGCACCCACGGCGACACACCCGCGACTTTCACAAACGCCCGCATGAAAGTGGCCCGCGACATGTTGGCTGCCGCCGCCAGGCTGTCGATGGTCCACTCATGGCCGGGCTCGGCCAGCATCGCCTGCCAGGCTTTGCTCAGGCGTTTGTCGGCGAGTAAGGCAAAGGTGCCTGCCACCGGCGCCTGGCGGGCCAGCCAGGTGCGCAGGATCAGGGTGAACAAGGCTTGCGACAGGGCGTCGATAAACGAGCGTGCGCCCAGTTGCTGGCCGTCCGCTTCGCTGCGCAACAAGGCAATCAGCGCTGCCAATTGCCCGTCGCCCTGCCACTCACGGCTGGACACCACCAGGTAGTCCGGCAACGCACTGAGCAACAACGACTGGCGGTTGTAGCGAAAGCTGCCGCAGAGCATGTCCACGTCCGGCTGCTCGCCTCCCAGGCGGTGGATCGGCAACAGGCCGCCCTCGATGATGGTTTGCGCCACCGGCTTTACCCGCGCGCCCTGGCTGCGCACCAGATGCGTCGCGCCACCGGGCATCAACAGGATGTCGCCCTCCTCCAGCGTCACCTGCTGGCCGCCCGACAACTCGGCGTGGCAGGTGCCCGCCAGCACGATGTGATACGGCGCCACGCCCAGTGGCTCAGGCTCGTGGTCCATGGCCCACGCGCCCTGGAACTGGCAGCGCAGGTCCAGGCTGCCACGCAGGTTGGCCAACGCGATCAAGGTGTCGATGGAGTTCATTTGCGAGCATCGGTCAAAAAGGTGAGTGGATCGAACAAAAGCGCCAAACCTGAACCGCGCACACTGGCTTCACACCCAACCCGTTCAGGAGTTACCGCAATGTTCAATAACTGGTCCGACTTGCTGCCTACCGTGAAGAAAGCCTTTGGCGCGCTGGGCAAGAGCAACCCGAAGATGGTCAAAGCCTACATGGCGCTGGGCGAGGCTGCCGAGGAAAACAATGTACTCGACGCCAAGACCCGTGAACTGATTTCCATCGCCGTGGCCATCACCACGCGTTGCGACGGTTGCATCGGTGTGCATGCCGACGCGGCGATCAAGGCCGGTGCGTCCCGCGAAGAAGTGGCCGCCACGCTTGCCACCGCCATCTCGATGAATGCCGGCGCTGCGTATATCTATTCGCTGCGCGCGCTGGAAGCCTACGACACGCTCACACCGGCGCCGCAAAGTTAAGCCGGAACTGTTGCGGCGTAACGCCCAGCCGGCGGTTGAACACACTGCGCATGTGCTGGGCGTCACGAAAGCCGCATTGGTAGGCCACGGTTTTCAGCGGTGCGGGGCTGCTTTCGAGCATCACCCGCGCCGCGTCCACCCGCGCCCGCTCGACGAACTCGGCGGGGGTTATGCGCGCTTCACGGGCAAACACCCGAGAGAAGTTGCGCGCACTCATATTGGCAGCCTTGGCCAAGTCAGCAATACCCAAATCCCCGGTCAGGTTCGCCAGCACGTACAACTGCACCAACGCCACCGCCGAGGTGCTTTCGGCGTGGGGCGTGAGGAATGGGCTGAACTGCGACTGCCCACCCGCGCGCTGGGTGAACACCACCAGGCGCTTGGCCACGCTCAACGCGACTTCCGGGCCATGGTCCTGGGCCAGCAGGTACAGCGACAGGTCGATGCCGGCCGTGACGCCCGCCGAGGTGTAGAGATTGCCGTCCTGCACGTAGAGCCGGTCGGCATCGACCTGGGCCGAGGGGCACAGGCGCGCCAGGTCGGCGGCATCGTTCCAGTGTGTGGTGACGGTTTTGCCATCCAGCAACCCGGCGCGCGCCAGCATGAAGGCGCCATTGCAGATCGAGCCGAAACGCTGTGCGCGAGAGGCGGCACCGCGTAGCCAATCATCGAACTGCGCGCCGAAATCCTCAAAAGGCAACTGCGGGCCACCAGCGACCAGCAACAGATCATAGGCTTGCAAGGCATCGCAGTAATGTCTGTGGGCCTGCAATAACAGGCCGTTAGAGGCGGCCATCGTGCCGTGGCTCAGGCCGATCACTTCAAGCTGATAATGGTCTTCGGGCGGCAGAAAACGGTTGGCCTCGCAGAACACATCCATGGGGCCGGTCACGTCCAGTGACTGGACGCCAGGGAAGATCAGGATGGCGATGGTTTTGCCCATGCTCACAACTACCTTTTTTAACTGAATAAATGCAAAACCCCTGTGGGAGCGGGCTTGCTCGCGAAAGCGGTTGTTCAGTCGACACATGTATTAACTGACATACCGCTTTCGCGAGCAAGCCCGCTCCCACATTTGATCTACTCAAGCCTCAGAGAGTATTCAGACTGGCGCGATATGGCGCCACATTGGCCGACATCGCACCCTCGCTGCGATAGCTCCTTCGCGGGTACGCGACCAGACTTCACTCATCGGCGCCACCCCCGGCGCTTTGTTGAGGAGAACGACCATGAGCAACTCCATTGCCGGCATCCAGATCCCGGATAGCGCCCTGGCCAAGGCCGCCACCGAATACATCCGCGACGTCGAATCCGACTTGCTTTACCACCACTCGCGCCGTGTATTCCTGTTCGGCGCGTTGAGCGGTGAGCGCAAGCAGTTGGCTTATAACCCCGAGCTGCTTTACGTCGGCGCCATGTTCCACGACCTGGGCCTGGTTGAAGGCCATCGCAGTGACAACGAGCGTTTCGAAGTGGACGGCGCCAACGCAGCGGCCGCGTTCCTCAAGCCTTACGGGCTGAGCGATGACGATATCGAACAAGTCTGGTTGTCGATCGCCCTGCACACCACGCCAGGCGTGCCGCAGCATTTGCGCCCGACTGTGGCACTGGTGACCGCAGGCGTTGAGATGGACGTGCTGGGCATGGACTACGCCGCCTTTTCCAGCGTGCAGCGCGAAGCCGTGGTGCATGCGCATCCACGCGGCGAAGGGTTCAAGGAGTGCATCATCTGCGCGTTTGCCGACGGCTTGCGTCATCGTCCGCAGACCACGTTTGGCAACGTGAAGACCGATGTGCTGGTGGATCAGGAGCCAGGGTTCAAGCCGATGAGCTTTGTCGAGGTGATTCGCAAATCGCCTTGGGCTGCATAGCTGACTTGAAATGCAATCAAATGTGGGAGCTGGCTTGCCTGCGATGAGGCCATGTCAGTCGACTCATCCGTCGACTGACACACCGCTATCGCAGGCAAGCCAGCTCCCACATTGTTTACGTGTTGCGCCAGTTAGACCGGCGCAGGCGCCCGACGCTTGTCGGGTTGCTGCCAACCGTCTGCCGCCGCTTCTTCGATGGCTTGTTGAATCGCCTTCTTGCGCATCTCTTCGGCCCGACGGCTGAAGAACCACACCAGGAAGGTCACCAGCGACACCGCCAGCAGAATCAAACTGGCCACGGCGTTGATCTCGGGTTTAACCCCCAGACGCACCGCCGAGAACACTTCCATCGGCAACGTCGTCGAACCCGGGCCCGACACGAAGCTGGCCAGCACCAGGTCGTCCAGCGACAGCGCGAACGACATCATGCCGCCCGCCGCCAGGGATGGCGCGATCATCGGGATGGTGATCAGGAAGAACACCTTCCATGGCCGCGCGCCCAAGTCCATCGCCGCTTCTTCGATCGACAGGTCCAGCTCACGCAAGCGCGCCGATACCACCACCGCCACGTACGCCGCACAGAAGGTGGTGTGGGCGATCCAGATGGTGACGATGCCACGCTCCTGGGGCCAGCCGATCATCTGCGCCATGGCCACAAACAGCAGCAACAGCGACAGACCGGTGATCACTTCGGGCATCACCAATGGCGCAGTCACCAGGCCACCGAACAGCGTGCGGCCCTTGAAGTGGCTGATACGGGTGAGCACGAACGCCGCCAGCGTGCCCAACGCCACCGCCGCAACGGCGGTGTAGCAGGCAATTTCCAGCGAGCGGGCCACCGAGCCCATCAACTGGGTGTTGTCCAGCAGGCCCACGTACCACTTGATCGACCAACCGCCCCACACCGTCACCAGTTTGGATTCGTTGAACGAGTAGATCACCAGGATCAGCATCGGCAGGTAGATGAACAGCAACCCCGCCACCAGCATGAAACTCGAGAAACTGAAGCGCTTCATATCTTGCCCTCCATCTCTTTGGCTTGGCTGCGGTTAAACAGGATGATCGGCACGATCAGGATCGCCAGCATCACCACCGCCAGGGCAGACGCCACCGGCCAGTCACGGTTGTTGAAGAATTCTTGCCACAGCACTTTACCGATCATCAGGGTTTCCGGACCGCCAAGCAGTTCAGGAATCACGAACTCGCCCACCACCGGGATAAACACCAGCATGCAGCCGGCGATGATGCCGTTCTTGGACAGCGGCACGGTGATTTTCCAGAAGCTGTTGAAGGTGCTCGAACCCAGGTCGGACGCGGCTTCCAGCAGGCTCTGGTCGTGTTTGACCAGGTTGGCGTACAGCGGCAGGATCATGAACGGCAGGTACGAATAGACCACGCCGATATACACCGCAATGTTGGTGTTGAGGATCTGCAACGGCTCGTTGATCAGCCCGATGGACATCAGGAAGCCATTGAGCAAGCCGTTGTTGCTGAGAATGCCCATCCACGCATACACGCGGATCAGGATCGCGGTCCAGGTCGGCATCATGATCAGCAGCACCAGCACGGTCTGCATCTCTTTGCGGGCGCTGGCGATGGCGTAGGCCATCGGGTAGCCGATCAGCAGGCACAGCACGGTGCTGAAAAACGCCATCTTCAGCGAGCCCAGGTAGGCGGCGATGTACAACTCATCGTCGCCGAGCATCGCGTAGTTGCCCAGGTTGAGCACCAGTTGCAGCTTTTGCTCAACGAAGGTGTAGATCTCGGTGTAAGGCGGGATCGCGACGTCGGCTTCGGCAAAGCTGATCTTCAGGACGATGAAGAACGGCAACGCAAAAAACAGGAACAGCCAGAGGAAAGGGATCCCGATGACCACATGCCGGCCACCGGGTGTTATTCGTTGCAGCTGGCGCTTGAGCTTTTTCATGTTCATGAGCGAAGCACCACGCCGCTGTCGTCTTCCCACCACACGTACACCTGGTCACCCCAGGTTGGGCGCTGGCCACGGCGTTCGGCGTTGGCCACGAAAGACTGCACCAGCTTGCCGCTCGGCAGTTCCACGTAGAACACCGAGTGGCCGCCCAGGTAGGCGATGTCGTGCACTTTGCCGCTGGACCAGTTG
Source organism: Pseudomonas sp. KBS0710 (assembly GCF_005938045.2). Classification (GTDB taxonomy): domain Bacteria; phylum Pseudomonadota; class Gammaproteobacteria; order Pseudomonadales; family Pseudomonadaceae; genus Aquipseudomonas. Next base: position 6,197,838 of record NZ_VCCF02000001.1, on the reverse strand, counting down.
TGCTCGCAGGTCGGCATTTCGGTGGTGACCAGCAGTTTTTCCGGGCGGATCGCATAGGTCACCGACTTGTCTTCCACCGAGGTGGCGATGCCGTAGCCCACGTAGATGTCGCGGTCCAGATCCGGGCACTTGAGCACCGCGTGGCCTTCGGCGTCGTCCACCACTTGGGTGTCGAAGATGTTGACGTTGCCGATGAACTCGCACACCAGGCGGCTGGTTGGGGTTTCGTAGATATCGATCGGGCTGCCGATCTGCGCGATCCAGCCCAGGTGCATGATCGCGATGCGCTCGGCCATGGTCATGGCCTCTTCCTGGTCGTGGGTCACCATCACGCAGGTCACGCCTACGCGCTCGATGATTTCCACCAGTTCCAGCTGCATCTGCGAACGCAGTTTTTTGTCCAATGCGCCCATCGGCTCATCGAGCAGCAGCAGTTTCGGGCGTTTGGCCAACGAGCGTGCCAACGCCACACGCTGACGCTGGCCACCGGACAGCTGGTGCGGCTTGCGCTTGGCGTACTGGCTCATCTGCACCAGCTTGAGCATCTCGGCCACGCGGGCGTCGACTTCAGCCTTGGGGATCTTGTCCTGTTGCAGGCCGAAGGCGATGTTCTGCGCCACAGTCATGTGTGGGAACAAGGCGTAGGACTGGAACATCATGTTGATCGGCCGCTCGTAGGGCGGCATGTCGGTGATGTCCACACCGTCGAGGTAGATGCGACCTTCCGTTGGGCGCTCGAAGCCTGCGAGCATGCGCAGCAGGGTGGATTTGCCCGAACCCGATCCGCCGAGCAAGGCGAAGATCTCGCCTTTTTTGATTTCCAGGGACACATCGTCCACGGCAATCGTCTCGTCGAACTTCTTCGTGACCCGGTCGATTTTGACCAACACCTTTTTCGGTGTCTGGTCGCCCTCGAGGGCTTTCTTATAGGCGCCGGAGGCAACTGCCATTTACGAAACTCCCAACAAAATTTGAGGTTCGCCCAAGACGGGCGAAACCTTGGATAGTTTGAGCTTTACTTGCCCGTCTTGACCTTGGTCCAGCTACGGGTCATTAAACGTTGCACTTTCGGGGGTAGCTCGAAGTTGACGAACGTCCGGTCGAGAACCGCCTGCGGTGGGTAAACCGCTGCGTCAGTGCGTATCGATTGCTCCATCAGTTTGTCCGCCCCTGGGTTAGGGTTGGCATAACCGACCTGATCACTGACCTGAGCGATCACCTCAGGTTGCAGTAAATAGTTGATGAAGGCGTGGGCCTCTTTGACGTTGGTGGCATCCGCCGGGATCGCCAGCACGTCAAACCACAAATTGCCGCCTTCTTTGGGAATCGTGTAGGCGATGTTCACGCCTTTGCCAGCCTCGGCCGCACGGGCCTTGGCCTGGAACACATCACCGGAGAAACCGGCCGCCACGCAAATGTTGCCGTTGGCCAGATCCGAGATGTATTTGGAAGAATGGAAATAGGTCACGTAGGGCCGCACTTTGAGCAGCTTCGCTTCGGCCTTCTTGTAGTCTTCGGGGTTGGTGCTGTTGGGGTTCAGGCCCATGTAGTTGAGCACCGCCGGCAGCATTTCATCGGCCGAATCCATGAACGAAACGCCACAGGTGGCGAGTTTCTTCATGTTCTCCGGTTCGAACAGCACGGCCCAGGAATCGATATGGTCGACGCCCAGCACTTCTTTGACTTTGTCGACGTTGTAACCGATGCCGTTGGTGCCCCACAGGTACGGTACGGCGTACTGGTTACCCGGGTCGTTCTTTTCCAGGCGCTTGAGCAGCACCGGGTCGAGGTTGGAATAATGAGTCAGCAATGACTTGTCGAGCTTCTGGAACGCCCCGGCCTTGATCTGCTTGCCGAGGAAATGGTTGGACGGCACCACCACGTCGTAACCGGTACGACCGGCGAGCAACTTGCCTTCCAGGGTTTCGTTGGAATCAAACACGTCATACACGGGCTTGATGCCTGTCGCCTTTTCAAAATTGGCCAGGGTGTCCGGGCCAATGTAGTCCGACCAGTTATAAATATGCACCGTCGGTGCGGCCTGCACGCTCACAGCCAGCGTGATACCTGCACCCACCAGCATGGCTTTGCGAAATAAAGAAATTGGCAAGTGGAGGTCCTCTTAAATAGTTGGGCCTTAAAGTTGTTGCCCGGCAACAAAACCGGCGCGCAACTTACCCTCGATAAACCGATCCGGCAAAACTTTCTGTCATTTAATTTGTGTGAACGGGCTATGTGGGAGCGGGCTTGCTCGCGAAAGCGGAGTATCAGTTGATACATCCGCTGGCTGACACACCGTCTTCGCGAGCAAGCCCGCTCCCACACAAGCCACTCCCACAGCTTTTAAGGCTTACTTACCAGACTTGATCTTGGTCCAGCTGCGTGTCATTTCACGCTGGGTTGCAGCCGGCAAGTCAGCAATGGCGTAGAGCTTGGCCTGCACATCAGCTGGCGGGTAGATGCCCGGGTCGCTGGTGATGTCTTTGTCGACCAATGCGGTAGCCTTCTCGTTACCGTTCGGGAAACGCACGCTGTTGGTGATCGAGGCCATGACTTCCGGCTTGAGCAGGTAGTTCATGAACTTGTAGGCGGCGTCGACGTTTTCGGCATCTTTAGGGATGGCGACCATGTCGAAGAAGCTACCGGCGCCTTCTTTCGGAATGTCGTAGGCCACCTTGACCTTGCCACCGGCTTCAGCCGCGCGGGACTTGGCCTGCTGGATGTCACCCGAGTAACCCACGGCTACACAGATGTTGCCGTTGGCCAGGTCCGAGATGTACTTGGACGAGTGGAAGTAGCCGATCGATGGGCGCAGCTTGAGGAACAAGTCTTCAGCTTTCTTGAGGTCGTCTTTCTTCTGGGTATCGGTCGGCAGACCCAGGTAGTGCAGCGCCACCGGCAGCATTTCGGTTGGCGAATCAAGGAAGCTCACACCACAGCTTTTGAGCTTGGCGATGTTCTCAGGCTTGAGCAGCACGTCCCACGAGTCGATCTTGTCGATACCCAGTGCAGCCTTGACCTTCTCCGGGTTGTAGCCGATACCGATCGAGCCCCACATGTACGGGAAGGCGTGCTTGTTGCCCGGGTCGCTGACCGACACGGCTTTAAGCAGGGATGTGTTCAGGTTGCCGTAGTTAGGCAGCTTGGACTTGTCCAGCTCCTGATAGACGCCGGCCTTGATCTGCTTGGCGAGGAAGTTGTTCGACGGTACGACGATGTCATAACCGGACTTGCCTGCCAGCAACTTGGCTTCGAGGGTCTCGTTGCTGTCAAAAACGTCGTACACCACCTTGATGCCTGACTCTTTTTCAAAGTTGGCGATGGTGTCCGGTGCAATGTAGTCGGACCAGTTGTACACGTGCAGGACTTTATCGTCTGCCTGGGCCGCGCCCGCCATTGCGCCCAACAGGGACAAGGCGAGGAGGGTCTTGCCAGCGTTCTTCAAACCTAATGCCTTCATTTGGTGATGCTCCAATTTTTCTTTTTTGGGCCACGTTCTTACAGTGTTAAGCGGCCCGTCTAAAGGGCAACAAAACAGGGCGACAGTCTGGCAAGTTCCGAGGCCGGCTTTCAACCAAAGCCTCATTTATAGCTGCTCAGAATGCAGCGCCCGAAAGCCGCTGCGTTCTGAGCCTAGCACTTAGCCCTGCAATGCCGCCAAAGTCAGGTCCAGGCAATGGCGAGCCTTGGTCACCAGCTCGTCGATTTCCGCGTTGCTGATCACCAGCGACGGCGAAATGATCATGGTGTCGCCCACGGCACGCATGATCAGGCCGTTCTCGAAGCAGAACGTGCGGCAGATCATGCCCACACCCCGGCCTTCGTAACGTTTGCGCGTGGCCTTGTCCTGCACCAGCTCAATCGCCCCGAGCATGCCCACACCGCGAACTTCACCCACCAACGGGTGATCAGCCAGTTCCCTCAGACGCTTTTGCAAATACGGTGCCGCTTCGTCGTGCACACGCTTAATGATTTTTTCATCGCGCAGGATGCGGATGTTTTCCAGGGCCACGGCGGCGGCCACCGGGTGACCGGAATAGGTGAAGCCGTGGTTGAAATCGCCGCCTTCATTGAGCACGGCAACCACGTCGTCGTGCACGATCAGGCCGCCCATGGGGATGTAACCCGAGGTCAAGCCCTTGGCGATGGTCATCATGTGGGGCTTAAGGTCGTAGAAATCGCTGCCGAACCATTCGCCGGTACGGCCGAAACCGCAGATCACTTCATCGGCGACGAACAGGATGTCGTACTTGGCGAGAATTTCCTTGATGCGCGGCCAGTAGGTCTCAGGCGGCACGATCACGCCACCGGCCCCCTGGATCGGCTCGGCAATAAAGGCACCGACGTTGTCCACGCCCAGTTCCAGAATCTTTTCTTCCAGCTGGTTGGCAGCCCAGATCCCGAACTCTTCCGGGCTCATGTCGCCGCCTTCGCCATACCAGTACGGCTGGGCGATATGGGTGATGCCCGGGATCGGCAAGTCGCCCTGTTCATGCATATAAGTCATGCCGCCCAGGCTGGCGCCGGCCACGGTGGAGCCGTGGTAGCCATTCTTGCGGCTGATGATGGTTTTCTTGTTCGGCTGGCCCTTGATCGCCCAGTAATGGCGGACCATGCGCAGCATGGTGTCGTTGCCTTCGGAGCCGGAACCGGTAAAGAACACGTGGTTCATGCCGGCAGGCGCGACCTCGGAAATGACTTTGGCCAACTCCAGCACCGGCGGGTGGGCGGTCTGGAAGAACAGGTTGTAGTACGGCAGTTCTTTCATCTGTTTGGCGGCGGCGTCAGCCAGTTCATCGCGACCGTAACCGATCGCCACGCACCACAGGCCGGCCATGCCGTCGAGGATCTTGTTGCCTTCGCTGTCCCACAGATAAACGCCGTGGGCTTTGGTGATGATCCGTGGGCCTTTCTCTTTCAATTGCTTGAAGTCGCTGAACGGCGCCAGGTGGTGATCATTGCTCAAGGCTTGCCATTCACGGGTTTGCGGGTTGTTGCTGGACATACCGGTCTCCTAGACTTTTTCGGTGAAGGGCGCGCAGGTTGCCCCGCACGCCCGGCGCATCAGACGGCGAAGAGCAGGAATTCCCGCTCCCACGAACTGATCACGCGCTTGAAGTTTTCATGCTCGGCCCGCTTGACCGCGACGTAGCCTGTGATGAATTTTTGCCCCAGGTACTTCTCGATGGTCTTGCTGTTTTCCATACGCTCCAGGGCGTCTTCGATGGTCAACGGCAGGCGCAGGTTGCGGCGCTCGTAACCACGGCCCACTACAGGTGCGCTTGGGTTATGGCCTTCGACCATGCCGATGTAGCCACACAGCAAGCTGGCGGCAATTGCCAGGTACGGGTTGGCGTCGGCGCCTGGCAGGCGGTTTTCGACGCGGCGGTTCTGCGGGCCGGCATCCGGTACGCGCAGGCCGACGGTGCGGTTTTCTTCGCCCCATTCCACGTTGACCGGCGCCGAGGTGTCGGGCAGGAAGCGGCGGAACGAGTTCACGTTGGGGGCAAACAGCGGCAGCAATTCCGGGATGAATTTCTGCAGGCCGCCAATGTGGTTGAGGAACAGCTGGCTCATGGTCCCGTCTTCATTAGAGAAGACGTTCTTGCCGGTGGCGATGTCGATGATGCTCTGGTGCAAGTGCATCGCGCTGCCCGGCTCGCCGGTCATTGGCTTGGCCATAAAGGTGGCGGCTACGTTGTGCTTGAGCGCCGCTTCACGCATGGTGCGCTTGAACACCAGGATCTGGTCGGCCAGGGACAGGGCATCGCCGTGACGGAAGTTGATTTCCATCTGCGCCGTGCCGTCCTCGTGAATCAGGGTGTCGAGGTCCAGCTCCTGCAACTCGCACCAGTCGTAGACGTCTTCGAACAACGGGTCGAATTCGTTGGCGGCTTCTATAGAGAAGGATTGGCGACCTGTCTCCGGGCGACCGGAACGGCCAATCGGCGGTTGCAGCGGGAAGTCCGGGTCTTCGCAGCGCTTGGTCAGGTAGAACTCCATCTCCGGCGCCACGATTGGCTGCCAGCCCCTGTCGGAATAGAGCTTGAGTACCTTCTTGAGCACGTTGCGCGGCGACAGCTCGATGGGGTTGCCTTGCTTGTCGTAGGTGTCGTGGATCACCTGGGCGGTCGGCTCGATGGCCCAAGGCACCAGGAATACCGCGTTCTGGTCGGGGCGGCAGATCATGTCGATGTCGGCCGGGTCGAGCAGTTCGTAATAGATGTCGTCTTCGACATAGTCGCCGGTCACGGTCTGCAACAGAACACTCTCGGGCAGGCGCATGCCTTTTTCGGCGATGAACTTGTTGGTCGGCGAGATCTTGCCCCGGGTGATGCCCGTGAGGTCGCCAATCATGCATTCGACTTCTGTGATCTTGTGGTCTTTCAACCAATCGGTGAGCTGGTCGAGGTTGTTACTCATAAATGCCTCTGGGCTGTGTTTCCTGACATCCATTAAAGGTCAGGCGTTGTTTGACGCAGCATCCGCGTCGCGTTGCATCGCCCGCTTTCGACAAGCCGAGCCAAAGGCCTGGAAGATCGCGAGGTAGTGCGGGTTAGAGCTTACCTGCCATTCGGGGTGCCATTGCACTCCTAAAGCAAAAGCCTTGCCTGCACTGTAAGAAAAAGCTTCGATCAACCCATCAGGTGCGGTCGCCTCGACCTGCATACCGGGCGCCAGGCGGTCAACGCCCTGGCTGTGAATCGAATTGACCTGGATCGTCGGCGGCAAACCCAGGCCTGCCAATACCCCATTAGGGGTAATCGCCACTGCGTGCGCCGGGCCGTACTGGATGTCCAACGGCTGGGTCTCGTCTTCGCGGTGATCCATCATGCCCGGCACTTCATGAACCTTCTGGTGCAGGCTGCCGCCGAAGGCCACGTTCATTTCCTGAAAGCCACGGCAGATGCCCAGCACCGGCACGCCTGCCGCGATCGCGGCACGCAGCAACGGCAGGGTGGTCTGGTCGCGTGCAGAATCATGAGCAGTCCCTGGCGCACTGGCCGGACCGTCGTAGTGAAAGGGTTCGATATTGGAGGGGGAGCCGGTAAAGAGAATGCCATCCAGGCCGTCAAGAATATTGGCCGGGTCGAGCAAGTCGCCCAAGGATGGAATGATCAATGGCAAGCCCTTGGCAGCGACTGCGACTGCACGGACGTATTTGTCGCCACTGATGTGATAAGCATGCAAACCGACCTGTTTGGAGCAGGCGGTGACGCCGATTAACGGCAGGCGAGACATGAAGCACCCCGGTATTATTGCTGTTATGGGTTTGAATCGAGCTTAGCCTTGTTCATTTTTTTACACAACACCCCCGTAAAAAATACAACACGGCCCGCTTTAGCCTGCTAGTCCCAAGCCCTTCAAACCCAAAAAACCGCCCCAAAAAGCCCCAAAAAAGGCCTCAAGGCGCTTTTTTAGGGCAAAAAAGGCCTCGCTTGACTTCGGCATGCCGTTCGGGTTGACTGAAACCAGAAAAGATCAATGATTGATATTTTTAACAACAAAGGTGTTGCATCATGTCGGTACCCCCGCGTGCCGTTCAGCTTAACGAAGCGAACGCGTTCCTTAAGGATCATCCTGAGGTTCTGTACGTAGACCTTCTAATTGCGGATATGAATGGTGTGGTGCGCGGCAAGCGCATCGAACGCACCAGCCTCCACAAGGTTTACGAGAAGGGCATTAACCTGCCTGCCTCTTTATTTGCCCTGGATATCAACGGCTCGACGGTGGAAAGCACCGGCCTGGGTCTGGACATCGGTGATGCTGACCGAATCTGTTATCCAATCCCCGACACCCTATGCAATGAACCCTGGCAAAAGCGCCCAACCGCGCAACTGCTGATGACCATGCACGAACTTGAAGGTGAACCTTTCTTCGCCGATCCTCGCGAAGTGCTCCGCCAAGTTGTAAGCAAATTTGACGACCTCGGTCTGACCATCTGCGCCGCCTTCGAGCTTGAGTTCTACCTGATCGACCAGGAGAACGTGAACGGCCGCCCACAACCGCCCCGCTCGCCGATCTCCGGCAAACGCCCGCACTCGACACAGGTCTACCTGATCGACGACCTCGACGAATACGTCGACTGCCTCCAGGACATTCTGGAAGGTGCCAAAGAGCAAGGCATCCCGGCTGACGCCATCGTCAAGGAAAGTGCCCCGGCGCAGTTCGAAGTGAACCTGCACCACGTCGCCGACCCGATCAAGGCTTGCGACTACGCGGTACTGCTCAAGCGCCTGATCAAGAACATCGCCTACGACCATGAAATGGACACCACCTTCATGGCCAAGCCTTACCCAGGCCAGGCAGGCAACGGTTTGCACGTACACATCTCCATTTTGGACAAGGACGGCAAAAACATTTTTGCCAGCGAGGATCCCGAGCAGAACGCCGCACTGCGTCACGCGATCGGCGGTGTGCTCGAGACCCTGCCCGCCCAAATGGCGTTCCTGTGCCCCAACGTCAACTCCTACCGTCGTTTCGGCGCACAGTTCTACGTGCCGAACTCGCCGTGCTGGGGGCTGGATAACCGCACTGTGGCGATTCGCGTACCTACCGGCTCTTCCGATGCCGTGCGTATCGAACACCGCGTGGCCGGCGCCGACGCCAACCCTTACCTGCTGATGGCTTCGGTCCTGGCGGGCGTGCACCACGGTCTTACCAACAAGATCGAGCCTGGCGCACCGGTGGAAGGCAACAGCTACGAGCAGAACGAACAGAGTCTGCCGAACAACCTGCGCGACGCATTGCGTGAGTTGGACGACAGCGAGGTGATGGCCAAGTACATCGATCCCAAGTACATCGATATCTTCGTCGCCTGTAAGGAAAGTGAGCTGGAAGAGTTTGAACACTCCATCTCCGACCTTGAGTACAACTGGTACCTGCATACTGTGTAAGCCGTTGCAGTTTTAAAGGAACGCCGCTGACGTTGGTCTGCGGCGTTTTTTTATGGGTTTCTTTTCGAGACCGAGTTGGCTTCTTCGCAGGCAAGCCAGCTCCCACATTTGATTGCATTTCATCGTTGGAACTCGGTCAAGTGTGTGTGCGGGCTTGCTCGCGAAGGCGGCCTGGCAGACAACACACTTCTGTGCTCATACAATGCCCTCTGCCTTGTAGGAGACTTCCATGCCCACCCGCCCCGCCGCCCCTCGCAAACCCCGCGCCCGCAGCCAGGCCCGGATCGATGCGATCCTCGACGCCGCCCGCACCTTGCTGGCGAGCGAAGGCGTGGCGAGTTTGTCGATCTACAGCGTGGCCGAACGGGCGCAGATCCCACCGTCGTCGGTGTATCACTTTTTCGCCAGCGTGCCGGCGTTGCTGGAGGCGCTGACCGCCGATGTACACGCCGCTTTCCGCGCCGCGATCCAGGCGCCCATCGAGCATGATTCACTCAAGGTGTGGCGCGACCTGTCCTCTATCGTCGAGCAACGCATGCTCAGCATCTACAGCAACGACGCGGCTGCACGCCAGTTGATCCTGGCGCAGCACGGGCTTGCTGAAGTGACCCAGGCAGACCGTCAGCATGATTTGGAACTGGGGGATTTGATGCTTGAAGTGTTCAACCGCCACTTCGAAGTGCCGACGTTGCCCTCCGACGTGGACGTATTCGCGCTGGCGCTGGAGTTGAGCGACCGCGTGTACGCGCGTTCGGTGCATCAACATGGGCAGATTACGCCGCGCATGGCCGAGGAAGGGATGCGGGTATTTGATGCGTATGTGGGGCTTTATTTACCGGCGTATTTGCCTAAGCGCTGAGCCTGGTGGTGGCTGGGCCGGCCTCTTCGCGAGCAAGCCCGCTCCCACATTTGAATGCATTCCACAGTTGGAACTCGGTCAAATGTGGGAGCGGGCTTGCTCGCGAAGGCGGCATCAAGAGCACCGCAAAATTCGATCACAACTTCGCGATCGACACCTCGGTGGACTTAACAAAGGCAATCACTTCGCTGCCAATCACCAATTCCAGCTCTTTGACCGAGCGAGTGGTGATCACCGACGTCACGATGCCGGACGCGGTCTGCACGTCGATTTCCGACAACACGTCGCCTTCGACGATTTCCTTGATGGTGCCTTTGAACTGGTTACGTACGTTGATGGCTTTGATAGTCATGATGGTTTTCCTCTATGAGTTATTGAGCCCAACGCAATTGCGTAGGCAGCGGTGAAACAGGTTCAGGTTCCGGCGGCGAGCCTGGCAGCGACAGCACCCGGTTAAGCACTTCAGCTTCCAGCGCGGCCAGGCGATGTGAGCCACGGGCACGCGGGCGTGGCAGGTCGACGATCAGGTCGAGGCCGATTTCGCCGTCTTCAATCAGGATCACGCGGTCAGCAATCGCCACGGCTTCGCTGACGTCGTGGGTGACCAGCAACACGGTGAAGCCGTGCTTCTGCCAGAGGTTTTCGATCAGTTGCTGCATCTCGATGCGCGTCAGGGCGTCCAGCGCCCCCAACGGCTCATCGAGCAGCAACAGGCGCGGTTGATGGATCAACGCGCGAGCCAGGGCCACACGTTGCTTCTGGCCACCGGACAAGGCCGCCGGCCACTCATTGGCGCGCTCGGCCAAACCCACTGCCTCCAGCGCTTCCAATGCCTTGGGGCGCCAGTTGCCCTTGAGGCCCAGGCCGACGTTGTCGATGATCTTTTTCCACGGCAGCAAACGCGCTTCCTGGAACATCAACCGCGTGTCTTCAATCGCCTCGTTCAACGGCGCGGAGCCGGCCAGCAGCTCGCCGCCACTGGCTTTGTCCAGGCCTGCGAGCAGGCGCAGCAAGGTACTTTTGCCGCAGCCGCTGCGACCAACCACGGCCACGAACTGGCCGGCCGGAATGTGCAGATCAATCTCTTTGAGTACTTCCCGCGCACCAAAGGACTTGCGCAATTTGCGCACCGCCAGCGGGATGCCCTTGAGCAGGCGCGGAGGTTGTTGAGCGGTCATGCCGCACCTCCTTTATTTACTTGATAAGCCGGGTGCCAGCGCAGCCACACACGTTCCAGGCCACGCGCCGCGAGGTCGGCAAGCTTGCCGAGGATTGCGTAGAGCACAATTGCCAGTACCACCACGTCGGTTTGCAGGAATTCGCGGGCGTTCATCGCCAGGTAACCGATGCCGGAGCTGGCCGAGATGGTTTCCGCCACGATCAGCGTCAGCCACATAAAGCCCAGGGCAAAACGCACGCCCACCAGAATCGAAGGCAACGCGCCCGGCAGGATCACTTGCCAGAACAGGCTGAAACCGGACAGGCCGTAGCTGCGCGACATTTCCACCAGCGCCGGGTCGACGTTGCGGATGCCGTGGTAGGTGTTCAGGTAGATCGGGAACAGCGTGCCGAGGGCGACCAGGAAAATCTTCGCGGTCTCGTCAATGCCGAACCACAAAATCACCAGCGGAATCAGCGCCAGGTGCGGCACGTTGCGGATCATCTGCACCGAGCTGTCCAGCAGGCGCTCGCCCCACTTCGACAGGCCGGTGATAAAGCCCAGTGCCAGGCCGATGCTGCCACCGATCACAAAGCCCAGGCCCGCACGCCAGCCGCTGATGGCCAGGTGTGTCCAGATTTCGCCGCTGCGTACCAGGTTGACCCCCGCTTCGATCACGGCGCTGGGCGCCGGCAAAATGCGCGTCGACAACCAGCCCGCCGACACCGACAGCTGCCACACCGCCAACAACAGGATCGGCAGCACCCAAGGCGCGACGCGATGGCTCAATTTTTCATAGTTCATGACTACGCCTCAGCTCTGCGACGCAGCTTTGGGAAGGATGTCGTTGGCGACCATTTCGCCGAACGGGCTCACATAACCGGCGCTTTTCGGCAGCTCGGGACGCTCGATATCCAGGTGCGGGAACAACAGCTCGGCAACCCGATACGACTCTTCCAGGTGTGGGTAACCGGAGAAGATAAAGGTGTCGATGCCCAGCGCAGCGTATTCCTTGACCCGCGCCGCCACGGTTGGGCCATCGCCCACCAGTGCAGTACCGGCACCGCCGCGCACCAGGCCGACGCCGGCCCACAGGTTTGGGCTGACTTCGAGGTTGTCGCGGCTACCGCCGTGCAGGGCGGCCATGCGCTGCTGGCCCACCGAATCAAAGCGCGACAGCGAGGCCTGGGCGCGGGCGATGGTTTCGTCGTCTACATGGGAGATCAGCTTGTCGGCGGCCTTCCAGGCTTCTTCGTTGGTTTCGCGCACGATCACATGCAAGCGAATGCCAAAACGCAGGGTACGCCCGAGTTTTTCGGCCTTGGCCCGCACCTGTGCAATCTTTTCTGCGACCGCGGCTGGCGGCTCGCCCCAGGTCAACACCATCTCCACCTGTTCGGCTGCGAGGTCCTGGGCCGCTTCGGAGGAACCGCCGAAGTACAGCGGCGGACGTGGCTGCTGGATCGGCGGATAGAGCAATTTGGCGCCTTTGACGCTGATGTGCTCGCCGTCGTAGTCCACGGTTTCGCCTTCGAGCACGCGGCGCCAGATGCGGGTGAATTCCACCGAGGCCTGGTAGCGTTCTTCGTGACTGAGAAACAGACCATCGCCGGCCAGTTCTTCGGGATCACCGCCGGTGACCAGGTTGAACAAAGCACGCCCGCCGGACAAACGGTCCAGGGTCGCGGCTTGTCGCGCGGCCACTGTTGGGGAAATGATCCCGGGGCGCAGCGCAACAAGGAATTTCAAACGCTGGGTCACCGGGATCAGCGAAGCGGCCACCAGCCACGAGTCTTCGCAGGAGCGGCCGGTAGGAATCAGCACCCCGCCGAAACCGAGGCGGTCAGCCGCCTGGGCCACTTGCTGCAGATAACCGTGATCGACGGCGCGGGCGCCTTCGGCGGTGCCAAGGTAATGGCCGTCACCGTGGGTAGGCAGGAACCAGAAAATATTGAGGCTCATGGAGTTGTCTCCTGAAGAAGTCGGATTACGGCGCTGTGGCGACGGCGGCGGGTGGAGTCCAGATCACGTCCTTGATGCTCAAGGGTTTGGGGATCAATTTGAGCTGGTAGAAGGTGTCGGCGATTTTCTGCTGGGCGGCGACCACTTCCGGGGTCAGGAACAGCGCGCCGTAGCCTTGGCGCTTGACCGAGGTCAGGGTGATGTCCGCCGGCAAGCCGAGCAGCGGTGCGACTTGTTCGGTTACTTCCTGAGGGTTGGCCTTGGACCATTCGCCCACTGCGCGCACTTCTTCCACCAGCGCCTTGATCACGTCCGGGTGCTGCGTGGCGTAGGGCTTGGTGGCCAGGTAGAACTGATGGTTGTCGGCAATGCCGGTGCCGTCACGCAGGGTACGGGCTTGCAGCTGTTTTTCGGCGGCAGCCTGGTACGGGTCCCAGATCACCCAGGCGTCCACGCTGCCACGCTCGAACGCGGCGCGGGCATCGGCGGGTGGCAGGAAGATGGTTTGCACGTCGGTGTATTTGAGGCCGGCATCTTCCAGGGCACGTACCAGCAGGTAATGCACATTGGAGCCTTTGTTGAGCACGATTTTCTTGCCCTTGAGCTCGGCCACCGATTTGATCGTCGAATCTTTGGGCACCAGGATCGCTTCACTGGTCGGTGCGGGTGGCTCGTAGGCGACGTAGAGCAAATCTGCACCCGCCGCCTGGGCGAACACGGGCGGCGTTTCGCCGGTGACGCCAAAGTCGATGGCGCCGACGTTCAGGCCTTCGAGCAACTGCGGGCCGCCGGGGAACTCGGTCCATTGCACTTGCACGCCTTGGGCGGCCAGGCGTTTTTCCAGCGAGCCCTTGGCTTTGAGCAGCACCAGCGTGCCGTACTTCTGATAACCGATCCGCAGGGTCTCGGCGGCCTGGGCTTGAACAATGGCGCCGAAGGACACAGCCGCAGCAAACAGTGCGACCAGACCACGACGCAAGATGACAGTGCGCATGGCGCTCTCTCCAAATAATGCGATGAGGGGGTTGGCTGCACCTGCTTGGCCGTTGGCGGCTGAGTAAGGTGAGTACTACAAATTCCGATACGGCTTAAATGCTCCAGCGAGCACTCAACAAACGTTCATTCAGCACATTCGGGTCCAGCGGTTTGGGGCGACGGGCCATGGCGCCGTAAAGCGTCTCCAGGGCCTCGTGCAAACGCTGTTCAAGCACCGGCACCAGTTGCGCCTGGGCACTGCCTTCGGCGTAAGCGATCTGGCTGTCTTCGGCGAAAATACCGTGGAGCAATTCCTGGGCCTTGAGGGCCGACAACACCGGCTTCAACGCGTAGTCCACCGCCAGCATGTGGGCGATGCTGCCGCCGGTGGCCATCGGCAACACGATCTTGTGGGCCAGGGCGCGTTCGGGCAGCAGGTCGAGCACGGTTTTCAGCGCGCCGGAAAACGAGGCCTTGTACACCGGCGTGGCAATGACCAGGCCGTCGGCATTGGCGATTTGCTGCAACAGGTCGATGACTTTGGGGCTGTCGAAGCGGGCATGCAGCAAGTCTTCGGCCGGGAAGTCCCGTATCTGATAACTCACCACTTCCACGCCTTTGTCTTGCAGCCACTGACGGGTTTTTTCCAGCAAGACCCCGGAGCGGGAACGCTGGCTGGGGCTGCCTCCAAGTGTTACGACCAGCATGCAGGTATTCCTTGAGCAAGTGTCGGCGGTTCGCTGTGTGGCGATGGCGCCAAGATGGAACAGACCCTATCAGCATATTTATATATCTTTAAATCTTATTTTTTCATTTGTTTATTCTATAAAGGAATATGAAGATTATTAAACTCAAGGCGAAAAAAAAGGCCGTCGAAACGGCCTGAAAACCCCTGCTATGTGATTCGGTTTCTGCGGTGTATGTACTGCCGCCATCGCGGGCAAGCCCGGCTCCCACAGGGGAATGCGATCAACTGTGGGAGCCGGGCTTGCCCGCGATGGCGATTTCAGCTTCAGCGATTGGGCTGTGGGGTGAGGCGCAGGTACGGCTTCACCGCACGGTAGCCCTTCGGAAAGCGCTTCTTGATCTCTTCCTCATCCTTGAGCGACGGCACGATCACCACTTCATCGCCGTCCTGCCAGTTGGCGGGTGTGGCGACCTTGTGGTTGTCGGTCAGCTGCAACGAGTCGATGACCCGCAGGATTTCGTGGAAGTTGCGACCGGTGCTGGCCGGGTAGGTAATCGTCAGACGGATCTTCTTGTTCGGGTCAATCACGAACAAGGAACGCACGGTGAGCGTGTCACTGGCATTCGGGTGGATCAGGTCGTAGAGGTCCGACACCTTGCGATCGGCATCGGCCAGGATCGGGAAGTTGACGATGGTGTTCTGGGTTTCGTTGATGTCTTCGATCCACTTGTGGTGCGAGTCCACCGGGTCAACCGACAGGGCAATGGCCTTGACGCCGCGCTGAGCGAATTCGTCCTTGAGCTTGGCGGTAAAGCCCAGCTCAGTGGTGCACACCGGGGTGAAGTCAGCCGGATGGGAAAACAACACGCCCCAGCTATCGCCCAACCATTCGTGGAAACGAATCTTGCCGGCGCTGGAATCCTGTTCAAAGTCGGGGGCGATGTCGCCCAGTCTTAGGCTCATGGTGTGGCTCCTGGTGAGTGCTTATGGAGCCCACTGTGCATGGGTTGGAGATTATTTAAAAAGAATAAATATCGATTTATCTAGACGATAAAGGAATATTAAAAATCTGTTCATTGGACTTGGGAACGGGCGAGGATCAACATCGGTTTCAAGGTTCGAGAAGGCCTTGAGACGCTGTACAAAGAGGGGATTCAGGAAGGGCTTGCGGGGGTTGAGCCCGACTTGAAAAGCAAGACACCTTGCCCGGCGTTGCGCCGGGCAAGGTTTACAGCCTTACAACAACTTCACGCTACTAGAACAGTGGCAGCGAGTAGCTGACGATCAGACGGTTTTCGTCCTGGGAACGGGTGTTCGCCAGGTCGGTACGCCACATTGCGTTTTTCCAGGCAACGCCGAGGTTTTTCAGCGGGCCTTCTGGAATCACGTAGGCAACGGTGATATCGCGTTCCCACTCGGACTGGCCGGTGGTTTCAGTACGTGCGTTAGTGTTCGCGATGGTGTCGATGTTGCTACCTTTGAGGTACACAACGCCAGCCGTCAGGCCAGGTACGCCAACCTTGGCGAAGTCATAAGCGTAACGAGCTTGCCAAGTGCGCTCGCCAGCACGGGCGAACTTCTGGATCTGCATGTCGGTAGTGATGTAAGCCGACGAGCCGTCACCTTGGTTCAGCCAAGGGAAGTCGCTGCTGCCATTGCTAACTTGGTAACCGCCACCAAAGGTGTGACCGGCCACGGAGTACAGGAAAAGACCGCTGTACAGGTTGTTGTCGACTTTACCCTTACCGGCACGGAAACCGTTGTAGTTACCGCTGGTGTAGTAGGAAGACGTATTACCGTTCAGGCCGTCGTCAGAACTGTTGAAGTAACGCAGGTCAGACTTCAATACGCCCGGGCCGATCGACCAGTTATGGGTCAGACCCAGGAAGTGCTGCTTGTAGAAGTCTTCCAGGTTGCCGTAGTAGTACTGTGCGGTCAGATCTTTGGTGAGCTTGTAGTCACCACCGGCATAGTAGAACTTGTTGACGAACTTACCTGCGGTGTAGTTCGAGCCACCGTTGGCACCACCCAGCGACAAACCTTCGTTGTTGCTGGAGTTACGGCCTTTGGCATGCTCAATCTGACCGGCAACCAGGGTCAAATCCTTGATGTCGTTGGTAGTGATCTGGCCACCTTGGAAGGTTTGCGGCAGCATACGACCATCGTTGGTCACGATAACTGGCAGCTTAGGCTGCAACGTACCCAGTTTCAGTTCGGTTTGGGAGATCTTCACCTTACCGGTCACACCGAGGCTGGCGAAATCGTTGACCGCGCGATTGCCGTCGCTTGGGAATACAGTACCGCCGGATGAAGTACCGGTGATGTTACCGCTGGTGCCGCGGCCAGAATCGAGGCGCACGCCGTACAAGCCGATTGCGTCAACGCCGAACTGAACCGTGCCTTGGGTATAGCCCGAAATGAACCGCAGATCGAAGCCTTGGCCCCATTCTTCGTTCCTGGACGGGTCTGCAGCACCATCACGGTTATCCGTGTTGATGTAGAAGTTACGCAGACCCAGTGTGGCCTTACTGTCTTCGATGAAACCGGCAGCGCCTGCTTGCTGAGCGATTGCGCCCAGGGTCACAGCCAACGCCAAGGTGGACTTCTTCATGTACCGCTCCTCTCATTTCTAATTTTTGTATTTCTTTGGTCTCGGGTCTGACGCCCTCGATCCACAGATGCGCGATTAGCGCCAGATAGTGACTACCAAGTCAATCGTAACCTTGTGTGTCTACTACCTTCGTCTAACCGCAGTTGATTTGGTCCCTGCAGGGTAATGAGTTTTTCATACACCCAAAAAGAATTGTTTCATTCTTTTTCATACGATTCAGGAATAAGCCTCAGCAGGCAGCGAGCCGATCAGCATAGATCAACCGCTCCATAAGCTAATTCCTAAAGGGTATTTACCAGCCTTTTTTTAGATCGATTAGTGTGGCCGTACGGTTGCATACGTCACTCACGATCAAAAAGGCGACGCCATCATGGCCAAACGCACATCCTCCCGTCAATTTGTTACAGTTTTTGTGTCACTAATACTTTCTTTTGGTGTCAAAGCCGCCGATTTAACCATCGGCTACCAAACCGGCATCGACCCCAGCAAAGTCCCCCAGGCTGACGGCCTCTATGAAAAAGCCATCGGCGAAAAAATCGACTGGCGCCGTTTCAACAGTGGACCCGAAGTGGTCACTGCGATCGCCTCCGGCGATGTGCAGATCGGCAATCTTGGTTCCAGCCCCCTTGCAGCAGCGGCTTCACGCAACCTACCGATCGTGGCGTTTATCGTATCGGCGCAGATCAACACTTCTGAAGCCCTGGTTGTACGTAATGGCAGCGGCATCGACAAACCCGCAGACCTGGTGGGTAAAACCATCGCCACCCCGTTCGTCTCGACCTCCCATTACAGCCTGCTCGGCGCTCTGAAGCACTGGGGCCTGGACACGCAAAAAGTCAAAGTGGTGAATCTGCAACCGGCAGAAATTGCGGCCGCATGGAAACGTGGCGATATCGACGGTGCATTCGTGTGGTCGCCGGCGCTGGGGGAAATCCGCAAGACCGGAAAAACCCTGACAGACGCGGCCCAGGTGGGTCAGTGGGGCGCGCCAACGTTCGAAGTGTGGGTGGCGCGCAAGGATTTCGCGCAAAAACATCCTGACGTAGTGGCCAAGTTTGCCAAGGTCACGCTGGATTCTTTTGCTGACTATGCGGCCCATAAAGACAGCTGGACCGTCGATTCCGAACCGGTGCAAAAAATCGCCAAATTGACAGGCTCGAATGCTGCCGATATCCCAGAACTGTTGGCCGGCACCACCTTCCCGGATGCCCAGGCACAGCAGACCGAGGCGCTGCTTAAAAGCGGCACGGCGAAGGCGATTGGGGAGACGGCGAAGTTTTTGAAGGAACAGGGGAAGGTTGAAACGGTGTTGCCGGACTACTCGGCCTTCGTGACCGATAAATTCATAAAAGACTAAACGCAATCCCATGTGGGAGCGGGCTTGCTCGCGAATGCTCAGTATCAGTCACTACACCTGTGACTGGTACACCGCATTCGCGAGCAAGCCCGCTCCCACATTTAGACCTGCAGCGTTCCCGGCTTAGGGTTTATAGCGCCTTCTCGAAAATCTTCGAATTACGCTGATAGTTGTACAGCGACGCCCGCGCCGACGGCAGGCGGTCCACGCTGCTCGGCACGAACCCGCGCTCGCGGAACCAGTGGGCGGTACGCGTGGTGAGGACAAACAAGGTCTTCAAACCCTGCGCACGGGCACGGGTTTCGATGCGTTCCAACAGTTCATCACCGCGCCCGCCGTGGCGGTACTCCGGGTTGACCGCCAGGCACGCCAGCTCGCCGGCATCCGAATCGGCGATCTGATACAACGCCGCACAGGCGATGATCATGCCTTCGCGCTCGACCACGCTGAACTGCTCGATCTCACGCTCCAGCACCTCACGCGAACGCCGCACCAGAATGCCCTGCTCTTCCAGCGGGCTGATCAGGTCGAGCAAACCGCCGACGTCTTCAATCGCCGCTTCGCGCACCAGCTCGAATTGCTCTTGCGCCACCAGCGTGCCGCCGCCATCTCGGGTGAACAGCTCGGTGAGCAGCGCGCCGTCTTCGGCATAACTGACGATATGGCTGCGCCCTACTCCGCCACGGCAAGCCTCGGCGGCGGCATCCAGCAATTCAGCCTGATAGTTGTTGCCCAAACGTTGCAGGTGCGCCGGCACTTGTTGCGGGCGCAACTCACGCACCAGGCGGCCATGCTCATCGATCAAACCAAGGTCGGCGCCAAACAGCAGCAGCTTGTCGGCGCCCAGGTCGATGGCGGCGCGTGTGGCGACGTCTTCGCAGGCCAGGTTGAAAATCTCGCCGGTGGGCGAATAACCCAAGGGCGACAGCAGCACGATGGAGCGCTCGTCCAGCAGGCGATTGATGCCTTTGCGGTCGACCCGGCGCACTTCGCCGGTGTGGTGGTAGTCCACCCCTTCGAGCACACCGATCGGCCGTGCAGTGACGAGGTTGCCGCTGGCCACGCGCAGGCGCGAGCCCTGCATCGGCGACGAGGCCATGTCCATGGACAGGCGCGCCTCGATAGCAATGCGCAGATGCCCAACCGCGTCGATCACACATTCCAGGGTCGCCGCATCGGTGATGCGCAAGCCTTCGTGGTAAGCCGGGGTAAGGCCGCGTGCCTCAAGGCGGGTTTCGATCTGCGGGCGCGAACCGTGCACCAGCACCAGCCGCACGCCCAGGCTGTGGAGCAGCACCAGGTCGTGGACGATATTGCCGAAGTTGGGGTGTTCCACACCATCACCGGGCAGCATGACCACAAAGGTGCAGTCACGGTGGGCGTTGATGTAAGGCGAAGCGTGACGAAGCCAATTAACGTATTCGGGCATAAAACCTGGGCCTGTAATAAAAAGCAGCCAAAAAAGGGATGAATCGTGAAAGCGCACAGCGGGCTGATGGTTATCGTCGGAACAGGCTTGGCGACACGCTCGCTCTCCTTCTATGTACGAATAGGCAGGGGTTAATTTATGCAGGTTTCAGGCAGTAATGCTCGATCAGTTCCCGCAATAGACGCACTGTAGGCGTCAAGCGTGACATTTCGAGGTATTCGCCCGGCTGGTGGGCGCAGGCGATATCGCCAGGGCCAAGCACCAGGGTTTCACAACCAAGGCGCTGAAGATAAGGCGCTTCGGTGCCGAACGCTACTGCTTCGGCACGATGACCGGTCAATCGTTCCGCCACCCTTACCAGCTCGGCGTCTTCGGCCTGCTCGAACGGCGGCACCTCGGGGAACAACGGCGCGTAGTCGATCTTGACTTTATGCCGCTCGGCCAAGGGTTCGAGCTTCTGGCGGATCGCGGCGCGCAGAACCTGCGGGTCCATGCCCGGCAACGGCCGCAGATCGAACTCCAGCGAGCATTGGCCGCAGATGCGATTGGGGTTATCGCCGCCGTGGATGCAGCCAAAGTTCATGGTCGGTTGCGGCACGCTGAATTGCGGGTTGCGGTACTCACGCTGCCAGGCCAGGCGCAGGCCACGCAGTTCGCCCATCGCGTCGTGCATGGCTTCGAGGGCACTGTGGCCCAGGCTAGGGTCCGACGAATGGCCGCTTTGGCCCAGAATATCGATGCGCTCCATCATCACGCCTTTGTGCAGGCGGATCGGCTTCAAGCCCGTCGGCTCACCGATCACCGCCGCACGGCCCAACGGGCGCCCGGCTTCGGCCAGTGCGCGGGCACCGGACATCGAGCTTTCTTCATCGCAGGTGGCGAGGATCAGCAGCGGCTGTTTAAACGGTTGGTCGAGCAATGGCAGCACGGCTTCGATGGCCAGGGCAAAAAAGCCCTTCATGTCGCAACTGCCCAAGCCTACCCAGCGGCCGTCGACTTCCGTCAGCTTGAGGGGGTCGGTCTTCCACAGCGCAGCGTCATACGGCACGGTATCGCTATGCCCGGCCAGCACCAGCCCGCCGGGGCCGCTGCCGAAGCTGGCCAACAGGTTGAACTTGCCGGGGCTGACCTGCTGGATGTCGATGGCAAAACCCAGGTCGCCCAGCCAACTGGCGAGCAGGTCGATGACCGGGCGGTTGGTCTGGTCGAGAGACGCTTGGGTGCAACTGACCGACGGCGCGGCAATCAACGCGGCGAATTGCTCTTTCATGGACGGTAACGGCATGCGCAGCCTCTCAACTTCCCGGATGAGCCCCACTATAGAACCATCTGCACGACACAATAAACCGTTGCGGCACGTTGCCGGGCTCAGTCCTGTACACTGCACGACCTTGGCAGCCACACATTTCCCCGGCTGCGCTCCCGATCCTGGATTTTCCGGCCATGCAGAAAGAAACCGAAATCAAGCTCCGCGTCAGCCGCGAAACCCTCGCCGCGCTGCGTGAGCACCCGCTACTGAAAAAACGCAACAAAAGTGGCTGGGAACGCCGTGAGTTGATGAACCAGTATTTCGACACCCCCGAGCGCGACCTGGCCCAGGCCAAAGTCGCCCTGCGCCTGCGCAAGGACGGTGACGACATCATCCAGACCCTCAAGACCCGTGGCCAAAGCGTCGCCGGCTTGTCGGAACGCAATGAATACAACTGGGACCTGCCCAAAGCCAAGCTCGATGTGAAGAAACTCGACGGCGAATGCTGGCCCGAGCAATTGGCCGAGCTGGACAAAAAGACCCTCAAGCCAATTTTCACTACCGATTTTGTGCGTGAACGCGCCGAAATCGCCTGGGGCCGTGGCAAGGCCAAGGTGGTGATCGAAGCCGCACTGGACCTGGGCCATGTGGTGGTCGGCAAGCAGAAAGAAGAAATCTGCGAGCTGGAACTGGAACTGCGCGAAGGCGAACCGGCTGCCCTGCTGGAACTGGCCGCAGAACTGGCCGCGACCCTGGCGCTGATGCCGTGCGATATCAGCAAGGCCGAGCGCGGCTACCGCTTGTACGACGCCAGCAGCTACTCGCTGAGCCTGCCGGCCCCGCAAATCCACGCAGAAATGCCGTTGGACGATGCCTTCGCCGCAATCATGTGGCACCTGTTGGGCAGCAGCCAACGTCTGGCCGAGCAATACCGCTTCAACGGTCATTGGCGTCTGCTGCAGGACTGGGTCGAGAACCTCGGCGAACTGCGCGCCCTGATCGGCAGCCTCGGCCAGGCCGCGCCGCGTCAATCCACCAGTGAACTGCGCAGTGCGCTGGACGCGTTGCTGGAAGACTGGCGCCCACTGGTGCAGGCCGGTGACGACGACGAAGACATCCGCAAAGCCGCGCCGGAGCAGTTCGCCGAAGAACTTGAAGACGTGCGTTGGGGCCTGTTCTCGCTGAACACCTCGCGCTGGCTGCTGGCCCGCACCTGGACCGCCGACCGCAACGTGCGTGGCAATCGCCAGGGCGCCGCGCAAATCACCAACTGGCTGCCGCGCCTGCTGGCCGACGACGCCGTCGCCCTGCAACTGCCACGTTACCAGCAGCAACCGGAAGACCTGGCCGAGCAACTGCCGCGCATCGAGCGCATCCAGGCCTGGCTGCACCACGCACGTCAGGTGGTGGACATCCCGGAGCTGGACCGCTTGTACGGCGAGCTGAACAAGTTGGCGCTGCTGGCCAACCAGCCGATCACCGATGAATCGCTGGATGCGCGTATGCATCAGGCGATTGCGGTGTATCAGAACCGGGCCTGGAAGACTCTGCTGCGCCTGTAAAATCGCTATCGCGGGCAAGCCCGCTCCCACAGAGGAATGCATTCCGATGTAGGAGCCGGGCTTGCTTGCGATGAGGCTGGCCCTGTCAGCGCAAGACTGGCAGGCTGGTGGTGGACTTGATCTCCGACAACGCCACGATCGAGTTAACCTCCTGAATCCCCGGCACCATCGACAGCTTCTCGAAGAAAAACCGCTCATACGCCTCGATGTCCGACGTAACAATGCGCAGCAGAAAATCCACCGCGCCCATCAGCACATAACACTCCAACACTTCCGGAAACCCGCGAATCGCCTTGGTGAACTCGGTGAAGTTGGAACGGCCGTGGGCGTTGAGTTTGACCTCGGCAAAAATCTGCGTGTTGAGGCCGATCTTCTTGCGGTCCAACAGCGTGACCTGGCCGCGAATCACGCCCTCCTCCTTGAGCCGCTGGATACGCCGCCAGCACGGCGACTGGGACAGGCCCACCTGTTCGGCGATCTGCGCACTGGACAGCGAAGCATCCTCTTGCAGCAAAGCGAGGATACGGCGGTCGTAGGCGTCCAACTCACTATGCATAAAAATACCTTTGAATGTGCCAGTCACGAATTAATCTATTCAATAAATCGCAAATAGAGCCCATCTTAGATAAGAAATCTCCCGTGGCGAATGTAAAAATTTCTCCAGTCGAATTTGGAGAGTCAGCATGCATGCCGTCGAAACCACCCACACACCCGCACGCGTTGATGCCTGGGCCGTTAACAGCGCCCATTGCCAGGCGCATTATCAGATCGTCGCCGAGGCCGAGCCGGACGTGTTGTGCCGGGTGCTCAACTATTTCGCCTTGCAGTTCCTGACCCCGCAACAGGTGAATGTGAGCCGTGAAGACGACCTGTTGAACATTGATATCGTGATGGACGGTTTAAGCTGGCACCGCGCCCAAGTGATCGGTGAAAAGATTAGAAACCTGATCAGCGTCTGCTCGCTGGACGTGTGGCGGGCCGATTCCCTGAGGCCTGCAGCCGTGACGGCGGCCAGCCTGTAAAAGCCGGCAATACTCACTGGGAGGTGGATATTCAGGGGCAGGCTAGCCTGGGTTTACACCCCAAGCCTGCCAGGAAATACCCATGCCTACCGCCTTGCACACTCACCGATTGGAACTGCATCAATTGCTGCCGGTGCTGGTCGAGCAAGGGCTGGTAACTGCAGAGGTGGCGCATTCATTAGCGGCGCTGCCCGCCACCCGGCAGCACCCTCTGGAATGCATCGCAGCACAGGGGCTGTGCCTGGAAACCCTGACGCAATGGCTGGCCACGCACGTCGGGCAGCCGTATCTGCGTATCGACCCGCTCAAGATCGAGGTGGCCACCGTGGTGCCGTTGATGTCCCATGCCTTTGCGCAACGCCATGGGATCCTGGCGGTGGCCGTGGATGCGCAGACCGTCACCGTCGCCAGCGCCCAGCCCCATGTCCGCGACTGGGAAGCCGGGTTGGCACAGGTGCTCAAGCGCTCGATCAAGCGCGTGGTCGCCAACCCCAAGGCTATTGAGCGCTGCATCGGCGAGTTCTACCGGTTGGCCAAATCCGTCAGCGGCGCCGATCAAAAGGCGGCGGTGGCCGGCAACGTCGAACTGCTCAGCCTCGGCGCCAGCGATCAGGAACCGGATGCCAATGACGCGCATATCGTCACCATCGTCGACTGGCTGTTGCAATACGCCTTTGAGCAGCGCGCCAGTGATATCCATGTCGAGCCCTGTCGCGACCAGGGCCGCGTGCGTTTTCGTATCGACGGGCTGCTGCACGATGTCTATCAGTTTCCACCTCAAGTCACGATGGCGGTGGTCAGCCGCCTCAAGAGCCTGGGCCGGATGAATGTGGCAGAAAAACGCAAACCCCAGGACGGCCGGGTCAAGACCAAAAGCCCGGCGGGCATTGAGGTGGAACTGCGCCTTTCGACCTTGCCGACGGTGTTTGGCGAAAAGTTGGTGATGCGGATTTTCGACCCGCAGGTGCTGCTCAAGGATTTTGACCAGCTTGGTTTGTCAGATGACGACCAACAACGCTGGTACGCCATGACCGGCCAGGCCAACGGCATCATCCTGGTCACCGGGCCAACCGGCTCCGGCAAGACCAGCACCCTCTACGCCACGCTCAAGCAACTGGCAACCCGCGAGGTCAACCTGTGCACGGTGGAGGACCCGATCGAAATGATTGAACCAGCCTTCAACCAGATGCAGGTGCAGCACAACATTGACCTGACCTTCGCCAGCGGCGTCCGCGCCCTGCTGCGCCAGGACCCGGACATCATCATGATCGGCGAGATTCGTGACCGGGAAACCGCAGAAATGGCGATCCAGGCCGCTTTGACCGGGCACCTCGTACTGTCGACCCTGCACACCAATGATGCACCCAGCGCCATCAGCCGGTTGCAGGAGTTGGGCATTGCTCATTATTTGATCAAAGCTACCCTTATAGGGGTAATGGCGCAGCGTCTGGTGCGGCTTTTATGCCCTCATTGCAAACGCGCGGTGGGCGAGCCGGGCACCGCGCATGAAGCTGTCGGCTGCGCAGAATGCCGTGACAGTGGTTATCTAGGCCGCGCCGGGCTCTACGAAATCATGCCGATGAACGAGGCGCTCAAGGCACTGATCACTCCAGGTGCCGACGTGCAGGCTCTGCGCCGGGCCTCAGTGGAGCAAGGCATGCGCAGCCTGCGCATGGCCGGTATCGACAAAGTGAACGCCGGGCTGACCACCCTGGCAGAGGTGTTACGGGTAACGCCTGGGGATTCAGAAACAAATGATTTGATTGTTGGCCCGTGAAACCGTCCTTATCCATGACTGGACCGTTACAATCGGCCACTCGTCGCTTCACTGACACCATCAGATAGGGAATCGCTATGCAGATCGGAACCGTACTGCTTCTTTTCGTGGGTTTGGCCGTGGCCATCCTGTTCATGGGCTTTAAAGTGGTGCCCCAGGGCTACCAGTGGACTGTCGAGCGTTTCGGCCGTTACACCAACACCCTCAAGCCTGGCCTGAACATCATTATTCCGATCATGGACCGCATCGGTCGCAAGATGAACGTGATGGAAAGCGTGCTGGATATTCCACCGCAGGAAGTGATCACCGCCGACAACGCCACCGTGCAGATCGACGCCGTGTGCTTCTTCCAGGTGGTCAACACCGCCCAGGCCGCCTACGAGGTCAACAACCTCGAGCACGCCATCCGCAACCTGCTGCAAACCAACATCCGCACCGTGCTGGGCTCCATGGAGCTGGATGCCATGCTGAGCCAGCGCGACGGCATCAACGAAAAACTGCTGCGTACCGTGGATGAAGCCACAGCGCCGTGGGGCATCAAGATCACCCGCATCGAGATCAAGGACATCAGCCCTCCTGCCGACCTGATGGCCGCCATGTCCGGCCAGATGAAAGCCGAGCGGATCAAGCGCGCGCAGATCCTGGAAGCCGAAGGCCTGCGGGCATCAGCGATCCTGACGGCCGAAGGTAAGAAACAGGCGCAGATCCTTGAAGCCGAGGGCAGTCGCCAGGCGGCTTTCCTGGAGTCCGAAGCCCGTGAGCGTCAGGCCGAGGCCGAAGCCCGCGCCACACAGGTGGTCTCCGAGGCTATCGCGTCGGGCAACGTGCAAGCGGTTAACTACTTCGTCGCGCAAAAATACATCGATGCCCTGGGCAAGCTGGCATCAGCCAACAACAGCAAAGTCATCCTGATGCCGCTGGAAGCCAGCCAGGTGATCGGCGCCGTCGGTGGCATCGGCGAAATCGTCAAGGCAACCTTCGACAACAAGAAAGGCTGAGGCGACTGCCATGTGGGATTTCCTGCAGCATCTGTCGTTCTGGGATTGGCTGGCACTGGGCACGGTACTGTTGATTCTTGAAGTATTCGGCGCCGGCGGTTACCTGCTGTGGATGGGCATCGCCGCTGCCGCTGTAGGCGTGATCAAGTTCCTGGTACCGCCGCTCGGGCTGGAATGGCAACTGCTGTTGTTTGCCGTGCTGTCGATTTTGACCGCCGTCTATTGGTGGAAACGCCAGCGCAGCAGCGCCAAGGTCAGTGACCAGCCGGGGCTGAACATGCGCGGCTCGGAACTGGTCGGCCGCACGTTTGTAGTGCATCAGGCCATTGTAGATGGCCGGGGCAAGATAAAAGTCGGTGATGGCGTGTGGATGGCGACTGGCCCGGACAGCCCCGTAGGCGCTCAAGTCCGTGTCATTGGTCAGGACGGCGTGGTTTTACAGGTCGAAACTGTTTAGTCGGTGATGGAACTCGACTGAGCTAACTACAATCAAAGTGTTCAGATAACCCAGTCGGAGTCACCCATCATGCGTCTCAAATATGCTGTCGCAACCCTCGCTGTGCTTTCTCTTCCTGTCGGTTCAGCCATGGCCGACAGCTTTTGGCGTAATGTCATTTCATCGGGCGCCACTACCGGTTCGACGTACCTGACCTTCAAGGACCACAAGCTGGTGGTCGCCGCCCAAGACGACGCGGGCAGCTTTGTTGCCAGCGACGGCGGCATCCGCGGTCCATACCTGGAAGCCGCCATGCAGAAAGTCCGCGCGGACAACCCAGGCCTCAAGGCCACGGACATGGAATTGGCCAACGCTATCCTCGCCAAAAATGCTGTGACCGAGTAAAGCGCCTATAGAAAAATGCCGCTCATAGAGAGCGGCATTTTTTTTGCGCCGCTTTTTCCTACGACGACGCTGCAAGAGCGGGTGACTGAACAGGATAAGTCCTGTCGACCACTTCGCCCGCCCAACAACAATCTATCGATTCCTTTTTTACCAAGCGAATCGACCCCCATGCAAAAACTGTCCTCCCTTCTACTGCTCGCCGCTGTCGCAACACCTTATGCCCAGGCAGAAGGCTGGTATGGCTCGGCCAAGCTCAACAGTGCCCGTCAGAATCTTTCCAGCTCATTGCTGACCAGCCCACGCGTTACGAATCAAATCGAAGCACCGGACAGCAGCAAAGCCTTCACCGGCTCATTCGCCGCAGGTTACGCCTTCGCCGACGGGTGGCGACTGGAGGGTGAATACACCACGCGTAGCAGCTCGACGTTCGATTCCTATTGGGCGCCCTTCAATGCCAACATCAACCGCCTGGAAGTCGATAGCCAGCGCTGGATGCTCAACGGCTACAAGAACATTCCGATCAACGATTGGCTGTCCTTCTACGGCATGGCCGGTGTCGGTGTGGCGCAAATTGATGCCGAGGGTTACCAGGGCAACCCCACCCGCCAGTTCGCCAGCAACCGTCAGTACAACTTCGCCTACAGTGTGGGCCTGGGCCTGGACGCCAAAGTCAGCGAAAAACTCACCCTGGGCACCGGCTGGCGTTATGTGGATATGGGCCAGGTTGAGACCGGCTACAACACCTTCGTCAACCGGGCAAATGCCAAGGACGAGCAGCTCAAAGGCAAGCTCAAAGAGCAAAATGTATTCCTTGAAGCCCGCTTGTCCTTCTGATGCACCCGCGAAAATGCCGCTTTCAGCAGCGGCATTTTTTTACTCATAACATGACGATTCATTCACCTGTGACAGGCTATATTCAGTCGAACCATGCAACCATGCGGTACTGATACGTTTATTACTCATCGCCTATCTGAAACGGATGCCTTCGTCGTTATGAGCCAACAGCCCTTTCTGCCGTTTTCCAAACCTACCATTGATGAAGCCACCATCTCGGCGGTCGGCGATGTACTGCGCTCGGGCTGGATCACCAGCGGGCCAAAAGTGCAGGCGTTCGAAGCACAGCTGTCGGAATACTTTGGCGGCCGCCCGGTGCGGACGTTCAACTCCGGCACCTGCACCATGGAAATTGCCCTGCGCATCGCCGGGATTGGCCCAGGGGATGAAGTCATCACCACGCCGATCTCCTGGGTCGCCACTGCCAACGTGATTCTGGAAGTCGGCGCCACTCCGGTCTTTGCCGATATCGATCCGGTTACCCGCAATATCGACCTGGCCCAGGTAGAGGCCGCAATCACCCCACGTACCAAGGCGATCATCCCGGTGTACCTGGCGGGCCTGCCCGTGGACATGCCGATGCTGTATGCACTGGCCAACAAGTACAACCTGCGTATCGTCGAAGACGCCGCCCAGGCACTGGGCTCCAGCTGGGATGGCGAACGTATTGGTGCAACCGGCGACTTCGTTTCCTTCAGCTTCCAGGCCAACAAGAACATCACCTCTTCCGAGGGCGGTTGCCTGGTGTTGAACAATGCCGAAGAAGCCCGCCTGGCCGAGAAATATCGCCTGCAGGGTGTTACTCGCACGGGTTTCGATGGCCTGGACGTGGATGTGCTGGGCGGCAAGTTCAACATGACCGATATCGCTGCAGCCATCGGCCTGGGCCAGTTCGCTCATATCGAGAAGATCACTGCCCATCGTCAGAACCTGGCGCGCCACTACTTCAAATGCTTCGGCAGTGATTTTGAAGCGCAGTACGGCGCACAACTGCCGCCAGCAGACTTCGAAAACAGCAACTGGCACCTATTCCAACTGGTGTTGCCGGAGCGTCAGGATGGCAAGCCGGCACGCGCTACCTTCATGGAGCAGATGCAGGCGCATGGCGTCGGTATTGGCTATCACTACCCGCCAATCCACCTGCTGAGCCTGTATCGGGCACAGGGTTTCAAGGAAGGCATGTTCCCGGTGTCGGAGCGTGTTGGGCGTTTGATCGTGTCGTTGCCGATGTTCACGGCGATGACAGAGGCGGACGTGGAGCGGTCGGTTGCGGCGGTTAAAGCCGTATTGAAAGCGGGTTAAACAAAAAACGCTGGCTTGCAACAATCAATGTGGGAGCAGGCAAGCCAGCTCCCACATTGATTGTTGCAGTGGCAACGCTCAGGGTTTACTCGCCGATGGCAGCTTTGTAGCCCGCAGCATCCAGCAGTTTTTCCAGATCAGCCGGGTTGCTTGGCTTGAGCTTAAAGATCCAGGCGCCGTAAGGATCGTTGTTCAGCAGTTCAGGCTCGCCGCTCAGGGCCTCGTTCACTGCGATCACTTCGCCAGCAATCGGCGAGTAGATATCCGAGGCAGCTTTCACCGACTCCACTACACCCGCCTGGTCTTCGGCAGCAAATACGTTGCCCACTTCAGTCAGCTCAACAAACACCACATCACCCAACGCTTCCTGTGCATGGTCGGAAATCCCGACGGTCACAGTGCCGTCGGCTTCCAGACGGGCCCATTCGTGACTTTCGGCAAAACGCAGGTCAGCTGGGATATCGCTCATAGTCTGTGTCCTCAAGAAGAAATGTCAGCGGCCTTTGGCCTGCCGGAAATAGTTAGATCAAGGTTTTGCCATGGCGTACGAAGGTCGGTTTGACCACTCGAACCGGATACCACTTGCCGCGGATTTCCACTTCGGCCCGATCGGCGGTGGCCGTCGGTACGCGCGCCAGGGCAATGGATTTGCTCAGCGTAGGAGAGAAACTACCACTGGTGATCTCCCCTTCGCCAACATTGGCGATACGAACCACTTGGTGAGCGCGCAAAACCCCACGCTCTTCCAGTACCAGCCCGACCAATTTGTACTGCACACCCGCCGCCAACTCTGCTTGCAGCGCGCTGCGACCAATGAAGTTGCGACCGGCAGGTTCCCAGGCAATGCTCCAGGCCATGTTCGCCGCCAGGGGCGAAACATTCTGGTGGATATCCTGGCCATACAGGTTCATGCCGGCTTCCAGGCGCAGGGTATCGCGGGCGCCAAGGCCAATGGGTGAAATACCGGCGCCGACCAGGTCGTTGAAAAAACCCGGTGCCTGATCGGCAGGCAGGACAATCTCCAGGCCATCTTCTCCGGTATAGCCGGTACGGGCGATAAACCAGTCGCCGTCGGCCTGGCCTTCAAAGGGCTTGAGCTGATTAATCAGGGTGCCGCGCGACTGGGTGACCAGTTCGGCGATTTTCTGCCGGGCGTGAGGCCCCTGAATGGCGAGCATGGCCAACTCGGGCCGCTCCTGCAGTTGCACCGAATAGTTGCCCAGTTGCGCCTGCATCCAGGCCATGTCCTGGTCGCGGGTGGCCGCGTTGACCACCAACCGGTAACCGGCTTCGGTGCGGTAGACGATCATGTCGTCCACCACGCCGCCCTGCTCGTTGAGCATGGCGCTGTAGAGCGCACGGCCGCAGCCATGCAAACGGTCGACATCATTGGCCAGCAGGTGCTGGAGCCATTCCTTGGCCTGAGGGCCGGTGACATCGATCACGGTCATATGAGATACATCGAACACCCCGCAGTCGCGTCGCACCTGATGGTGTTCTTCAACTTGCGAGCCATAGTGCAGAGGCATATCCCAACCGCCAAAATCGACCATTTTCGCGCCGAGGGCGAGATGCAGGTCATACAGAGGCGTACGCTGTCCCATGGGTTTCTCCTTCCGGGCTTGGCGAAGGTGCGCGGAGCTGCTGTTTGCGCTGAATACCCCGAATTACAAGGCCTGCAGCCACGCCCAGCGACTCGCTCCGAAAGACGAAGCGCACCGAATGCCGCGCATTGTAGCCGCAAGCCGTAGGACTGGCACCTAAGCGATTTGCCGTGCAGAGCGTCGGATCAAGCCGATGACCGGCAGCAGCCCCACCAGCACAAGGGTCAGCGCCGGCAACGAGGCGCGCGCCCATTCGCCTTCACTGGTCATTTCAAAGATGCGAACCGCCAGGGTGTCCCAGCCAAATGGGCGCATCAGCAAGGTTGCGGGCATTTCCTTGAGCACATCGACGAACACCAGCAACGCCGCGCTCAACGTGCCCGGCAGCAATAACGGCAGATACACTTTGCAAAACAGTCGTGGCCCGCTCACCCCGAGGCTGCGTGCCGCTTCCGGCAACGACGGGCGGATTCGCGCCAGGCTGTTTTCCAACGGCCCGTAGGCCACCGCCAGAAAGCGCACCAGATAAGCCAGCACCAGCGCCGACAGGCTGCCAAGCAACAAGGGTTTGCCCGCGCCGCCCAGCCAGCCCGACAGCGGTACTACCAGCTCTCGGTCCAGGTAGCTGAACGCCAACATGATCGACACCGCCAGCACCGAGCCCGGAAGTGCATAGCCGACATTAGCCAGGCTGATACCGGAGCGAATCGCCCGGGTCGGCGCCAGCCGGTTGGCGAAGGCGAGTATCAGCGCCACGCTGACCGTGATCAGCGCGGCAATGCCGCCTAGGTAAAGGGTGTGGACGATCAGGCCGGTGTAGCGCTCATCCAGATCGAAGCGGCCGCGCTGCCAGAACCAGGCGACCAGTTGCAGCATGGGAATGACAAAGGCGCAGGCGAACACCAACCCGCACCACGTGCTGGCCGCTGCCGCCTTGAACCCACGCAGGTGATACAGCGCCTGGCCCCGTGGCCGCTCGTTGCTCGGGCGGCTCGCACCCCGGGCTCGCCGTTCGCCGTACAGCACCAGCATCACCACCAGCAGCAACAGGCTGGCCAGCTGGGCAGCACTGGAAAGGCTGAAAAAGCCGTACCAGGTCTTGTAGATGGCGGTGGTGAAGGTGTCGAAATTGAACACCGAGACCGCGCCGAAATCCGCCAGGGTCTCCATCAAGGCCAGGGCCACGCCGGCTCCAATCGCCGGCCGCGCCATGGGCAGCGCGACGCGCCAGAATGCCTGCCAGGGCGATTGGCCCAATACGCGGGCCGCTTCCATCAGGCCTTTGCCTTGGGCAAGAAACGCAGTACGCGCCAGCAAGTAGACATAGGGGTAGAACACCAGCACCAATACGATAATCACGCCGCTGGTGGAGCGCACGCGCGGCAGCCGCAGCCCAGTACCGAACCATTCGCGCAGCAGGGTTTGCACCGGGCCGGCGAAATCCAGCAGGCCGACAAACACAAAGGCCAGTACGTAGGCGGGAATGGCAAAAGGCAGCATCAAGGCCCAATCGAGCCAACGCCGCCCAGGAAACTCGCAGAGGCTGGTCAACCAGGCCAGGCTCACGCCCAGCAGGGTCACACCCACACCCACACCCAGCACCAGCGTGAGGGTATTGCCCAGCAGGCGCGGCATCTGGGTGTCCCACAGGTGCGACCAGATTTGCGCGTCGATACTCTGCCAGGACAGCAACAGCACGCTCAGCGGCAGCAGCACCAGGGCGGCGACGCTGAAGACCGGCAGGTACCAGCGGCGTTGGGCGGGGTGGGCCAAGGGCTAGCTCTCAAGGTGGTAAAAGATTCAGGGTGAATACAACGCAATGTGGGAGCTGGCTTGCCTGCTCCCACACAAGCCCACTCCCACATTAAGTTCGGCGCTTGCCTGCAAATTGTAGTTAGTTCCAGCCGGCGCGATCCATCAGGCGAATAGCCTCAGCCTGGCGCTTGCCTGCCACTTCCACCGGCAAGGTATCGGCCACGAACTTGCCCCAGGTTGCCACTTCCGCCGATGGCGGCACCGCCGGGTTGGCCGGGAACTCCTGGTTCACGTCGGCAAAGATCTGCTGTGCCTCAGGCGTGGTCATCCACTCAACCAATGCCTTGGCCGCTTCCGGGTGCGGTGCGTGCTTGGTCAGGCCAATGCCCGACAGGTTCACGTGCACGCCACGGTCGCCCTGGTTCGGCCAGAACAGTTTTACCGCCAAATCCGGCTTTTGCTTGTGCAGGCGGCCGTAGTAGTAGGTGTTGACGATGCCCACGTCGCATTGCCCGGCGTTGATCGCCTCCAGCACGGCGATGTCGTCGGAGAACACATCGGTGGACAGGTTGTTGACCCAGCCTTTGACGATTTCTTCGGTCTTGGCCGCGCCATGGGTTTCGATCAGGGTGGCGGTCAGCGACTGGTTGTAGACCTTCTTTGCCGTGCGCAGGCACAGGCGGCCTTCCCATTGTTTGTCGGCCAGGGCTTCGTAAGTGGTCAGGTCACCGGGTTTTACCCGGTCGGTGGAATAGGCGATAGTCCGCGCGCGCAGGCTCAAGCCGGTCCAGGCGTGGTTTGAGGAGCGGTATTGCAGCGGAATATTCTTGTCGATCACCGCCGAGGTGAACGGCTGCAGGATGCCCATTTGCTCAGCCTGCCAAAGGTTACCGGCGTCGACGGTGAGCAACAGGTCGGCCGTGGCGTTCTCGCCTTCGGCCTTGATGCGCTGCATCAGCGGGGCTTCCTTGTCGGTGATGAACTTCACCTGAACGCCGGTCTTTTTGGTGTAGGCGTCGAACACCGGCTTGATCAGTTCGTCGATGCGCGAGGAGTAGACCACGACTTCGTCGGCTGCCTGCACGGTGGTGCTGCCGATAAGGGTGAGTGCCAGGGCAGTCAGGAGGCGCTTGGGTGCCAACATGGGTGCGGTCTCTCATTTGCAAAAAGAGGGCAAATGATAAGGACTCACATTTGGTAGCGCTTGGTGGAGGCGTTACGAGATGTTGCACAGCGCTTTCCCTTGTGGGAGCGGGCTTGCTCGCGAAGGCGTCGTGTCAGTCGATACATGTGTAACTTATACACCGCTTTCGCGAGCAAGCCCGCTCCCACAGGGGGACGCATTGCAATTCAGGGTTTGGCCAGTTCCGGCAGGTCGCCGGTCAGGCCCAAGGCCTGGCGGACGAAGACGGCCTTGGCTTCGGGCATCTGGTCGACGATTTTCAGCCCGGCGTTGCGCAGCCAGCGCAGCGGTAGCTGGTCGGCCTGGAACAGGCGCTCAAAGCCTTCCATGGCGGCCATCAGTGCGAGGTTATGCGGCATGCGCCGACGTTCGTAGCGGCTCAATACTTTCACATCAGCCAGGCGCTCACCGCGTTCGGTGGCTGCCAACAGTACCTCGGCCAGCACCGCTGCATCGAGGAACCCCAGGTTCACGCCCTGCCCCGCCAATGGGTGGATCACATGAGCTGCGTCGCCGATCAATGCCAGGCCTTCGGCCACGTAGCGTTTGGCGTGTCGTTGGCGCAATGGCACGCAAACGCGCGGGTCGGCGCTGATCACCGTGCCGAGCCGCCCTTCAAAGGCGCGCTCCAGTTCACGGCAGAAGTGTTCATCATCCAGCGCCATCAGGCGTTCGGATTCAGCCGGCGTGGTCGACCAGACGATCGAACACCAGTCTTCCTGCCCATCGCGTACCAGTGGCAAAAACGCCAGCGGGCCAGTGTCGGTAAAACGCTGCCACGCCGTGCGCTGATGGGGTTGGCTGCTGCGTACGCTGGTGACGATGGCGTTATGCAGGTAATCCCACTCGCGGGTCGCGGTACCGGTCAGGCGACGTACGGCGGAGTTGGCGCCATCGGCGGCGACCACCAGCGGCGCACGCAATTTACGCCCGTCCGCCAGGGTCAGCAGCCAGTCATCACCGGAGCGGCGCATCTGTTCCAGGCGGGCATTGGCCAACAGGCCCAGGTCGCAATCATGCAGGCGGTCGAGCAGCGCGTCTTGAACCACACGGTTCTCGACGATATGCCCGAGCACTTCGGCGTGCACACTGGCCGCCGAAAAATGGATCTGCCCGGTGCCGCTGCCGTCCCACACTTGCATCTCGCCATAGGGGCTGGCGCGCCGCGACACAATGCCGTCCCACACGCCGAGGCGCTCGAGGATGCGCTGGCTGGCGGCCGACAAGGCGCTCACCCGGGGCTCGAAGGCAGCCGTAGGGTCGAACGGCTTGACGCTCAGCGGGCTGCCGTCGAGCAGCAGCACCTGCAGGCCACTGCCCTGCAACGCCAGCGCCAGGGCGCTTCCGACCATTCCGGCCCCGACAATCAGCACATCTGCGCGCATGTCCATGCTTTAAGCCTGCTTTGCTGGCGGCTTGCGCCGCACGTAAAGGGTTTTGTCGACCCGCGCCACCAGGGTGCCGGAGCCGTCATGAATCTCGACCTTAAGGTGAGGCAAGTACTTCTCGCCACCTTCGGTTTGCCGGCGAATCTCGTCCAGCAAGGCGTCGTCGATGGAAAATTCGGCGTACACCGGGCCTTTGCCCGGCGACACGAAGTCAATGCTCGCGGCCTTGTCCCACACGATGTAATCGCGGCCCAGGTTCTCCATCAACAGCAACATGTAGAACGGGTCGACCATCGAGTACAGGCTGCCGCCAAATTGCGTACCGACATAGTTGCGGTTGTACCAACCCAGGCCCATGCGCACTTTGACATGACGAAAGTCAGCGCTTATGTGCTGCACGCTTATCCCCGCCCCGAGATAGGGCGGATAAAGGGTCATGACCCAACGCAACAGCCGCGCTTTACCCAAACGTTGGATCAACCACTTACGCATCGGGGCGCGTACCCAGGCCCATGGCCTGACGGGCGAACCAGCGCTTGGCCGGCGGTAGCAGGTCCAGGCCGAGCAGGCCCATGTTGCGGCCCAAAGCCACTAACGGCTGGGCACTGCCAAACAGGCGCGTGACTTGATCGGAGAAACCCACCGTGAGTTTCTGGTCCAGATGCTGGCTTTCGCGGTAACGCTGCAAGGTCGCCAAGTCGCCAGGCACCGCAGGCCCGGCCAGCAAGGCTTCGGCCAAGGCATTGGCATCGCGCAGGGACAGGTTGAAACCCTGCCCGGCAATCGGATGCAGGCTGTGGGCGGCATTGCCGAGGATCGCCAGGTGCGAGCGCACTTGTTCTTCGGCTTCCACCAGCGTCAGCGGGTACAGGTGCCGCGCGCCGACTTGCTTGAGGGTGCCCAGGCGGTAGCCGAACACGCCCTGCAGTTCGCTCAAAAAGCTGCGCTCGTCGAGGTTGGCCAAGCGCTGGGCGGCCATGCCGATGCGTGTCCACACCAGCGCGCAGCGGTTGTCCGGCAACGGCAGCAGGGCCATCGGGCCTTCATCGGTAAAGCGCTCGAAGGCTTCGCCGTTATGGGCTTCGCTTGGGGTGATGTTGGCGATCAGTGCGCTCTGGTTGTACGGGCGGGTTTTCACGCCAATACCCAGTTGCTCACGCAAACCTGAGCGCCCGCCATCGGCCAATACCGCAAGGTCGCAGTCCAGCACGGTTTCATCGTTGAGGGTCAGGCGATAGCCGTCGGGCAGCGGCTCCATGCGCGTGACTTCGGCCGGGCAGCGCCAGCTCACCACTTCTTTATCCAGGCATTGCCACAGGCACTGGCCGAGCCAGGCGTTTTCCACCACATAGCCGAGGGCTGGCACGCCCTCCTCCATGGCGGACAAGCGCGCAGTGGAGAAGCGTCCACGGTCCGACACGTGAATCTGCTTGATCGGCTCGGCACGGCGGGAGATGTCCTGCCACACACCCAGGCGCTGATAGATCTGCCGTGCACCGTAGGAGAGCGCCGAAGAACGAGCATCGTAGCTCGGCTGGTAAGTGTCGCCTGGCGCAAATGGCTCGATCAGCACGATCTTCCAACCCCGTGCCTTGGCACCGGCCTGCAAGGCCAACGCCAGACTGGCGCCTACCAGGCCGCCGCCGATAATCGCCAGGTTGACCCGGCTCATCGGGCTGCCGCCATCAGCGCTTCGATCTCGGCGACGGTTTTGGGTACGCCGCCGGTCAGAATCTCACAGCCTTGCTTGGTCACTATCACGTCGTCCTCGATGCGTACGCCAATGCCACGCCATTTCTTTGCCACATTCTGGTTGTCCGGCGAGATATAAATGCCCGGCTCCACGGTCAACGCCATGCCGACTTCCAACACACGCCACTCACCGCCCACTTTGTATTCGCCCACGTCGTGAACATCCATGCCCAGCCAGTGGCCGGCGCGGTGCATATAAAAGGCACGGTAGGCTTCGCTGGCGATCAATTCGTCGACGTCGCCTTGCAACAAGCCCAACTTCACCAACCCGGCGGTAATGACTTGCACCGTCGCCTCATGGGCCTGGTTCCAGTGTTTGTTCGGCGCGATCTCGGCAAAGGCGGCTTCCTGGGAGGCCAGCACAATCTCGTAGATCGCCTTCTGTTCGGGCGAGAACTTGCCACTGACCGGCCAGGTACGCGTGATGTCGCTGGCGTAGCAGTCGATCTCGCAACCGGCGTCGATCAGCACCAGGTCGCCGTCCTTGAGCAGTGCGTCATTCTGCTGGTAATGCAGGATGCAGCTGTTACGCCCGGCGGCGACGATGGAGCCATAGGCCGGCATTTTCGCGCCGCCTTTGCGGAACTCGTAATCCAGTTCGGCTTCGAGGCTGAACTCATACAACCCGGCGCGACTGGCCTGCATCGCCTTGACGTGGGCCGCACAGGAAATCCGCGCGGCCTCGCGCATCACCTTCACTTCTGCCGCCGATTTATACAGGCGCATGTCGTGAAGCAGATGATCCAGGGCAACGAATTCGTTCGGCGGCTGGGCGCCCAAGTGCGCTTTGGAACGGATCACGTTGATCCACTCCATCACATGCCGGTCGAATTCGGCGTTGCTGCCCATGGCCGAATACACCCGGTCGCGGCCTTCGATCAGGCCGGGCAGGATGTCGTCGATATCGGTGATGGGGAACGCATCGTCAGCGCCAAAGTCGCGAATGGCGCCTTCGGTACCGGCGCGCAGGCCGTCCCACAGTTCGCGTTCGGCGTTGCGCTCGCGGCAGAACAGCACGTACTCGCCATGCTGGCGACCGGGCATCAGCACGATCACCGCTTCGGGTTCAGGGAAGCCGCTCAGGTATTGGAAGTCGCTGTCCTGGCGGTAGACGTGCTCGACATCACGGTTGCGGATCGCCACTGCGGCGGCCGGCAGGATCGCGATGCTGTTGGGTTCCATCTGCGCCATGAGCGCCTTGCGGCGACGGGTGTATTCCGCTTTCGGGATATGGATCATGGGCAGATGGACTTCCTTGCTTAGTGCAGCGACGGCTTGGGTGCGGCTGGCTCAGCGGATTTTTTGGTCTCGGTGAACAGCAGCAGCGGCGCGACACGCAGGTATTCCATCACTTCCATATAGTCGCCTTCGCCGTCCTCGGACTCTTCCAGGGCGTCTTGCACCTGGGAGATAGCAGCCAGGTCTTGCAACACTTCTTTGGCATCGGTGCTCAGTTCCAGGCCGCCGGCGTTTACGCCAAAGCCGTGCAGGAAGCCTTGGCACCATTGGCCCAGTGCGGCGGCGCGCTCGGTGAGCGGCGCGTCGTCGGTCGGCAGCAGCAGGACCACGGTGACGTCATCACCGGTCAACTCGCCTTTAACCATCTCTTGCAGGCCGATCAGCGCGTTACGCACGTTCTCGGTAGGTTCGGTTTCCAGCAGCTCGGCCACATCGGCCAGCCAGTTGTCGGCATCGAAGCCAACACCCGTGCAGCTGCGGCCCAACAGCACGCCGTGCAGTTCGGCAGGCGAGCAAGGATGACCGCTGGAGCTCAGCAGTTTGGAAAAAGCGTCGTACGGGGAGTTCTGAATAGGCATGGTGAGCTAGGCGCCAGACGGCGCAATGTCTAGAATGAAGCGCTGTATCCTAGCACCGGCAGACGTACCAAGACTATCGAGGGCGTCAGATCGTTTATCCTGAAGTTGCCATTCATCAGACAAATCCAGTGGAACCCAATGGAAGACACCGACCTGCAAGCGCTGATGGCCAGACTCGAACTGCTAATTGATCGGGTCGAGCAACTTAAGAGTCAAAACGGACTCCTATTAGCTCAGGAAAAGACCTGGCGCGAGGAACGCGCTCACCTCATTGAAAAAAACGAAATCGCCCGGCGTAAGGTCGAATCGATGATTTCGCGCCTGAAGGCCCTGGAGCAAGACTCATGAGTTCAAGCAATAGCGTTACCGTGCAGATCCTCGACAAAGAATATTCGATCATCTGCCCGCAGGAAGAACGCAGCAATCTGGTGAGTGCTGCCCGCTACCTGGATGGCAAGATGCGTGAAATCCGCAGCAGCGGCAAAGTCATCGGCGCCGACCGTATCGCCGTGATGGCCGCGCTGAACATTACCCACGATTTGCTGCATAAGCAGGAACGGCCTGACGTGCAGGCCAGCGGCTCGACACGTGAGCAAGTGCGTGACCTGCTCGAACGCGTGGATCTGGCACTTTCTACCGATCCAGAGCCACCCAAGGGCTGATTGACGCGTCTGTTTAAGGTATACTCGCCCCACTCCCTGGCGTGTTTGCCAGTCGGCGATGTCCCTGAGCCGATTCGCACTACCCTGGAAGTTGCACGTTGGGCTGGTGTGCATGTCCGCTAGACGGAAAGCCTTAAAGCCTACTGCATCTTCCACCTTGAACTTTCGGGTTCAAGGGCTAAGTCGACAGCGGCTCTGTCGGGGAGCCTGAATTCCCAAACTCAATGCCAGTCTCAGGACTGGCATTGTTTTATGAGCCGAACAACCATGACCGAACCTGCGCCGCTTTCCCGTCCGCAACTTCGACGCATGTTGCGCAAAGCCCGCCGCGCCCTTACGCCGAGCGAGCAGCGCAAGGCCGCCCACGGCCTGTATCGGCAACTGGTACAGCACCCGCTGTTTCGCCGGGCCAAACATATCTCTTTATATCTACCCACGGACGGTGAAATCGATCCGCGCCTGCTGCTGCGCGCTGCCCAGCGCCGGGGCAAGGCCACCTATCTGCCAGTGCTCAGTGCCTGGCCGCGCACCAAGATGGTGTTCCAGCGCGTGCGGCCTGGGGATAAGTTATTGCCCAACCGCTTTCGCATCCTTGAGCCGCACGTAAATGCCAACCGCCAACGCAAAGTTTGGGCGCTGGACCTGGTGCTGTTGCCGCTGGTGGGTTTCGATGATGTGGGTGGGCGACTGGGCATGGGCGGTGGGTTTTATGACCGCAGCCTGGCCTACTTGGCTCGGCGCAAGAACTGGCGCAAACCGACGCTATTGGGCTTGGCCCATGAATGCCAGAAGGTCGAACGTTTGGCGCAGGCGAGCTGGGATGTGCCATTGGCTGGCACCGTCACCGATAAAAAATGGTATATCGCAGAAACGTCGCTGGAACCAGCGACGCCTTGAAAAAGTGTTAACGCTTAAACGGTTTTGGCTGCTGCTGAGCCAATTCAACCGGTGCATCAGTCTTGTTCGACCACAAGCTCTGGGCATACCCGGTGGTCACGACGCCCAGACCAAACAAAATAACCAAAATCCATAGTAAATCCGGTTTACGTTGCATCGATTGCCCCCCTTCAGGCATCTCGTACACGATGACAACAACGTTCCAAAGTAGTCCGTTGCAGCTGCGTCAAGCTTAAAAGCGGGCATTCTGCGGTAACGTGAACCAACACGCAAACCTTGACGCCAACCGACTGTCGGTTTGTCATGGAATTGCCTGACAACTTGCCCAATGCCTTTTTCAGGAGCCCCAAAATGGCCTACTGGCTGATGAAATCCGAGCCCGATGAACTCTCCATCAAAGGCCTGGAAAAGCTCGGTGAAACGCGCTGGGACGGCGTGCGCAACTACCAGGCGCGCAACTTTCTGCGAGCCATGGCGGTTGGCGATGAGTTTTTCTTCTATCACTCAAGCTGCCCTGAACCGGGCATTGCCGGTATCGGCAAAATTGTCGAGGCGGCTTATCCGGACCCGACCGCGCTGGAACCCGAAAGCCATTACTTCGATGCCAAAGCCACGCCGGATAAAAACCCGTGGACGGCAATCAACGTGGCCCACGTCGAGACATTTTCCAAGGTGCTTGGCCTTGGCTACCTGAAACAGCAAACTGCCCTCGCCGAATTGCCGCTGGTGCAAAAAGGCAGTCGATTGTCGGTGATGCCGGTGACGGCCGAACAATGGGCGGCGGTACTCGCCCTGCGCTGAACAGGCAGAACCCTGCGGTCACACCTGTGATGCAAGCATCTTCACGCCAAGCGGGTTAGGCTTGCGCTTCATTTGACCGGTATCAAGAGCCTTCGGGCGGTATCGGTCAAACTAGGATGCTAATGCCGCAGGATGCAGCCATGTCTACGAATCACACTATGTCGCGCCTTTTCGCCGTTGCGCTGATCACCTTGTTGCTGGGTGCCGGCGGGTTCGGTTATTGGCGATCGACTCAGGACCGCCTGCCCGAAGGCCTGAGCATGGGCAATGGGCGCCTGGAATCCACCGAAGTACAGATCGCCGCCAAGATCCCCGGGCGCCTGGCCGAAGTGCGTGTGGATGAAGGCGACAAGGTGCTCAAAGGCCAACTGCTCGCGCGCATGGACACCCGCACCCTCGAAGCCCAGCGCACCCAGGCCGAAGCCGAGGTGCTGCGCGCCAAGGAGAACTTCGCCGCCGCCGAGGCCAACGTGCAGTTGCGTCAAAGCGAGCAATTGCTGGCCAACCAGGAACTCAAGCGCACCCAGGAGCTGTACAAGCGCGGCTTTGCCAGCAGCCAGTTGATCGACCAGCAGCAAGCACGCCAGAACACCGGCAACGCGGCCGTGATCGCCGCGCAAGCTCAAGTCAACTCGGTGAAAGCGGCCATCGGCGCCGCCCAGGCGCAGGTGGCCCAACTCACCAGCGAAATCGACGACAGCAGTCTGCGTGCGCCCATCGACGGCATCATTCAATTGCGCCTGGCCGAGCCCGGTGAAGTGCTCGGCGCGGGCGGTCGCGTTTTACTGTTGATTGACCCGAATGATCAGTACATGAACCTCTACCTGCCGGCCTCCGTCACCGGCCGCCTGACCGTCGGCAGCGACGCACGCATCCTGCTCGACGCCCTGCCCCAGCAGCCGCTGCCGGCGAAAATCAGCTTTGTCGCAGCCAAATCGCAATTCACCCCTAAAGAGGTCGAGACCCGCGACGAACGCCAGAAACTGGTATTCCGGGTCAAGCTGCGCCTGACTCAACCCAGCGCCGTACCACAAGCCAAACCGGGCATGCCCGGCGCCGGTTATGTACGCACGGCTGATATCGACTGGCCGGCCAACCTGCAATGACCGGCCTGGCGCTGCACGCCACCGGCATCCACCACCGTTACGGCAAGCAACAGGCGCTGATCGACATCGCCTTCAGCCTGCCGGCCGGCACCCGTTGCGGGTTGATTGGCCCGGATGGCGCGGGCAAGTCGAGTTTGCTGGGGCTGATCGCCGGGGTTAAGAAACTCCAGGCAGGCCAGCTTGAGGTGCTCGGCGGCTCCATCGAAGATCGCCGCCACCGCAATAGCCTGTACCCGCGCATCGCCTTTATGCCCCAAGGCCTGGGCGGCAACTTGTATCCCGAATTGTCCATCAGCGAAAACATCCGTTTCTTTGCCACGCTGTTCGGCCTGTCCAAAGCCGATTGCGAGCAGCGCATGCACAACCTGTTGCTGGCCACCGACCTCGCACGCTTCGCCGAGCGCCCGGCCGGGAAGTTGTCCGGCGGCATGAAACAAAAGCTCGGCCTGTGTTGCGCGCTGATCCACGACCCTGATTTGTTGATCCTTGACGAACCCACGACCGGCGTCGACCCGCTGTCGCGCCGACGTTTCTGGGAGCTGGTCGAAACCGTGCGCAGCGAACGCCCACAGCTGACGCTACTGGTGGCCACCGCCTACATGGAAGAGGCCGAGCAGTTCGAACATTGCCTGATGCTCGATCGCGGCAAGCTGATCGCCGACGGCCTGAGCCGCGAACTGGCGGCCGTTACACCCAGCGGCAAACTCGATGAGGCTTTTACTCATTTCCAGGGTGACAGCGCCCACGACAATCAGCCGCTGGTGATCCCGCCGCGTGAAAGCGCCAATGCCGATATCGCCATCGAGGCCCACGACCTGACCTTGCGCTTTGGCGATTTCACGGCGGTAAACAAAGTCAGCTTTGCGATTGGTCGCGGTGAAATCTTTGGCTTTCTCGGCTCCAACGGCTGCGGCAAAACCACCACCATGAAAGTCCTCACCGGGCTGATGCCGGCCACCGAAGGCAGTGCCACGCTGCTGGGCAACCCGGTGAATGCCAAGGATCTGGCGACGCGCAAGCGCGTGGGGTTCATGTCACAAAGCTTCTCGCTGTACGGCGAACTCAGCGTGCGTCAGAACCTGGTGCTGCATGCGCAACTGTTCGACTTGCCCAAGGCCGACAGCGCCCCGCGTATCGACGAGTTGATCCAGCGCTTCGACCTCGGTGAAGTGGCCGAGCAACCCTCCGGTGAATTGCCCCTGGGCCTGCGCCAGCGCCTGTCACTGGCCGTGGCGGTACTGCATCGCCCGGAAGTGCTGATTCTCGATGAGCCCACTTCGGGCGTCGACCCGGCGGCGCGGGATGATTTCTGGCGACTGTTGGTTGAATTGTCCCGCGAGCAAGGCGTGACGATTTTCCTGTCCACCCACTTTATGAACGAGGCCCAGCGCTGCGACCGCATCTCCTTGATGCACGCGGGCAAAGTGCTGGCCTGCGACACACCCGACGCGTTGCAACAGCAATTTAACGGCGACACCTTGGAAGCCGCGTTCGTCACCTGCCTGGAACAGGCCCAAGGCGAAGCCGAACCTGCCGCACCGAGTAAAACCGTCAGCGAAAGCAGCGCGCCGCCCGTCAGCAAACGTGGCTTCAGCATTGCCCGCCTGTTGGCCGTGGCCAGCCGCGAAGGCAAAGAGCTGTTGCGCGACAAAGTGCGCATGGCCTTCGCCCTGCTCGGTGCGATGTTCATGATGGTGATCTTCGGTTACGGCATTTCCCTGGACGTGGAAAACCTCGCCTTCGCCGTCTACGACCAGGACCAGACCCCGCAAAGCCGCGCCTACCTGGAAGCCTTTCGCAGCTCGCGTTACTTCGCAGAACAAGCCCCCATCCGCGATGCGAACGAACTGCACCGGCGCCTGCAACGTTCGGAAATCAAACTGGCGCTGGAAATTCCACCCGGTTTTGGCCGCGACCTGTACGCCGGCCGCCAACCCACGGTAGCCGCCTGGATCGATGGCGGCATGCCGTTTCGCGCCGAAACCAGCCGTAATTACGTAGAAGCGGTGCACCAAGGCAATCTTGCGCAACTGGCCGAACTGAGCAGCCTGCCCCGCAACACCCAAGCTGCCGCCAAGCTGGAGACGCGCTTTCGCTATAACCAGGACGTGGTCAGCGTGAATGCCATCGGCCCTGGCGTGATGGCGCTGATCCTGGCATTCATCCCGGCGATGCTCACGGCCCTGGGCATCGTGCGCGAAAAAGAGCTGGGTTCGATCACCAACTTCTACGCCACGCCGCTGACACGCCTGGAGTTTCTGCTGGGCAAACAGGCGCCGTACCTGGCCGTGAGCCTGGTCAACCTGGCGCTGCTGGTGGCGATGAACCGCTGGCTGTTCGGCGTGCCCTTCAAGGGCAG
This sequence comes from Pseudomonas sp. KBS0710, assembly GCF_005938045.2. Taxonomy (GTDB): domain Bacteria; phylum Pseudomonadota; class Gammaproteobacteria; order Pseudomonadales; family Pseudomonadaceae; genus Aquipseudomonas. The sequence continues at coordinate 6,152,992 of NZ_VCCF02000001.1, read as the reverse complement.
CGGCGTGGCGCTGGCGGTCGGCGGCCTGTTGTATGTACTCGCAACCACAAGCATGGGCCTGCTGATTTCCGCGTTCACCCGCACCCAGATCGCGGCGATCCTCGGCACCATGATCATCACCAGCCTGCCAACCATCCAGTTCTCCGGGCTGATCGTGCCGCGCTCGTCGCTGGAAGGCGCGGCCGCGCTGATGGGCATGTTGTTCCCCGCCGGGCACTTTCTGGATATCGCCGTGGGCACCTTCACCAAGGCCCTGGACCTGCGCCAGTTGTGGCCGCAGTGCCTGGCGCTGTTCGGGTTTTTCGTCGGGTTCACCGGGCTGAGCCTGATCATGCTCAAGAAGCAGGAGGCCTGATGCACAAGCTCGCTCACATCCTGCGCCTGGGCCTCAAGGAACTCACCAGCCTGCGCCACGACAGCGTATTGCTGCTGTTTCTGGCCTACGCCTTTACCGTGGCGATCTACATGCCCGCCGCCGGTTCGGTGATTGGCGTGCACAACGCCAGCGTGGCCTTTATCGATGAAGACCACAGCGCGCTGTCGCGGCAGATGGCTGAGGCGTTGCAACCACCGGAGTTTCAGCCGCCTGCGCCACTGGCCTACGACCAGTTGGACCAGGTCATGGACAGCGGCGAGTACACCTTCGTGATCAATGTGCCGGCCAACTTCCAGGCGGACCTGTTGGCCGGTCGTCAGCCGGGCGTGCAGGTAAACGTCGATGCCACGGCGATGAGCCAGGCATTTATGGGCGCAGGCTATATCGGCCGGATTTTCCAGCGTGAGTTGCAGCGCTACAGCGGGCAAACCGACGCGTTGGGCAAGACGCCTGCGCGCCTGACCACACGGGCATTGTTCAACACTAACCTGGAAGGCGGTTGGTTTTTAGCGGTGATCCAGATCGTCAACAACATCACCATCCTGGCCATCGTGCTCACCGGCACCGCGCTGCTGCGCGAGCGTGAACACGGCACGCTCGACCATTTGCTGGTGCTGCCGCTGACCGCGCTGGAAATCATGCTGGCAAAAATCTGGAGCAACATGCTGGTGGTGGTGCTGTGTACGTGGCTGTCGCTGGAGCTGGTGGTCAAAGGCTTGCTCGGCGTGCCGCTGGCCGGGTCGTTGAGCCTGTTTTTGCTGGTGACGGCGTTGTACCTGTTTGCCAGCACTGCCTTGGGGATTTTTCTCGCCACCCTTGCGCGTTCGACACCGCAGTTTGGTTTGCTGGCGATTCCGGTGATTATCCCGATGCTGCTTCTGTCGGGAGGCAGCACGCCATTGGACAGCATGCCCGAATGGTTGCAATGGGTGATGCAGGGCTCGCCGTCGACGCATTTTGTGAGTTTAAGTGCGGCGATTTTGTTTCGCGATGCGGGCGTGGGTGTGGTGTGGCCGGATTTGCTGGCGTTGGTGGGGATTGGGTTGGTGTTTTTTGCGGTGGCGCTGGCCAGGTTCAGGAAAAGTTTGGCCTCTTGAGGTGCCTGTAAGGGCCTCTTCGCGAGCAAGCCCGCTCCCACATTTTGACCGCGTTTAATCAGGGGAACACGGTCGAATGTGGGAGCGGGTTTGCTCGCGAAAGGCGCGAAGCGCCCGCTTTACTGGATGATCAGGTTGTTGAAGAGCAGGTCTTCCACCACCGGCTTGCCGGTCTCGTCGTTCATGACTTGCTGGGTCTGCTTCAGGGCTTCCTGGCGCAGCTTTTCTTTACCTTCAACCGTGCTCATGGCTTCGTTGGTCTGCTGGGTAAACAGCGCCACCAGTTGGTTACGGATCAGCGGGTCGTTGGCTTTGACGGCCGCAGCCGCTTCAGGCCCGGTTACACGCAGGGCGATGTCGGCCTTGTAGACCCGCAGTTTCGCCGTGCCATCCAGGCCGTAGTTGCCCACGAACGGTGGGGTCAGGCTGATGTAGCTGACCTTCGGCGCCTCGCCTTCTTTCGCTTCTTCGGCCTGGGCTGCCATCGGCAAGGTCAGGGCGAGCATCAACAGGATCCACGCTTTCACAGTTCATTCCTCGAATTCGGTTGCCGGGTAGCATAACGCTAGCAAGGCTGAGTACAAGCTTATGGCGACTTATCAGGGCCGGGCATGCTCGTTGACCCACGGGCGTACCCTCCTACACTTATCGGCCACGACGCCAAAAGGAATAGTCCGATGAAAGCTGTGCTGTGCAAAGCCTTCGGCCCCGCCGAAACCCTTGTGCTGGAAGATATCGCCAGCCCCGCGATCAAGAAGAACGAAATCCTGCTGGATGTGCACGCGGCCGGGGTGAATTTCCCGGACACCTTGATCATCGAGGGCAAGTACCAGTTCAAGCCGCCCTTCCCATTCTCACCGGGTGGCGAAGCGGCCGGCGTGGTCAGTGAAGTGGGTGAAAAGGTCAGCCACCTCAAAATCGGCGACCGGGTCATGGCCCTGACCGGCTGGGGCAGCTTTGCCGAGCAGGTCGCGGTGCCGGGCTATAACGTGCTGCCGATCCCGCCGAGCATGGATTTCAACACCGCCGCCGCCTTCAGCATGACCTACGGCACCTCCATGCATGCGCTCAAACAACGCGCCAACCTGCAACCCGGCGAAACCCTGCTGGTGCTCGGCGCTTCCGGCGGCGTGGGCCTGGCCGCCGTAGAAATCGGCAAAGCCATGGGCGCCCGGGTAATTGCCGCCGCCAGCAATGCCGACAAACTCGCCGTGGCCAAGGCCGCCGGCGCGGATGAGCTGATCAACTACAGCGAAGCCAGCCTTAAAGACGAGATCAAGCGCCTGACCGACGGCAACGGTGTTGATGTGATCTACGACCCCGTCGGCGGCGACCTGTTTGACCAGGCTGTGCGCGGCATCGCCTGGAACGGCCGCCTGCTGGTGGTGGGTTTTGCCAGCGGGCGCATTCCCGAGTTGCCGGTGAACCTGGCGCTGCTCAAGGGCGCGTCTGTGGTCGGGGTGTTCTGGGGCTCGTTCGCCCAGCGCCAGCCGCAGGACAATGCGGCGAACTTCCAGCAGTTGTTCACCTGGTATGGCGAGGGCAAGCTGAAGCCGTTGGTGTCGCAGGTGTATCCGCTTGAGCAGGCGGCGCAGGCGATCAATGACTTGGGGCAGCGCCGGGCTGTGGGCAAAGTCGTGGTCCAGACCCGCTGAATGCGATTCATGTGGTCCATGTGGGAGCTGGCTTGCCTGCGATAGCGGTGGGTCAGCTCACACAGCTGCTACTGATAGACCGCTATCGCAGGCAAGCCAGCTCCCACAGTTGATCTCTTCAGGTCTTAAGACCTGATACCGACCCACACTTATCTATTCGCGACATGTTCGTAAGAGAACATGCAATCACTCCAATTTCCTGTGTTTGCAGATAAGAGGCGATGCTATTTTCGGTAACGAAACTGTAACATTCGCATCCGCAGTCAAAACAAGAAATTTGGAGCTCTTGAATGTTTGCTTTCTTTCGTCCTGCCGCACACCAGGCGCCCCTGCCTGAAGAAAAAATAGACAGTACCTATCGACGGCTGCGCTGGCAGATCTTCGCCGGTATTTTCTTCGGTTACGCGGGTTACTACCTGCTGCGCAAAAACTTCTCGCTGGCCATGCCGTACCTGATCGACGAGGGTTACACCCGTGGCGAGCTGGGCCTGGCCATGTCGGCCATCGCGATTGCCTATGGCTTGTCCAAGTTCCTGATGGGCCTGGTGTCCGACCGCTCCAACCCGCGCTACTTCCTGCCTTTTGGCCTGCTGATATCGGCCGGCGTAATGTTCATTTTCGGTTTCGCGCCTTGGGCGACGTCCAGCGTGACCATGATGTTCATTTTGCTGTTCATCAACGGCTGGGCCCAGGGCATGGGCTGGCCGCCGAGTGGGCGCACCATGGTGCACTGGTGGTCGCAGAAGGAACGCGGCGGCGTGGTGTCGGTGTGGAACGTGGCGCATAACGTCGGTGGCGGCCTGATCGGCCCGCTGTTCCTGCTGGGCATGGCCTGGTTCAACGACTGGCACGCAGCGTTCTATGTGCCGGCGACCGTGGCATTGGCCGTGGCGGCATTTGCCTTCATCACCATGCGCGACACCCCGCAATCGGTTGGCCTGCCGCCCATCGAGCAGTACAAGAACGATTACCCGGAAGGCTACAACGCCAGCCACGAAGACGAATTCAGCGCCAAGGAAATCTTCGTCAAGTACGTGCTGCGCAACAGAATGCTGTGGTACATCGCCTTCGCCAACGTGTTCGTCTACTTGCTGCGTTATGGCGTGCTGGACTGGGCACCGACTTACCTCAAGGAAGCCAAGCACTTCGACGTGGATAAAACCTCGTGGGCGTACTTCTTCTATGAGTGGGCGGGCATTCCAGGCACGCTGCTGTGCGGCTGGATGTCGGACAAGATTTTCCGTGGCAACCGTGGCCTGACCGGCATCGTGTTCATGGCGTTGGTCACCGTGGCGACCCTGGTTTACTGGCTCAACCCGCCAGGCAACCCAATGGTCGACATGATTGCGCTGTTCTCCATCGGCTTCCTGATCTACGGCCCGGTGATGCTGATCGGCCTGCAGGCGCTGGAACTGGCGCCGAAAAAAGCGGCGGGCACGGCCGCTGGCTTCACAGGCTTGTTTGGTTACCTGGGTGGTTCGGTGGCAGCGAGTGCGGCCATGGGCTACACCGTGGACCATTTCGGCTGGGACGGTGGTTTTGTGTTGTTGGTGGGCGCGTGCCTGCTGGCGATTGCTTTCCTGATCCCAACGCTGTGGCACACCAACAGCGTCAGCTCGGCGCGTTAATTTGCGCCGCAGTCTTTGGCACAACGCTTGAGCCGCGCCTCCAGATTCTTATCTGGCATGGCGTGGCTACGCAGGGCGTTCACGGTCTGCTCGACATAATCGCGAGTGGTGCCGTAGCGCCCGCAAGCGCTTTCCAACACGTGGTTAAGCACGATATCGGGCAGGTTGCCGGCATAGCTGGGCAGGTGCCGTTCCAACACAAATCCCAACGCCTGCACCTGACTGCCATCTTCCAGGCGGCAGCTGAGCCAGTGCGGCCGGTACGAAGGGTAAGGCATCTCGCGCTGCCACAAGGCATAAAGCGAGGCCTCAAGCTGGTCTTCCGGTAAACGGTAGGCAAACCCGCTGCAGGAACCGCCGCGATCCAGGCCGAACACCAATCCCGGCGACTCCGGCGTGCCTCGATGCTCGTGTGACCACAGGTACAACCCCCGGTGATAACCGTGAACCCGTGCGCGCATGCGCTGGGTCGACGAGCATTCGGGACGCCAGATCAGCGAACCATAAGCGAATAGCCAGACCGGCCCGCCCTTATGCCTGGCCATGGTGGCCTGCATCGAACTCATTAATTGCTCGTGAGTCAGTTGCGGCCCCAGATCGAGCCGCGGAGGGTAAGCCAATTGCAACAGATCGGTTTCAATAACGGTCATGGCGGATCGCTTAGGTCTCCTGCGTGTTACCAGTTGTAAGCAACTTTACCGTAATAAAACGCGCCGCTGTAACCGTACGGCGAAAAAGTGCTATAGGCGAGGTTGCCGCCGCTGCTGGCGTAGGCGTTGACCTTCTCCGGGTATTTATCGGTGATGTTGTCGCCGCCCAGGGTGAAGGTCCAGTTCTTGAGCTTGTAGTCTGCCGACAGGTCCAGCACCCAGGCGGCCTTGAAGGTCTGGTCGTTGACCTTGTCGGCCTGGTAACTGGTGAATTCACCATAGCGCACCAGGTTGCTGTGCAGCGCCCAATTGCCGTAAGTGAAGTCATTGCCCAGGCTGAGCTTGTGCTGCGGCGTGGTATCGCCAAGCAAACCGATGCGTTCACGACGGTCTACCCGCACCAGGTTGGCGCCCAGGCTGTCCAGAATCGCCGGGTTGGGCTTCACGTCGGTCACTTTGGTGTGGTTGTAGTTGTAGCCCACGGTGCTGTTCCAGCGGATACCGTTATCGAATTGGTAGCGATAGTTGGCCACCAGGTCGACGCCGTCGGTGCTGGTGTCGGTGGCGTTGGTGAAGTAACGGGCGCTGGTGTAATTGATATTGCCGACACCATTAGCCTGCAGGTAGGCAATGGTGGCCGGGTTGAGATTAAGGTTGGACGACAGGCTGATGCGGTCGCGGATGTCGATGCGGTACACGTCGAGTGTCACGGTCAGGTCATCGGCAGGCTCCAGCACCAGGCCGAGGCTGTAGTTGCGCGACTTCTCGGCTTTGAGGTCTTCGGCGCCCAACAGGCGGGCAACCTGGCTGTTGGCCGGGAAGGTGCCGGCTTCCTGGATGGTGTTGCCGATCAGCTGTGACGAGGTATAGGCAAAGTTCTGCTGGGCCAGGGACGGCGCGCGGAAACCATTGGAAATGCTGCCACGCAAGGCCACTTGCGGGGTGAAGTCATAACGCGCCGAGAGCGAGCCGCTGACGTTGGAGCCGAAGTCGCTGTAGTCCTCATGACGCACGGCGGCCGAGGCGCTGAGTTTTTCGGTGAAGTTGGTTTCCAGGTCCAGGTACTGGGCCCAGTTGTGCCGCGAGGTGCTGCCGGCGTCGGCGTCGCGGAAGCCACCCAGGCCCGAGCTGCCGGTCTGGTAGTAGGACGCCGGTTCGCCCGCTTCAATTTGATAACCCTGGCGCAGGTATTCGCCGCCAAAAGCCACCGACACCGGATATGGCAAAAAGCCCACGTCGAACTCACGGGACAGGTCCAGGCTGACCTGGCGCTGGTCGTTGCTCAAGGTGCCGTTGTTAAATTTGCGCGGCGTGGCCAGGCCGAGTGAGGTGTTGATGGTTTCGGTACCCAGTTCGTACTGGTTCTTGCCGTAGTTGGCCGACAGGTCGTAATGCCAATCGTAGGCCAGCAAGCCACGCAGACCGACCACCAGGGACGTGTCTTCCAGGTTGCCCTTGATCAGCGGCAGATAGCCATTGGGGTTCAGCGCCGGGATGTTGTTGGACGCGTTGCTGGCCCGATAGAACGCCGCCGTTTCGCCACGACGCTTGCTGTAGCCGCCGAAGGTGTAGAACTCGGCCGCGTCGTTGAAGGAATACTCGGAGTTGAACTGGAATTTGCCTTCATTGGTGGCCGGCTCGCCCTGACGGAACACGCGCTGGCCATAGGTGGTGGAACCTACGCTACCTGGGCGGAAATCGTCGCCGGCGCGGTTGGTGTAGTCATTGTCGGCGCCTTCGCCCGAGACGTTGATAAAGCCGTTATCGCCCAAGGCAAACCCGGTGTTGCCGCTGACGTTGCGCTGGATGCCGTCGCCCTTCTTGTACTCGCCAAACTTGGTCGAAATCGAACCGCCATGGTCGTCGTGCTTGAGGATTACGTTAATCACCCCGGCAATCGCATCCGAGCCATAGCGCGCCGACGCGCCATCGCGCAGCACTTCGATATGGTCGACCGCCGACAGCGGGATCGCATTCAAATCCGCTGGCGCCGAACCGCGCCCCACGGCCCCGCCCAGGTTGACGAAGGCACTGGTGTGGCGGCGCTTGCCGTTGACCAGCACCAGCACTTGATCCGGCGATAAACCGCGCAACTGCGCCGGGCGTACCAGTTCGGCACCGTCCACCAGGCTTGGGCGCGGAAAATTGATGGAGGGAATCAGGCGCGCCAATACTGCGCCCAGCTCGTCGGAGCCGGTGCTGCGTAATGTGTCACCGGATATGACATCGATGGGCGACAACGAAGCACTGGCGGTGCGCTCTTGGGCGCGAGTACCCGTGACGATCACGGTGTCGAGTTTTGGTGCATCGGCGGCGGCCGTGTCTGCCGCCAGCACTGGATTGAAGCCCACAGCGGTCAGCAAATTGGCCGACAAAATCGCCGTGTACAGCGCGTGTTGCTTGTAGCTCCCCATACCGCACCCCTAAGAATCAACACTCAGAACTTCACTGCTCTGAGTTCGAACGATCGATCCGGCTGGCGGGCGGTGGCGGTCAGTTATTGGTTATTGGCAAATAGTCGGTAGTCCGTTGCTTATAGCTTAATGAGATTTTTCCTACATCAGTAATACCGTAATTGCATAAGAATAGGCGAGCAAACCTTCAGCGCAGGTTCAGGCCCAGTAGGACGTTTGCCGCCAAACTGTCGACGTTTAGCGACCCTTATTAGCCGCCCCTTCAAAACGACTATCGAGGTCGGACCATGAAACACCTTTTTTCCGGCGTGCTGCTTATGGCCCAAGCCGCAACTGCCCTGGCCTCCGAGGCCGCCGCCAAAGACGACAAGGGCTTCTGGTACGCCCAGACGAGCGTCTATACCCGGCATTTTTCGCCGGACCCAAAGCACAATAACAATCAGGATTTGCTCAACCTGGAGCGCAATGAAGCGTCTGGGTTGGTGTATGGCGGGGCGACGTTTCGCAATTCGTTCAGCCAGCGCTCGTATTACGTCTACGCCGGCAAGCGCTACGATATGGGCGACTCACCGTTTTATATGAAGGTGACCGCAGGCGCGCTACAGGGCTATCGCGGTAAGTACCGCGACAAAATCCCGCTCAACCGTTATGGCGTAGCACCGGCGATCATTCCATCAGTGGGCGTTCACGTTGGCCCGGTGGCCAGCGAGTTAGTGTTGCTGGGCTTCAACGCGGCGTTGCTGACGGCAGGCGTGCGTTTCTAAGAACACCGCATAGCCATGTGGGAGCTGGCTTGCCTGCTCCCACACTGGTTCAGCTCAAGGCTTCAAGGGCGTGGCGCATAAGCAAACACATCGGCGCGCATCTGGTGCGCATCCATCCCGGCGTCCACCAGAGCATCCAAAGTGCCATAGATCATCGCCGGCGAACCACTGGCGTAGACATGCACGGCCTTGAGGTCGCTGATGTCTTCACACACGGCCTCATGCAGCAGCCCGCAGCGCCCTTCCCAACCGCACAGGTCGCTGACCACTTTGTGCAGGAACAGGTTTGGCAGTTGCTGCCATTGGTCCCAGTGTTCGATTTCGTAGAAGTCTTCCGGGCGGCGCACGCCCCAGTACAGATGCACCGGGTGCTTGAAGCCTGAAGCGCGGCAATGCTCGATCAGGCTATGCATCTGCGCCATGCCGGTGCCGGCGGCGATCAGCACCAGCGGCCCGTCCGGCAGTTCAGCCAAGTGCGTATCACCAAACGGCAGTTCAACACGCGCCATCTGATTACGTTGCAACTGCTCGATCAGAGTGCGCGCACTGTCCTCACGCACCAGCACATGCAGTTCCAGTTCGCGCCCGGCATGGGGCGCCGAGGCCAGGGAAAACGCCGATTTATCGCCGTTATCGCGCTCGATCATCAGGTATTGCCCGGCGTGGTAACGCACCGCCTTGCCGGCGGGCGCGCGCAGGCGCACGCGCCATACATCGCCACCGACCTCCACGCATTCACTTAATTGGCACGACAACTTGCGCAACGGCAACTCTCCCGGCGCCAGCACGCCATCCCACAACACAATGCAATCTTCCAGCGGTTCGGCGATGCAAGTGTAGAACTCACCATGGTCACGCACCTCACCGGCTTGCTGCACCCGGCCTTCCACCAGCAGCGCGGCACACACATGGCACACGCCATTGCGACACGCCTGTGGGCACTCGTAGCCCAGGCGGCGCGCGCCTTCGAGGATTCGCTCGCCAGGGACCAGCTCCAGTACGGCGCCGGAAGGTTGCAGGGTTACACGCATCAATCTATTCCCAATTCTTTCCAGATCGCATCAACACGTGCGGTGACGGCTTCATCCTTGACGATCACCCGGCCCCACTCGCGGGTGGTCTCACCCGGCCATTTGTGGGTGGCATCCAGGCCCATCTTCGAGCCCAGGCCGGATACCGGCGAAGCAAAGTCCAGGTAGTCGATAGGCGTGTTGTCGATCATCACCGTATCGCGCTTGGGGTCCATGCGCGTGGTGATGGCCCAGATCACGTCGTTCCAGTCCCGGGCATTGATGTCGTCGTCGGTGACGATAACGAACTTGGTGTACATGAACTGTCGCAAAAACGACCACACACCGAGCATTACCCGCTTGGCGTGGCCTGGGTACGACTTCTTCATGGTCACGATGGCCATGCGGTACGAGCAGCCCTCGGGCGGCAGGTAGAAGTCGGTGATTTCCGGGAACTGCTTTTGCAGGATCGGCACGAACACTTCGTTGAGCGCCACACCGAGAATGGCCGGCTCATCCGGCGGCCGGCCGGTGTAGGTGCTGTGGTAAATCGGTTTGATCCGGTGGGTGATGCGCTCGACGGTGAACACCGGGAAGCTGTCGACTTCGTTGTAGTAGCCGGTGTGATCGCCGTAAGGGCCTTCATCGGCCATTTCGCCCGGATGAATCACGCCTTCGAGGATGATTTCAGCGGTGGCCGGCACTTGCAGGTCGTTGCCACGGCACTTCACCAGCTCGGTGCGGTTGCCGCGCAGCAGGCCGGCGAAGGCATATTCGGACAGGCTGTCGGGCACCGGTGTCACGGCGCCGAGGATGGTCGCCGGGTCGGCGCCCAGGGCCACGGACACCGGGAACGGCTTGCCAGGGTGCTTTTCGCACCACTCACGGAAGTCCAGCGCGCCGCCACGGTGGCTCAGCCAGCGCATGATCACCTTGTTGCGGCCGATCACTTGCTGACGGTAGATCCCCAGGTTCTGGCGATCCTTGTTCGGGCCTTTGGTGACGGTCAGGCCCCAGGTGATCAGAGGGCCGACGTCGCCCGGCCAGCAGGTCTGCACCGGCAACATGCCCAGGTCGACGTCATCGCCTTCGATGACCACTTCCTGGCACACCGCGTCCTTGACCACTTTGGGCGCCATGGCAATGATCTTGCGAAAGATCGGCAACTTCGACCAGGCGTCCTTCAAGCCCTTGGGCGGCTCGGGCTCCTTGAGGAACGCCAGCAGCTTGCCGATCTCGCGCAGCTCGCTGACCGACTCGGCGCCCATACCGAACGCAACGCGGTCGGGCGTGCCGAACAGGTTGCCGAGCACCGGGATATCAAAACCGGTCGGGTTTTCGAACAGCAGCGCCGGGCCCTTGTTGCGCAAGGTGCGGTCGCAAATCTCAGTCATTTCCAGCACCGGGGAAATCGGCACCTGGATACGTTTCAACTCTCCGCGCTGCTCAAGTTGCTGCACGAAATCCCGAAGATCCTTGAATTTCATTAACCATGCCACCCGTAAAATAGGCGTACATCCTACCTGCTCTTAAGAGCGCTGGCAGCTTATTGCACGTCATTGCGACTCACACTCGACTCAACGGACGCATTACGCATGGCGTGGAAGAAGGGCTCGAGGAACCCTTCCACATAGCGCGTGCCTACGGCCGAGAGATGGTTGTCATCGGTATACAGCGACTGGCCGTCGCGTTCGACCCGGCACCAACCGTTGGTCTCGCACAGCTTGGGTGCGGGATCCATGAGCTGCACACCGGGGTCCGCCGCGGCGATGCGCTCAAAAACGCTGCTGATATAGGCCTGGCGCTCGATGTGTTCGGCCAGGGGCAAGCCTTCGCGGTCGGTCGGGCGCCCCAGCATCGCCAGGCGGCTGAGCCGGTAAGGCACGTTGAATGCCTGCAGCGGCACCTCCTTGACCAGCCACACCCGGTGCCCGCTGGCGCGCAGTTGCTGCACCAGCGCAGTCACACCCTCGGCAAACAGTTGTTCAGCGACGGCGCGGTCGTACTTGCCCGTTTGCGGGTCATGAAGGGAAGCGCCGGTGTCGCCGGAGCGTTGGCCATAAACGTACAGGCTCCAGCGGGCTACCAGCACCACATCACTGAACGGCTCCTTGCTCAACAACTGGGTGACACGTTCGTTGAACGCCCGGCAGCCTGGGGTGTTTTCTTTGCGGTTGAACGGCAGGCAACCGGCGTAACCGGCCTGGGTGATGCCGAAGTCGTACTTGCGTGAGCCGTCATTCAACGCTGGAATGAGTGCCGAGGCATGGCTGTCGCCCCAGACCAATGCGCGGGCAGCACTCGCCTGCGGGCCAAAATGGCAGAGTTTGCGGTTCGGGTCTTTCTTGTCATCCGACAGGCAGCTCATGAGCGTAGGGCTCCAGGTATGCGCCTGGGCGAACTGCAACGCCTGGGGCGACAGCCGTGATGCAAACCCATCCGACCACACCAGGCCTTTGCCGATCAGGCCCAGGCCAGCGAGGCCGACAACGCCTGCAATCAGGATCGACCGACGACCCGCCAGCAGGCGCCGCTCGCGAAACGGTCCCTCGACGAACCGCCAGGACGCGTAGCCCAGTACCAGGCTCAAGGCGAACAGACCCGCCAGCGCCCAGGACGAAAGCCCAAAAATACTCGCGTACTTGCCAAACACCAGCACCGGCCAGTGCCACAGGTACCACGAATAGGAAATCAGCCCGATGCCGACCAGCACGCGACTGCCCAGCAAGCGCCCTACCCAGGTAGTGTGTTGGCCGTTAGCCCAAATCAAGCCCACCACACCCAATACCGGCAACAAAGCCGCAGCGCCGGGGAACGCGGTGCTGGCGTCGTAACCCAATACCGCCACCAGAATCAGGCCCAGGCTGAACAGACTGATGGCTTGCGCAAGCGCGGGACTTACCCGCTGAGCCCGCATTGGCATCACCGCCAGCATGGACCCGGCCAACAATTCCCAGGCACGCATGGGCAGCAGGAAGAAGGCTTTGTCCGGCTCATGGGCCACGGCCCACACGCTCGCCGCAAACGACACCAGCAGCAACACAAACAAGGCGCCGCGCCATTGCTTCAGCCGGCTCGACAACAGCGCCAGCAAGAGTGGAAAGGCAATGTAGAACTGCTCTTCAACCGACAGCGACCAGGTGTGCAACATCGGCTTCATGTCGGAGGCCGTGTCGAAATAGCCGTCCTGGCGCATGAAGAACAGATTGGAGATGAAAATAACCTGGTTGTGTATCGAGCGCCCAAGCTCTGAGTAATCTTTGGGCGCCATCAGGAACCAACCGGCCACCAACGAGGTGAACATCATCACAAGCAACGCAGGCAGGATACGTCGAGCTCGTCGCGCCCAGAAATCGACAAAGCTGAAACGCCCGGCTTCACGTTCGCGCCAGATGATCGAGGTAATCAGGAAGCCTGAAATCACGAAGAACACATCAACGCCGACAAAACCGCCAGTAATACCAGGAACACCAAAATGGAACAGCACGACAGCGAGGACAGCAATGGCGCGCAGGCCATCAATGTCTCTTCGGTAAGCAAGAGCGGTCATAAATCGTAGATCAGCCTGATTCGAATGGAGATGAGCGTAGCCACGCTCAGCCTTTTTGTTTCTTAACTGACACTATTACCGCACAAATCTCTCTTTTCCGATGCAAAAAAAATGGCGCCCCGAGGGGCGCCATTTTTTGGACCTGAAACGTCGTATTACTTACGCTTCATCGACAGGAAGAACTCGTCGTTGGTCTTGGTGGTTTTCAGCTTGTCGATCAGGAACTCGATGGCGGCTACTTCGTCCATCGGGTGCAGCAGCTTGCGCAGGATCCACATGCGCTGCAGTTCGTCGTCGGCGGTCAGCAACTCTTCACGGCGGGTGCCGGAGCGGTTGATGTTGATCGCTGGGAACACACGCTTTTCAGCGATGCGACGGTCCAGGGGCAGTTCCATGTTGCCGGTACCCTTGAACTCTTCGTAGATCACTTCGTCCATCTTCGAGCCGGTTTCAACCAGCGCGGTGGCGATAATGGTCAGTGAGCCGCCTTCTTCGATGTTCCGCGCGGCGCCAAAGAAACGCTTTGGTTTCTCCAGGGCGTGGGCATCGACACCACCGGTGAGTACCTTGCCGGAGCTTGGGATCACGGTGTTGTAGGCACGCGCCAGACGGGTGATGGAGTCGAGCAGGATCACCACGTCCTTCTTGTGTTCGACCAGGCGCTTGGCCTTCTCGATCACCATTTCGGCAACCTGCACGTGGCGGGTTGGCGGCTCATCGAACGTCGAGGCAACCACTTCGCCGCGCACGGTGCGCTGCATTTCGGTCACTTCTTCCGGGCGCTCATCGATCAGCAATACGATCAGGTGAACTTCCGGGTTGTTACGCGCGATGTTCGCTGCAATGTTCTGCAGCATGATGGTCTTACCGGCTTTCGGCGGTGCAACGATCAGGCCGCGCTGGCCTTTGCCGATCGGGGCGCACAGGTCGATGACACGACCGGTCAAGTCTTCGGTGGAGCCGTTACCGGCTTCCATCTTCATGCGCACAGTCGGGAACAGCGGCGTCAGGTTCTCGAAGAGAATCTTGTTCTTCGCGTTCTCGGGACGATCGAAGTTGATCGTGTCGACCTTGAGCAGCGCGAAATAACGCTCGCCTTCCTTCGGAGGACGGATCTTGCCGACGATGGTGTCACCGGTGCGCAAGTTGAAGCGACGGATCTGGCTCGGCGAGACGTAGATGTCGTCTGGGCCGGCAAGATAGGAAGCGTCTGCAGAGCGGAGGAAGCCGAAGCCGTCCTGGAGAATCTCCAGCACGCCATCACCGGAGATTTCCTCGCCGCTTTTCGCGTGCTTTTTGAGCAGGGAGAAAATCACGTCCTGCTTGCGCGAACGGGCCATATTTTCTATGCCCATTTCTTCGGCCAATTGGAGCAGGTCGGTAATCGGCTTTTGCTTGAGTTCAGTCAGATTCATATAGGAATGACGTAATCATTTATGGAGGGGGGAAATTAAGCTTTTGGCTTAATGAGGCCGCGCCGCAGAGAAGGCGACAGGATCGCGTACTAATCGAAAAGGAATGCGTCGGCGACGGCTTGCAGGGGGCAGTGGAGAAACCAGTGCGGGGCCGAATGTACCACCTGAATTTCGGAGCGTCTAGCCCTGTTTCACGAAAAAGCCCCGCTATTTTGCGGGGCTTTTTTGACGACGCTTAGATGTTCGCGTCGAGGAAAGCTTGCAGCTGGGACTTCGACAGCGCGCCCACTTTAGTGGCTTCGACGTTGCCGTTCTTGAACAGCATCAGGGTCGGGATACCACGTACGCCGTGCTTGGCCGGGGTTTCCTGGTTATCGTCGATGTTCAGCTTGGCAATGGTCAGCTTGCCTTCGTAAGTGGTCGCAATGTCGTCCAGAACAGGGGCGATCATTTTGCAAGGGCCACACCATTCAGCCCAGTAGTCAACCAGTACCGGGCCTTGAGCCTTGAGTACTTCGGCCTCAAAGGTCGCGTCGGTGACGTGCTTGATAAGATCGTTGCTCATGGATGTCTCCGGATTGTAAGCAAAAAAAACGTGGCCCATCATAGCCGCCCTTCCCCCGTTCAGGAAGCCGCCTCTGATTGAGTCTTGCTATGGCGCTGCATGAGTTTGGGTATAGCCCACTCACGGCGTCACGGGGGTCACGAAGGCGATGCCGGTGCGCAACGCGGCATTGCGCACGTGTTCCTGCATGGTTTTCTGCGCCGCCGCACTGGCGCGCCGGGCCAGGGCACGCAGGATCCTGCGGTGCTCTTGCCAGGTCTCCATGGCCCGTTCCGGTCGGATGAACGGTAGCTTCTGGCTCTCCAGGAACACCTCGGCACTGGCACTCAGGATACTCACCATCGCCTGGTTACCGCTGGCCAGCAGGATCCGTTGATGGAACTCGAAGTCCAGCCGGGCAGCGGCTTCGAAGTCGCCGGCCTTGAGCACTTTGCGCATCGCCTCCACATTGTCCTGCAGGCCGTCCAGCTCATCGAGGCTCAACGTCACCGCCGCCAACCCAGCGGCGAACCCTTCCAGGGCGTAGCGCAACTGGAAGATGTCCAAAGGCGTGGCCTGCGCGGCGAAGGGCCAGGCAAACCCCGGCGCCTCTTGTACCTCTTGCACAAACACACCTTTACCCGGCTGCACGCTCACCACGCCCAAGGCACTTAGCGACGACAACGCCTCGCGCAACGATGCCCGGCTCACGCCCAACTGCACCGCCAGGTCGCGCTGGGACGGCAATGCGTCACCCGCTGCAAAGCCCTGTTCCTTGATCAGTTTGCGGATGGCCTGCAGGGCCGCTTCCGGTACGGCTTGGGCGATGGAATTCATAAAAAACTCAAGGTTGCAGTTAACGGACCGGCTAGTTGTAAAGCTATTCGAAGCCGGCGGCAAGCCACGCCCCAAAGGGGCTCGCGGGGTTTTGCCGGCGCTCGAAAAAGGTGCGAAAACCCTGCGCACTGTTCAGACCAGTAAGACCACCAGAACTCAACAAATCCCAGCGCTCCAGGCCATTGGTGCCGTGATGGCATGGGCCGTGCAATGGCTCGAAACAGAATATTCCCGCGCCCTTCCCCGGAGAGTTGCCATGACCAAGCGCTACAGCGCCCTGCTTACTGCCCTGTTTGCCAGCCTGATGCTGAGCCAGGCACCCGCCCATGCCAACGGTCTGGACGATATCGTCGCCCGTGGCACCCTCAAGGTTGCCGTGCCCCAGGACTTCCCGCCGTTCGGCTCGGTTGGCCCGGATATGAAACCCCGTGGCCTGGACATCGACACCGCCAAGCTGCTGGCCGACCAGCTCAAGGTCAAGCTGGAGCTGACCCCGGTCAACAGCACCAACCGTATCCCGTTCCTCACCACCGGCAAGGTCGACCTGGTGATTTCCAGCCTGGGCAAGAACGCCGAGCGTGAAAAGGTCATCGACTTCTCCAAGGCCTACGCGCCGTTCTACCTCGCTGTGTTCGGCCCACCTGATGCGGCCATCCACACCACCGACGACCTCAAGGGCAAGACCATCAGCGTGACCCGCGGCGCCATTGAAGACATCGAGCTGACCGCCGTCGCGCCCAAGGAAGCCACGATCAAGCGCTTCGAAGACAACAACTCAACCATCGCCGCCTACCTGGCCGGCCAGGTTGACCTGATCGCCAGCGGCAACGTCGTGATGGTGGCCATCAGCGAACGCAGCAATAAACGCGGGCTGGAGCTGAAGGTAAAACTCAAGGATTCGCCAGTGTACGTGGGCGTGAACAAAAACGAGCCGGCCCTGCTGGAGAAGGTCAACCAGATCCTGGTCGCGGCCAAGGCCGATGGCAGCCTGGAAAAGAACGCAATGCAGTGGCTTAAAGAGCCGCTGCCTGCCGATCTGTGAGGCGGAGCTGATTCATGGCGTATCAATTTGACTTTGTGCCAGTGCTGGCCAATACCGACCTGCTGTTGCGCGGCGCGCTGTTCACCCTTGAGCTGACGGCTATCGGCGCGATCCTCGGCGTAGCCTTGGGCACCGTCGGCGCCGTGGTGCGGGCCTGGAAGATCCAACCGTTTTCCTGGATCTTCGGGGTGTATGTCGAGTTGATCCGCAACACGCCGTTCCTGGTGCAGCTGTTCTTCATCTTCTTCGGCCTGCCGTCCCTGGGGCTGAAAATCACCGAGTGGCAAGCCGCCGTATTGGCGATGGTGATCAACCTGGGGGCGTACTCCACCGAGATCATCCGCGCGGGCATCCAGGCGGTCCCCAGCGGCCAACTGGAGGCCGCAGCGGCACTGGCAATGACGCGTTTCGAGGCGTTCCGCCATGTGGTGCTGCTGCCGGCACTGGGCAAGGTGTGGCCGGCCCTGAGCAGCCAGATCATCATCGTGATGCTCGGCTCGGCGGTGTGCTCGCAGATCGCCACCGAAGAGCTGAGCTTTGCCGCCAACTTTATCCAGTCACGCAACTTCCGCGCGTTTGAAACCTACGCACTGACCACCCTGGTGTACCTGTGCATGGCCTTGATGATTCGCCAGTTGCTCAACTGGATAGGCCGCAGGTTCGTGAAGAGGAACAGCCGATGAGTGATTTCTCTTTCTGGGACATCGTGCGCAACCTCGCCACCGGCCTGCAATGGACCTTGCTGCTGTCGCTGGTGGCGTTTGTCGGCGGCGGCGTTATCGGTTTGCTGGTGATGACGATGCGCATCAGCCGCAAAGCTTTCCCGCGCAATGTCGCGCGCACCTACATCGAGTTATTCCAGGGCACGCCGCTGTTGATGCAGCTGTTCCTGGTGTTTTTCGGCATCGCGCTGCTGGGTGTGGATATCTCGCCCTGGCTGGCGGCGGCGATTGCCTTGACCCTGTTTACCAGCGCCTACCTGGCCGAGATCTGGCGCGGCTGCGTCGAATCGATTGCCCACGGGCAATGGGAAGCCTCGGCCAGCCTGGCGCTTAACCCGCTTGAACAACTGCGCTACGTGATCCTGCCCCAAGCCCTGCGCATCGCCGTGGCGCCCACCGTGGGCTTCTCGGTGCAGGTGGTCAAAGGCACGGCCGTGACCTCGATCATCGGCTTTACCGAGCTGACCAAAACCGGCGGCATGCTCGCCAACGCTACCTTCGAGCCCTTTATGGTCTACGGCCTGGTGGCGCTCGGTTACTTCCTGCTCTGCTACCCCTTGTCCCTCAGCGCGCGCTACCTGGAAAGGAGACTGCATGCCTCTGCTTAGAATTTCCGCCCTGCATAAGTATTACGGCGATCACCATGTACTCAAAGGCATCGACCTGACCGTTGAAGAAGGTCAGGTGGTGGCGATCATCGGCCGCAGCGGCTCGGGCAAATCCACCTTGCTGCGTACCCTCAATGGCCTGGAATCGATCAACGACGGCGTGATTGAAGTCGATGGTGAATACCTCGACGCCGCCCGCGCCGACCTGCGCAGCCTGCGGCAGAAAGTCGGCATGGTGTTCCAGCAGTTCAACCTGTTCCCACACCTGACCGTGGGCGAGAACGTCATGCTCGCGCCACAAGTGGTGCAGAAAGTGCCCAAGGCCAAAGCCGCCCAGCTTGCCCGGCAGATGCTGGAACGGGTCGGGCTGGGGGAAAAGTTCGACGCCTTCCCTGATCGCCTGTCCGGCGGCCAGCAACAACGGGTGGCCATTGCCCGTGCGCTGGCCATGTCGCCCAAGGTACTGCTGTGCGATGAAATCACCTCGGCACTGGACCCGGAGCTGGTCAATGAAGTGCTCAGCGTGGTGCGCCAACTGGCCAAGGACGGCATGACCCTGATCATGGTGACCCACGAAATGCGCTTTGCCCGGGAAGTCGGGGACAAGCTGGTGTTCATGCACCAGGGCAAGGTGCATGAAGTGGGCGACCCCAAGACCTTGTTCGCCAACCCAAAGACGCCGGAGTTCGCCAATTTCATCGGCTCGGTGGAGCAACCGGGTTGATCGATTAGCCGCCGGGCAACCATTCAAAGTGCCCCTGACCTTCAAAGACGGTCTCGTGGCGCACTGAAAAGGCATCGGGTGGCAGGTAAGTGTCGATCTGCACCAGCGCTGAAAAGCGTGTGCCGGTCAGCGGCAGACCACTGGCTTTGGCAATCAATACGTGGCCGGGCAATAAAAGCCCCGTAGTAGACATGTCTGTTGATTGCGCCGAGTTGAGTTCGACGGCGCGACCATCGACCTGGGCATGCCTGAGGGCCAGGGTGAAGCTGCCCTGGCGGCCGAATCGATAACCTTGCGCCCCTGCCGGAACACCCGTAAAGCGCAAGGCGACAGCCCCGGGCTGGGCACACACGACGCTCAATTGCAGGGTTCGCTTGCCCAACATGATGGGCTGGCTTCTGATCCCATCGCCCAGCAGTTCGGTGCGTCTAAGCACGCCGTAGTCGACCCTTGGCTGGCTGAGGGAAAGCCGGCAGTCATTCGCCGAAGCATCCGGGGCCGCTATCGCGAGCATGAACAACAGCAAGCTAACGCCCAGGCACAGTCGACGGATGGGGGCTTGCACGGTTTTATTGGGCACGACAGACCGCCGAAGCCGTTTCATAGAGCTTGTCCTCTAGGGGTTGCGACTCAAGGTTCAGATGCAGCAGGCATGGGCGGGTAGAACCCGGCGGCGAAACGCTGAGGATTTGCCCGTCATCCATGTTGTTCAAAAAGATCAGGCCCTCACCCACCACATTGGTCAGGTAGGTGTTATCCGGGCCGAACACTGCAGAGCCCTGGGGCAGAGATGTGCCTTGCTCATCGCGCACCTCAAGCAATACCCGGCGAACATTCACCACCTGGAAATCCACGGTATTGAATGAACCGCGCCCAACGGCGAGGATTTTGGTGCCATTCTTGAGGTCGACCCGCTTGGGCAAGGACTGGGTCTGCACTTCCAGGTGGCTGGTGGTATAGGCCGGCAAGCCGGGAATCACTGCATGCCCACGGTAGTCAGTCCATACCGGGCCTTGTGGGGTCGAAACCTTGGCCGCTGACACTTCGCCCACCGAAAGCACACCAAAGGTGTCCTGCACGGCGTAGGGGGAAAAGGTCAGGCCGCGCTCGTGAGCCACCACGGCACCCTGCAGTTGCCCGTTGTAGCTGGTGCTCGTGGGCGTGCGGTTCACGCCCAGGCCCACACGGGTGTAACGCGGCATCACGTCCACATTCGCGCGAACCGCTTGCTGGCGCTCCTGCAGATCCCGTTCAACCCCCACTTCGTAGTTCACATATTCATTGACCCGCTCGGACAACGCCGTGCCCATATCGGCGCGGCCATTGCGGCGACTGGCATAGGACGTCAGGCGGCGATCATCACCCAAGGGCACCGTGACCTGCAGGCGCAAGGACAGCCCTTCTGGCGATATCTCATCACGCATGCCACGTTCATGGCTTGCGACCTTACGCCGCCGCGAGGCGCCCACCTGCGAGTCGGCGATCAACGCTACATCCACCTGCCTGAAACCCTTGTTCCACGAGGCAAATACATGTTCGGCAAGCTGGCCATCAAACTGCGTACTGCGTGCGTAGCTGAGCGAAAAGGCGCCCAGGGTCGGCTCAGCCCAATTGATCCCCGCGGTGTACTGATTCTGGAAACGAGTGTGCAGATCGTCTTTTTTCAAGCGCCGGCCTGCTTCGAGCACATCGCGGTAGCCTTGGCTTTGGGTCGTCGCACTGAAGCTCATCTCAGCACCCGCCACCAACGGGCTGCTCAGGGATACTGCACTGCGGCTGCCGTTCACACCCGCCTCACCATCGCGCGAGATGTTTTGCCGGGCACTGACGGTCACCCGCTGGAAAAACACACTGCTCATCGTTCCGCCGGCCGACTGGTACTCATCGGTACTCAATAAACCGAACCCCAGGGATGACTGCCGGCCAAACCCCCAGGTGCCGCTGCCCATGACGACAGTCGGCGCCTCGCGGCCCCCGCTCAGTTGTTCACGTACCTTGCCAAGGGCGAAGTCAAAGCCTGGGGTTACGGCAATAGCCGCACCAAAGGAAGCCGCCGGCACCACGAAACTGCGTGTGCCGCCCCGAGTGCCGATAACGCTGACCTCGAGGTCACTGGTGCCATTGAGCAAAGGCAAGCCTGTCAGGCTGAACGGCCCTTCCGGCACCAGCGTGGTATGGATCAGCGCACCGGACTGGCGCACCTCGACACGCGCCTGGCTGTGGGCCAACCCCTCCACCACCACGCCATTACTGGCGCCGGCGCGGGAGACACCATCAGGAAACAGCTGTAACCCCGAAAGCTGAATCCCGCCGAATACCGGGCTTCGGGTAGAGATCTGGCCCACCTGGAAAGTCGATTGCAACGCCGCGATATCACGCTGGGCGTAGGCTTGCACATGCTCGCTGCTACTTTTGCCGTTATCAACGATGTAGAACTGCCGGCTACGGACCACCCAGTTACCCAGGTTGAATCCCGCCTCGGTATAAGCCGAAACGAACCGGCTGGGGCCACTGCGCGACTGGGTCTGAAACCCAAGCACATCGTAGTTGAACAACGCCGCTGCACCGCCCTCGGAAAAATTTCCCCCTTCCCATTCAGGCTCACGCAGGGACTGGGTAGGCACGACCAGCACCACCTCTTCGCTGCCCGGCTGCAACCTGACGATGGTCGCAGGGAACTCACCAATGAAATCGTGACAGGCCTGATCGGCCGAGATGCCCGATTGCAGGATCGCCGAGGGCACTTTAAGGCCCGCTTTCTCCAGCAAACCCGGGGTAAAACACAGCTGTCCCTGATAATCGAAACGAGCCTCGACCAATCCCAGGGAATTCCCGTTGACCCGCAGCCCCACTACTTGCATGCCCTCACGAAACCGCGCCGCACTGCGAAAGTAGTCGGAAACCTTGGGGTCGATGCCATAACTGGCCAGGACAGCCAGATCAAAGCCCTCTCCCAACTCGACGGCCAAAGCAAAACCGGGGGCACCCCACAAAGCTGCCAGCCCCATGAAAAGCCCAGGGCGACGAAACGTCAGGCCAACCATCGAACGCTCAACGCTCATGAACCAGAACATCTGCCTGGTAGTCATCGACAGCAAACCCAAAGGTCGTGGCCGGCTGCAGCACCACCGAGGACACCGCTCCCGTCGGCCCTTCGGTCTTGAGCGTCAATTCCTCACCGGGCAGGATATAAGTGCGAGGCAGCAAGCCGGTTTGTTTCAGCGGATTAAGCTGCACCTCCAATCCCATGCGCACCACATAAGCACTGTCGTTATGCACGCTCAAGCGATCACCCTGGCGCTTCCACTTGAGCAGTTCCCAAGGTGCCTGGTGCCGGGGCAAACCGGCCGGGTGCAGGATCAGCGGCAAGTTCTGACGCAGGGTGATACCAATGGTCGCACCACCGGGCTCACGCGCCTGGGGAATCCCCTCGAAGGACACGCGCTTCAAGCGCTGAGTCTTGAGCGGCGTCTTCAAGGTGCTGATAAACCGGACCAGTTGCGTTTCCCCTGGCTCCACGCGAGCAATGGGCGGCGTGACAATCAACAGGGTTTCAAGATCCTCGGGCACATTTTCAATGACGGAGTGCAGTAATGCGGGGGTCGGGTCGGTATTCTTAATGTTAATCGTGGCTTCGCCATTTTCTTCATAAAGAATGACAACCGTTGTTTCAGGCAACATACCGTCGGCACGGGCTACGCCACACATCAGCAACGCCATACAACACGATATGAAAAAAATCATTCTTGAAAGACCGTTCACCGGGTTCTCCTTGGGACACTTACAAACAAATAATCACTTGTAATTACACAGCCACATGAAAACAGCCGATAACAAATAGGAGGCCCCCTGACTGCCTCTGCCTTGCTATCGACTGTTGTTCAAACGTTTAGATGTAATCCAGAACCAACGTCGCGTGGCCATCCAACGCCACATTACCGGCAAGGTTCAGATCATTTGCGCGATTGATCACAGCTTTGACGGCAATGACGCCGCTTAGCTGAGAGATCGAAGCTGGCGCATTGACAGTGCCGTTGCGCCAGGAATGCTGGCTAGGTGTCTGGGTAACCTTGCCGTCGCTGGCTTGCCAGGCTGCGTCCTTGTTCGCCCGTACAATCGGGTGAAGCGCCGAACCGCTGGACGTGAGGTTTCTAAGGGTGACCGAATAGCCGCCGATGCGCTTGCCACCCGACGTACCGAGACCATAGTTTTGGGCCTCGGTGTAGCCAGCGCCCAATATGCCGGCAACTTTGCTGGAGGACCGCAAGTCAGTGACAGACAAGAAAAACCTGGCAGGTGTAGTACCGCAGTTGACGACCAGGGAAGTGGAACGCTCCTCACGTGGGTTGAAATTCGTCTGGGACAATTCACTAGCGCGAATCGTGCCATAGTCGATAACCCCGCCGGCGCTCACGCTCATACTGCAAGCCGCCGGAATGATGGTGCCCTTGACGATCAGGTTACCGGTCGGCGTAGGTGTGGCATAGGCACCCACACTGGCGACCAGGCACGCGATACCCACGGCCAAACCAAATACTTTTTTCATATTTTACCCGTCATTAGAAATTAACAGGCGTTACTTATTAAAGGCTGAAAGCTCCGTTTCTAAAATACGACATTCCCTGACATGAAAGACCATAAACAAATAACGCCACGGCATCATTGCCGGCGGGCAGTCTCGCTTGTTAGTGACCTGAAAAAGAATAGGAGAGCACGCCAAGTGTTGTCAGAATGTAATAAAAACATCACCACCGTTTACTACTGCATCAGTAGTCATAACTATGAAATCGAACAGAACAAATACGAAGCCCTGTAAGAAAAGTCCCGAGAGGATTTTTATAAGCATAAATTTAACATCTCTTACTTAGTCTAAAGTTTATTCTTCAGAGCAAAGGAGAATCGCCCTACATCTCCAACAGGCATTGTCTCCTGCACCGACAGGAAGATTCCCGAAGCACAACGCGTTGGCGGCAGCGGTCGATCGTGGCACGATGGTCGGGTTATCGACCGAGACCCCCAAACCATGCCGCAATCCCAAGCCAAGAATCTGTCCCTGATCGCCGCCATCGACCTGGGCTCCAACAGCTTTCACATGGTCGTGGCCAAGGCCCAGAACGGCGAAATCCGCATCCTTGAGCGGCTCGGCGAGAAAGTTCAACTGGCTGCCGGCATCGACGACCAGCGCCAGCTCAATGAAGAATCCATGCAACGCGGCCTCGACTGCCTCAAGCGTTTTGCCCAACTGATTAACGGTATGCCTTTGGGCGCCGTGCGAATTGTCGGCACCAACGCACTGCGTGAGGCGCGTAACCGTGTCGAATTCATCCGCCGTGCCGAAGAAATCCTCGGGCACCCGGTAGAAGTGATCTCCGGCCGCGAGGAAGCGCGCCTGATCTACCTGGGCGTGTCCCACACCCTGGCCGACACGCCCGGCAAGCGCCTGGTGGCGGATATCGGCGGCGGCAGTACCGAGTTCATCATCGGCCAAAGATTCGAGCCCTTGCTGCGCGAGAGCCTGCAAATGGGCTGCGTGAGCTTTACCCAGCGCTACTTCAAGGACGGCAAGATCACCCCGGCCCGCTATGCCCAGGCCTACACGGCGGCGCGGCTGGAGATCATGAGCATTGAGCACGCGCTGCACCGCCTGACCTGGGATGAGGCCATCGGCTCCTCCGGCACCATCCGCGCCATCGGCCTGGCCCTCAAAGCCGGCGGCCATGGCACCGGCGAGGTCAACGCCGAAGGCCTGGCGTGGCTCAAGCGCAAACTGTTCAAGCTGGGCGATGCCGAGAAAATCGACTTCGACGGCATCAAGCCCGACCGTCGCGCCATCTTCCCGGCTGGCCTGGCGATTCTTGAAGCGATCTTCGACGCCCTCGAGCTGCAACGCATGGACCACTGTGATGGCGCCCTGCGCGAAGGCGTGCTGTATGACCTGCTGGGCCGCCATCACCACGAAGACGTGCGTGAGCGCACCCTCACCTCGTTGATGGAGCGTTATCACGTCGATCTGCAACAAGCGGCCCGCGTGGAGCGCAAAGCCCTGCACGCCTTTGACCAAGTGGCCGAGGACTGGGACCTGGAAGACGGCGTCTGGCGCGAACTGCTGGGCTGGGCCGCCAAGGTGCATGAAGTGGGCCTGGACATCGCCCACTACCATTACCACAAGCACGGCGCCTACCTGATCGAGCACTCGGACCTCGCCGGTTTCTCCCGCGAAGACCAACAGATGCTGGCCCTGCTGGTCCGTGGCCATCGCCGCAACATTCCCAAGGACAAGTTTGCCGAATTCGGCGACGAAGGCATCAAGCTGATCCGCCTGTGCGTGCTGCTGCGCTTTGCGATCCTGTTCCACCACATCCGTGGCACCCAGGAAATGCCGCAAGTCACCTTGCGCGCCCATGGCGACAGCCTGGACGTGGTGTTCCCCAAAGGCTGGCTGGATGAAAACCAGCTGACCCAGGCGGATTTTGCCCAGGAAGCGGAGTGGTTGACGCGGGTGGGGTTCGCGCTGAACCTGCGCTGATACGCTCTATATAACGCCACAAAATAAATGTGGGAGCGGGCTTGCCCGCGATGACGGAGTGTCAGTCAACGCATCTTTGACTGACCTACCGCTATCGCGGGCAAGCCCGCTCCCACATTAGGTTTGTGCCGGGTTTTAATTCACCGCAAGAATCGGGCTACCCAGCTTCTCCAGCAACGTCGCCTGCGCGCTGCGCGGGTTCTGGTTGCCGGTCGGTGTATTGCGCACGTAGCGCCCGTCCGATTGCAGGCTCCAGCTGTGGGTGTTGTCGGTGAGGTAGCTTTCCAGCTCCTTCTTGACCCGCATGATCAGCTTCTTGCCTTCCACCGGGAAGCAGGTCTCCACACGCTTATCGAGGTTGCGCTCCATCCAGTCGGCACTGGAGAGGAACATCTGCTCTTCGCCGCCGTTGAGGAAGTAGAACACCCGCGTGTGCTCCAGGAAGCGGCCGATGATCGAGCGTACATGGATGTTATGCGACACGCCCACAATGCCCGGCCGCAGGCAGCACATGCCACGCACCACCAGGTCGATGCGCACCCCGGACTGGCTGGCCTTGTACAACGCGCGGATGATCTTCGGATCGGTCAGGGAGTTGAATTTGGCAATGATATGCGCCGGCTTGCCGTCGAGGGCGAACTGGGTTTCGCGGGCAATCATGTCGAGCATGCCCTTCTTGAGCGTGAACGGCGCGTGCAGCAGCTTCTTCATGCGCAAGGTCTTGCCCATGCCGATCAACTGGCTGAACAACTTGCCGACGTCTTCACACAAGGCGTCGTCAGAGGTGAGCAAGCTGTAGTCGGTGTAGAGCTTGGCGTTGCCGGCGTGATAGTTACCGGTGCCCAAGTGGGCGTAACGCACGATTTCACCGGCTTCGCGGCGCAGGATCAGCATCATCTTGGCGTGTGTCTTGAAGCCGACCACGCCGTAGATCACCACCGCGCCGGCCGCTTGCAGGCGGCTGGCCAGTTGCAGGTTCGACTCTTCGTCAAACCGCGCACGCAGCTCGATCACCGCAGTGACTTCCTTGCCGTTACGCGCGGCGTCGACCAGCGCATCGACGATTTCCGAGTTGGCGCCGGAGCGATACAAGGTCTGGCGCACGGCCAACACATGCGGGTCTTTGGCGGCCTGGCGCAGCAGGTCGACCACTGGCGTGAACGACTCGAATGGGTGCAGCAGCAGAATGTCCTGCTTGCTCACCACGCTGAAAATGTTCTCGCTGTTTTGCAGCAATTTCGGGATCTGCGGCGTGAACGGCGTGTATTGCAGCTCCGGGTGGCTGTCCAGGCCGGTGATGCTGAACAGACGTGTCAGGTTTACCGGGCCATTGACCTGGTACAGCTCGGACTCGGCCAGGTTGAACTGCTTGAGCAGGTAGTCCGACAGGTGTTTAGGGCAGGTGTCGGCCACTTCCAGGCGCACCGCGTCGCCGTAACGGCGCGAGAACAGCTCGCCGCGCAAGGCGCGGGCCAAGTCTTCGACGTCTTCGGAGTCCAGCGCCAGGTCGGCGTTACGGGTCAGGCGGAACTGGTAGCAGCCCTTGACCTTCATGCCCTGGAACAGGTCATCGGCGTGTGCGTGGATCATCGACGAGAGGAATACATAGTTATCGCCAGCGCCCCCGACTTCTTCCGGTACCTTAATGATCCGTGGCAACAGACGCGGCGCCGGGATGATCGCCAGGCCCGAATCGCGACCGAAGGCGTCGATGCCTTCCAGCTCGACGATAAAGTTGAGGCTTTTGTTCACCAGCAAGGGGAACGGGTGCGTCGGGTCGAGGCCGATCGGGGTGATGATCGGTGAAATCTCGTCGCGGAAGTAGCGGCGCACCCAGGTCTTGATCTTGGTGGTCCAGTGGCGTCGACGGATGAAGCGGACCTGATGTTTTTCCAGTTCCGGCAACAGTATGTCGTTGAGGATCGCGTATTGGCGGTCCACATGGCCGTGTACCAGCTCACTGATGCGTGCCAGGGCCTGATGCGGCTGCAGGCCGTCGGCACCGGCTTGTTCACGGGCAAAGGTGATTTGCTTCTTGAGGCCGGCAACGCGGATCTCGAAGAACTCGTCCAGGTTGCTGGAGAAGATCAGCAGGAATTTCAGCCGCTCCAGCAGCGGGTAGGACTCATCCAGCGCCTGCTCGAGCACGCGGATGTTGAATTGCAGTTGTGACAGCTCACGGTGGATGTACAGGCTGCTGTCATCCAGGTTGGTCACCGCCGCTACCGGGGCCGGCGCGGGCGCTTCAGCCACCACGGCAGGTGCGGCCGGCTCCAGCTCCGGTGGGGTTTCGGTGACTTGTTCAACCACCGGGTGAGCGTCTTTTACAGCAACTTCGGAGAGTCCTTCGGTATTCATCGAGTGTTCCTGTGAGGGCTATTGTTGCTCTCTAAGCAATTGGGCAGCGCGGGCGGCGAAGTAGGTCAGAATGCCATCAGCACCCGCACGTTTAAAGGCAGTCAGGGATTCGAGGATCACCCCTTCACTCAACCAACCATTCTGGATCGCGGCCATGTGCATGGCGTATTCACCGCTGACCTGATAGACAAAGGTCGGCACCTTGAATTCCTCTTTGACCCGATAAAGGATGTCCAGATACGGCATCCCGGGCTTGACCATCACCATGTCGGCGCCTTCAGCGAGGTCGGCCGCCACTTCGTGCAGGGCTTCATGGCTGTTGGCCGGGTCCATCTGGTACGAGGCCTTGTTGGCCTTGCCCAGGTTCAACGCCGAGCCCACCGCATCGCGGAACGGGCCGTAATACGCGCTGGCGTACTTGGCCGAGTAGGCCATGATGCGTACGTTGACGTGGCCGGCCAGCTCGAGGGCTTCGCGGATCGCCTGGATGCGGCCGTCCATCATGTCCGACGGTGCCACCACCTGGGCGCCTGCTGCGGCATGGGACAAGGCCTGCTTGACCAGCGCATCGACAGTGATGTCGTTCTGAACGTAGCCGTCTTCGTCGAGAATGCCATCCTGGCCGTGGGTGGTGAACGGGTCCAGCGCCACGTCGGTGATTACACCCAGTTCCGGGAAACGCTCACGCAAGGCACGGGTGGCGCGCTGGGCGATGCCTTCGGGGTTCCAGGCTTCGGCGGCGTCGAGGGACTTGAGTTCAGCCGGTGTCACCGGGAACAGCGCCAATGCCGGAATCCCCAGTTCAACCCAACCGGCTGCCTCTTCAAGCAGCAAATCAATGGTCAAGCGCTCCACGCCCGGCATCGACGCCACAGCTTCCCGACGATTTTCGCCGTCCAGCACAAACACCGGCAGGATCAGATCATTCGTCGTCAGTACGTTTTCACGTACAAGGCGGCGAGAAAAATCATCACGGCGATTGCGTCGCAGACGGGTGGCGGGGAACAGGCGATTGGCAGGGGTAAAGCTCACGACAGACTCCTGAGCCCGCGTTTACGGGCGAGCGTTGCAGTTATAAGCGGCCATTATGACGAAGGAATGACAGTTGTGCTTATCGATGCGACCTGTAGTCGCATTCGTCGTTTATGTAGGAATTGTTCACTTCGTGACACATCTCGATACTTTCATGAATGTTCACGAAGGCGTAGGCTGCGCGTTCATTTCGCCAGCACCCCAGACCATGCTTCAACAATTTCTGCATGACTTCGGCTACTTTGCGCTCTTCCTGGGCACCTTCTTTGAAGGCGAAACCATTTTGGTTCTCGCAGGCTTCCTGGCGTTCCGTGGCTACATGGATATCAACCTGGTGGTCGTGGTTGCCTTTTTTGGCAGCTATGCCGGCGATCAGCTGTGGTATTTCCTGGGGCGCAAACACGGGCGCAAGCTGCTGGCGCGCAAGCCGCGTTGGCAATTGATGGGCGACAAGGCCCTGGAACATATCCGCAAGCACCCGGATATCTGGGTGCTGAGCTTCCGCTTCGTGTATGGATTGCGCACCGTCATGCCAGTGGCGATAGGCCTGTCTGGCTACCCGCCGGCCCGCTACTTGATCCTCAACGGCATCGGCGCCGCCATCTGGGCCGCAGCCTTGGGCGCGGCGGCCTACCACTTCGGTGCGGTGCTGGAAGGCATGCTCGGCAGCGTCAAGAAATACGAGCTGTGGGTACTGGGCGCGTTGCTGTTGCTGGGTTTTGGCCTGTGGTTGCGCCGGCGCTTCAAGAATGCGCGTATCGCCCGCGAAGCCTGTGCTGCGGCCAAGGCCCGGCTGGCTGCCGAGCCGGCCCCGGAGCCAACGCCTAAGACGCCAGTCGAGTAAGCCGGCTTCTGCAACAGTAGAGGCCGATCGCACTGAGCAAGCTGTAACTCACCAGACCCAGCCAGCCCAGGCTGCTGGCTGGCCACAAGCCGACCAACGGCGCCAGCCACACCAGTGGCACATTCAGCCCCAGGCGCACCAGCTCGGCTTTCAGCGCCCACGGTCGGTTCTCCAGGGCCACGCCCAAGGTAAACAACCCCAGCGCCATCGCACTCCAGCCCAGTACCAGCGCGGCCGTGGGCAGCCCTTCGCCGAAATTCATCAGGTAACTGCCAAACCCTACATACGCTGCAAATTGCAGGGCGATGTAAACCTGCTGGCGTGCGTCCAGCGGCACCTCGAATTTGCGGAACTGGCTCAAGTCGGGCTTGGCCATCGGGTACTTGGCCTTCACGTCCGCCGGGCGCCAGCCGGTGCGCATGAACCAGATACGCAGCTTGTCCCACCTGCTCTCGGTGCGGCGCGCATCACTCCACAACTGTGCATAAAACTGCAGGTTGGCCCATAGCGGGTTCCAACTGGCCAACGGCGTGGTCACGCCAAAGATCACCGGTTCGTTTTCGTCTTCTTCCTGGAAGCTGCCGAACAGGCGGTCCCAAATAATGAACACCCCGCCGTAGTTGCGATCCATGTAGAGAGCGTTTTGTGCATGGTGGGCCCGATGGTTGGACGGCGTGACAAAGAACCACTCGAACCAGCCAAGCTTGGGCACATGGCGGGTATGCACCCAGAATTGATACAGAAGATTGAGCGAGGCCACGCTGATAAACACCACCAACGGCACACCCAGCACGGCCAGGGGCAGGTAGAAGATCCAGCTCAGCAAAAAGCCGGTGCTGGTCTGGCGCAGGGCGGTGGTGAGGTTGTAGTCCTCGCTCTGGTGATGCACCGAGTGCGCGGCCCAAAGAATATTGCGTTCATGGCCGCAGCGGTGCAGCCAGTAGTAGCAGAAGTCGTAGAACACAAAGGCGAACACCCAGGTCCATACGCTCTGGGCGGGCAGCTCGATCAGCGCCAGGTGCTTGAGGGCAAACGCGTAGGTCAACAGGCCCACGCCCTTGGTCAACAACCCGGTGGTGGTGGACAGCACGCCGGTGCTGAGGCTGTTGATGGCGTCCGCCACCCGATAATTGCGTTCGCCGCGCCAGCGATCGGCCAGCAGCTCGACCACGATCAGGGCAATGAAAAACGGTACCGCGTAAGGCACAAAGTCCATGGGCTAGTCCGATGTTTTTTTGTTACATCAAGATTAGGTGTAGCGGCAGGAGATCCCATTGGCAACAGGTGACAAATTAGTAGACATTTAACGCCACAAAATAGGAGAGATGCCCATGAGCAAAAAGATTGCAGTGATCCTTTCCGGCTGCGGCGTGTACGACGGCGCAGAGATCCATGAAAGCGTGATCACACTGCTGCGCCTGGATCAGCGCGGCGCTCAGGTCCAATGTTTTGCGCCAGATATTGCGCAGCTGCACGTGATCAACCACCTCACCGGTGAAGAGATGCCCGAGTCACGCAATGTGCTGGTGGAGTCGGCGCGCATCGCTCGCGGTGAAGTCAAAGACATACGCGAAGCCAACGCCGACGAGTTCGACGCACTGATCGTGCCTGGCGGGTTTGGCGCAGCCAAGAACCTCTCGAACTTTGCCGTGGAGGGCGCCGGCTGCAGCGTCAATCCACAAGTGCTGGAGCTGGCCGAAGCCTTTGCCGAAGCCGGCAAGCCCGTGGGGTTGATCTGCATCTCACCGGCCCTGGCGGCAAAGATCTACGGCCCCGGCGTGACCTGCACCATCGGCAACTGCCCCGACACGGCGGCCGCCCTGGACAAAATGGGTGCCACTCATCAGGAGTGCGCTGTCGAGGACATCGTCGAGGACAAGGCCCGCAAGCTGGTGAGCACACCGGCCTACATGCTCGGCAAGCGCATCAGCGAGGTCGCATCAGGGATCAACAAGCTGGTGGATCGAGTACTGGAACTGACCCACGAGAATGATTAACCCGCTTTCATCAGACGCGTGAGGATACGATCCAGCGCGTTGGCAAACGCCTGCTTGTCCTTTTCCCCATGGGGCGGTGGGCCGCCGCCCATCTGGCCCTGCTCACGCAGGTCGGTGAACAGGTTGCGCACCGCCAGCCGCTCACTCATGTTCGCCGGGCTGAACTCCTTGCCGCGTGGGTCGAGGGCCGTGACGCCCTTCTTCACCAGGCGATCGGCCAACGGCACGTCGCTGCAGATCACCAACTCACCGGGCACGGCGTGCTCCACCAGATAGTCATCCGCCGCGTCCGGGCCGCTGGGCACCACGATCAGCTTCACACAGGCAAAGCTCGGCTTGATCTGGCTTTGGCCCGCCACCAGCACCACGTCGAACTGGCGCTTGAGGGCGAACTTCACCACTTGGTCCTTGGCTGCCCGCGGGCAGGCGTCTGCATCGATCCACACACGCATGCTTATGCCACCACTCGACGCTTCTCGGCCAGACGACTGCGGCCGTACAGCACCACAATCGCCAGGATCGCCACAGCCTGCGCACTCAACGAGTACGCATCGGCATGAATGCCCAGCCAGTCGAAGTCAAAGAACGCCACCGGCCGTGTGCCGAAAATGCCCGCTTCCTGCAAGGCCTTGACGCCATGCCCGGCGAACACCACCGACAACGCGCACAGCAGCGCCGCATTGATGCCAAAGAACAACGCCAGCGGCAGTTTCGCCGAGCCGCGCAGAATCACCCACGCCAAACCTACCAGCAGCACCAACGCCGTGGCGCCGCCGGCCAGTACCGCGTTGTGCCCGGCAGGGCCGGCTTGCAGCCACAGGGTTTCGTAGAACAGGATCACCTCGAACAGTTCGCGATACACCGAGAAAAACGCCAGCATCGCAAAACCGAAACGCCCCCCGCCGCCGACCAGGCTGCTCTTGATGTAATCCTGCCAGGCCGCCGCGTGGCGTCGGTCATGCATCCACACGCCCAGCCACAGCACCATCACACTGGCGAACAGCGCCGTGCAGCCTTCAAGCAATTCGCGTTGGGCGCCGCTCACGTCAATCACATACGCCGCCAAGGCCCAGGTCGCCAAGCCGGCCAGCAGCGCCAAGCCCCAACCAACGTTGACACTGCGCACCGCCGATTGCTGGCCGGTGTTACGCAGGAACGCCAGGACCGCCGCCAGTACCAGAATCGCCTCAAGGCCTTCGCGCAGCAGAATCAGCAAACCGGAGATATAGCTCAGCGACCAGCTCAGGCCATCACTGCCCAACAATCCGGCGGATTCGGTGAGTTTGCCTTTGGCCACGTCCAGGCGCTGTTGCACCTGCTCGACCGGCAGGCCGTCCTGCAACGACTGTCGGTAGGCCATCAAAGCTTTCTCAGTGTCTTTGCGCACATTGGCGTCGACGTTATCCAGGGAGCTTTCTACCAGCTCGAAGCCTTCCAGGTACGCTGCGACTGAAAGGTCATAGGCCTGTTCGTGATCGCCGTTGCGGAACGCGGCGAGGCTCTTGTCCAGCGTGGTTGCGGTGTAATCAAGCAACTGCGACGGGCCACGCTTGACCTGCGGCGGCTGCGCACGCTGGGCGCGGAACGTCGCGGCAGCGGCTGGGCCACTGGCTGCCAGCACCTCGTTGGGGGTCTGGCGTGCGAGGTCGGCAAGGTTGAAGGGTTGTTCGCTTTGGGCAGCCGCCGGGTCAGCGGTGAAACCTGCGATGTAGGTGGCCAGGTCCCAACGTTGGCGGTCGTCCAATTGGTCAGCGAAGGACGGCATGTCGGTGCCTTCAACGCCCAGGCCGAGGGTGTTGTAGATCGCGTAGAGGCTCAGGCGGTCCAGACGTGTCGCGTCGCGCAGGTTCGCCGGCGGTGGCGTCATGCCCGTGGACGCCGGGCCATCACCGGCGCCCGCAGTACCGTGGCACACCGAACAGTGCTGGGCATAGAGCGGAGCACCCCGGGTAGGGTCTGGCGTGATCGCCGGCGCCTGGCTGACTTCATAGGCCACCGCCAACTTGGCGCCCAACTGGCGGGCTTGGCGGGCGACGGTTGCGCCGTCCTGGTGAGCGGATACAGCCGCTGACAATTCGTCGACGCCCTTGATTAACTCCGCGCGCTCCGGCCTTTGCGGCAACTCGGCCACCAGGCTCTGCAACACGCCGAGAAACTCTATTTGTTCGCGGTATTCGGATTCATCGATAACCTTCCCCGCCTCCACCGTCGGCGGGTAGTCAGCGCCAATATAGTCCAGCAGATGCAGGGCTTGTGGGGCGCCCTCGGCAGTCGCGGCCAGCAGGTTGAAGCTGCACGACATCAACCCTGGCAGCAGCAACCAGGCGAGAAAACGGAAAGGGGCAATCATGAATGAATCTCAAAGGGAAATACGAAGTAACACATTGTTGAATTTTAACGGGCTTGACTCAAGGCGTTAGTGATTTGGCGCATCGAAGAACCGCGCATTCAAGAGACAAGTAATGGCACCTCACCGCGAATCACAACAGCAAAAAGCCATTGTTTTGCCAGTAATGGCGCCTATAATGCCGCGCCCTGTTATTGCGAAAGGGAATTTATTTCCTCGTTTTTATGAGGAATTTGCACATCAGCTGAATACTTTCAGGGAAGAAGTTTGCATGGCATTTCGCGCCTTAACCCCGCTGACACTCGCGGCGGTTACCTTGCTCTCCGGTTGTTCAATGTTTCGCAGCTACGATACCGAGCTGCAAGCCACCAACCAGCAGTTGGCCACCGGCAACGTCGACGGCGCCCTGACCCTGCTGGAAAAGAACAACACCGGCGAAGACAAGGACCTGCTCTACTTTTTTGAAAAGGGCGAGTTGTTGCGCGCCAAAGGCGACCTCACCGGCAGCCAGACCGCCTGGCGCAGCGCCGACCTGCAAGTGTTCAAGTGGGAAGAATCGGTCAAGTTCGACAGCGAAAAGTACCTCGCCCAGTTCGGCAGCTTCCTGGTCAACGACAAAGTGCGTCGCTACGAAGGTTATGACTACGAAAAAGTCATGCTGACCACCCAGATGGCCCTGAACCTGCTGGCCTTGAATGATTTCGACGGCGCCCGCACCGAGATCAAGAAGACCCACGAGCGCGAAGCCGTGATCGCCGACCTGCGGGACAAGGAATACCTCAAGCGCGAAAACGAAGCCGAGCGCCAGGGCGTCACTACCCAGATCAAAGACCTGCGCGGCTACCCGGTGGAAGCACTCGACGCACCGGAAGTGGTCGGCCTGAAGAACAGCTACCAGAGTGCGTTCAGCCATTACCTGGCAGGCTTTGTCTATGAAGCCCTGGGTGAAAAGGACCTGGCTGCGCCGGGCTATCGCAAGGCGGCCGAGTTGCGCCCCAACACACCGCTGCTGGAGCAGGCGCTGCTGGACCTGGACAAGTCGAAAGTCGGCGCCGACGAGACCGATGTACTCATCGTGGTGCAGAGTGGCCTGGCACCGGCGCGAGACTCGATCCGCCTGCCGCTGCCGATTCCGATTGACGGCCATTTGGTGATCACCCCGCTGTCGTTCCCGGTGATCAAGGCCGACAACTCCACCCAGGCCTTCGGCCAGATCGGCGTCGACGGCAAGCAGCAGAACCTCACCGCGCTCAATAGCACCACCGCCATGTCCCGCCGCGCCCTGCGTGATGACATGCCGGGGATCATCCTGCGCACCACCGTGCGGGCGGTCAGCCGTGGCGTGACACAAAACAACCTGAACAAGACCAACCCTATGGCGGGCCTGGTGCTGGGCATCGCCTCGGCCGTGACCGAAGGCGCCGACACCCGCACCTGGCGCACCCTCCCGGACATGACCCAAGTGACACGCCTGCGCCTCAAGCACGGCGAGCACCAGGTCAGCCTGCCTAATGCCCTGGGCGGCACGCGGGTGACGGTCAAGGCCGACCAGCGCTATCAGGTGATCACCCTGCGCGTGGTCGGCAACCAGGTGTTCGCCGGTGGCCTTGCCGCCCATGTAGTGCCGAGTACTTCAGCTCAGGCTATCGCCCTCAAACAACCTTAAGGAGCACGTTATGCGTCATTTCATCCTCGGCGCCCTGGCGCTGATCCTGCTCGCCGGCTGCGCCACCCCGCCGCCACCGGAGCCCGGCAGCGCCGCCAGCAAAATCGTGGTGATGGGCAAGTTCAAGGGCATCGCCGTCGGTGCCATCCGCGTGGCCCGCGAAAATGGCTTCCTGACTGCCAAGGTGCAGTTGAGCAACATCACCAGCAGCAACCAGATGATGTACTACCGCTTCGCCTGGCTGGGCGCCGACGGCTTCCCGGTGGGCGATGAAGAAACCTGGAAAGTGCTGAACCTGTACGCCAACCAGGCGACTTTCCTGCCGGCCATCGCCAACCTGCCCCAGGCCGCTGACTTCCGCCTCGAAGTGAAAACCCCTTGAGCCGTTGCGCTAACCGTATTCAGAGAGATTTCCCCATGTTTGCACGCTTCTCGATTCTCGCCGTCGTCGCCCTTCTGGCCAGCGGTTGCTCCAACACCTCGCCGGTACTCGGCGGCAAAAACATCAGCTACGGCGACTCCAAAGCCGTGGAACTGGTGACCAACGAGTTCGGCTCCACCGACCTGCAGATGATCGCCGAAAGCATGACCCGCTCACTGGCCCAGTCCGGCATCCTGCAAGGCCGCCCGGTGGTGCAGGTCTATGACGTGAAGAACAAGACCAGCGAGTACATCGATACCCGCGAAATCACCACGTCGATCAAGACCCAGCTGATGAAAACCAGCACCGCACGTTTCGCCAGTGACAACACCGACATGCAAAGCCAGGTCGACCAGCTCAAGCTGCAAAACCAGAGCGGCCTGTACAAGAAATCCACGGTGAGCAAGACCGGCAACATGGTTGCCGCCAAGTACCGCCTGGAAGGCTCCATCAGCTCCATCGTCAAGCGCAGCTCGGACTACAAGGACGTGTTTTACAAGTTCAGCCTGCAACTGATCGACGTTGAAAGCGGCTTGGCCGAATGGATGGACGAGAAAGAAATCCGCAAGACCACGGAGCGCTAAGCAATGC
The DNA here is from genome assembly GCF_005938045.2 of Pseudomonas sp. KBS0710. Lineage (GTDB taxonomy): Bacteria > Pseudomonadota > Gammaproteobacteria > Pseudomonadales > Pseudomonadaceae > Aquipseudomonas. Next base: position 6,116,174 of record NZ_VCCF02000001.1, on the reverse strand, counting down.
GTGCATGGATCGGCATGATCGGCCTGCTGTGCGCCTTTGGCGCCTCGGCCGCCCCGAAGATCGCGGTCACCGACCTGGCCTACGAGGCGCGCGTGGAGGAGTACATCCACGCGGTGTCGGCCAGCAACAATTTCCAGGCCAGTGCCTACAGCGCCAGCGGGGCTTCGAGCTACAGCGAGTACGAGAGCCGCACCAGCTACATCGAACAGGCCGAGCTGCGTAAATTCAGCGGCGATATCAAGGGCGAGATCCTCAAGTCGCACCAGTTTCAGCTGGTGCAAGGCACGCCCTACACCGCCGACGCCAAAGGTGACGTCTATGACGTGATCAAACGCATCAAGGCCGGTAACTTCAAGGGCGCGGACTACGTGCTGTTCGGCACCCTGTCAGACATCGACTTCACCCAGGACATCAACGCCCTGGACCACACCAACAGCTACTCGGCGGTGCTGGGGCTGACGTTGGTGGCCGATTTCAGCCTGATCAATACCCGCACCTTCGAGATCACTTCGGCGTTTACCGCCATGGGTGAAGGCCAGGACACCAAGCTGGTGAACAACCGTGACGTGCGCGTGAGCCTGAACCGGCCGCGCGTGGTGCGGGAAGTGTCGAAAGCACTGGGTGAGGATGTGGCGCGCCAACTGGCGGAGCAACTGGGTGGTGGCTACGAAGCCCCGGGCAAGCCTGCACTGCGCAATAACCTGCCAAGGGATGAAGCGCCGAAGATTCTGCGCTGAAATACGATTTCACTGGCAACACAACCAAATGTGGGAGCGGGCTTGCTCGCGAATGCGGTGGGTCAGTCAATGAATCTGTTGACGGATACTCTGCATTCGCGAGCAAGCCCGCTCCCACAATTTTGGTTTATTCAGTTACGCCGTTGCGCGATGCAAGCTGGCCAGAAACCCCGCCGCCCCCACAAACAAGCCGGCAAACGTGCGGTTCATACGTTTTTGCTGCTTGGGCGTACGCAGCAGCCGCAAGACTTTCGACGCAAGCCCCGTATAGCCCGCCATCACGATCATATCGACGCTGATCATGGTTGCGCCCAGGATCAGGTACTGCACCAGCAGTGGCGCCTGCGGATTCACGAACTGCGGCAGAACCGCCAGCATGAACACCAGTGCCTTGGGGTTACTGGCGTTGACCAGGAAACCACGGAACATCATCGCCATCGGCTTGCCGATCGGGCGTATCGTCGCATCCTCGCTCATGTCCATTGGCAACGCGCGCCACTGTTTGATGGCCAGGTACACCAGGTACGCCACACCAAACCACTTGATCGCGTAAAACGCGGTCGAAGACGCCGCAAGAATGGCACCCAGGCCGCCCGCCACCACGGCGATCTGCATCGCCAGGCCCAATTGCAAGCCAATGGCGTTCCAGTAGCCGCGCAGGAAACCGTATTGCAGGCCACTGGACATCGAAGCGATGGCACCGGCGCCGGGGGAAAGGGAGATGATCCAACTGGCCAGGAAAAAGGCCAGCCATGTGTCGAGTGCCATTACACACCTCAGGAGGGAGTTTGCGAGTAGGGCTTAAGCTAACTCCGCCGAGCAAAGGCTGGCTATAGATTTTTTACAAGAGGCGAATGCTAGCGGTCGCCTGGAAACACGTGGGTACCTGGCCAACGCCGCACCGAGCGCTGGAAGAACAGGCTGTTGGGCACCTGCACCATCGCACTGTCAGTGCCAGCCTCCGCCACTTCGATCAGTGTGGTGTAGAGCAAGTTAATCGCCACCACGCGGCCTTTTACACCCGGCTTGTCGACGGTATCCACCAGCTCGACGATATCCCCGAGGCGAAACGGCCCGACAGTGAAGATCAAAATTGCACACAGCAGGTTGGACAGCACCGACCACATGGCAAAAAACGCCACGGCTGCGACGGCGACAAACCCCGACAGCGCCGTCCACAATACGGTGGCGGACACGCCCAGGCGCTCCAGCACAAAAATCAGCGCACTGCCCATGATCAACCAGCGCAGGCCGCCACGCAGTGGCATCAGCAACTGCGGCGGCAACGGGTAGCGTTCACCCAGTCGATTCAGGCCCTTGGCCACGAAGCGCTGGGCGAAATAACCCGCCAGCAGGATCAGCAGGATCTGCACGCCGACCCAGATCGGCGCGACCCATTGTGCCGGCAGCGGCAACTGCAACGCTTCCATCAGGACAGCGCCTCCAGCTCCGCTTGCAAGGTTTCGAGCACTTCGAGGGCTTCCATCCAAGTCTCCTCCAACTGCCCTTCGCGCACCTTGAGCTTGGCCTGTTCGGCCAGCAGGTCGCGCAGTTCGTCCTTGCGCGCCGCCTCGTAGACGGCGCTGTCGCCCAGGCTGGTTTCGATTTTGGCCAGGCGCTCATGCACCTTGCCCAGCTCAGCTTCCAGCTTGTCGGCTTCACGCTTGTGCGGTGCCAGCTGCTGGCGCAGGGCGGCAGCGGCCTGGCGCTGGGCCTTCTTGTCGGTCTTGTCGGGGTTGACCGGGGTGTTACTCACCGGCGCGTTGCGCAGGCGGTAATCGGTCAGCCAGCGCGCATAGTCGTCCAGGTCGCCGTCGAACTCTTCGACCTTGCCGTCAGCCACCAGCAGGAAGTTGTCGGTGGTGCTCTTGAGCAAGTGCCGATCGTGAGACACCACCAGCACCGCACCGCTGAACTCCTGCAAGGCCATGGTCAACGCCAGGCGCATCTCCAGGTCCAGGTGGTTGGTCGGTTCGTCGAGCAGCAGCAGGTTCGGCCTGTCCCAGGCAATCAACGCCAGGGCCAGACGGGCTTTTTCGCCACCCGAGAAATTCAGCACCGGCTCATCGATGCGTGCGCCACGGAAGTCGAAACCGCCGAGGAAGTCGCGCAACGTTTGCTCACGCTCGGTCGGCGCCAGACGCTGCAGGTGCAGCAACGGGCTCGCTTTGGAGTCAAGAGAGTCCAACTGATGCTGGGCGAAGTAGCCCACCACCGTGTTCTCGCCACGGGTCAGGCGGCCGGCCAAAGGCTCAAGCTCGCCGGACAGGTTCTTGATCAGCGTCGATTTGCCCGCGCCGTTAGGGCCGAGCAAGCCGATACGCGCACCCGGTGTGAGCTGCAGCTTGACCTTTTCCAGAATGGTTTTGTCGCCATAACCCAGGCGGGCGTCCGACAGGTCCAGGAGTGGGCTGGAGATCTTCACCGATTCACGGAATACAAAGTCGAACGGCGAATCGACATGGGCCGCCGACAGCTCTTCCATGCGCTCCAGCGCCTTGATCCGGCTCTGGGCCTGGCGGGCCTTGGTGGCCTGGGCCTTGAACCGGGCGATGTAGCTTTCCATGTGCGCACGTTGCGCCTGTTGCTTCTCAAAGGCTTGTTGCTGCTGGGCCAGGCGTTCGGCGCGGGCGCGTTCGAACGCGGTGTAGCCGCCACGGTACAGGGTGATTTTCTTCTGTTCGACGTGAGCAATGTTGTCGACCACGGCGTCGAGGAAGTCCCGGTCGTGGGAAATCAGCAGCAAGGTGCCCTGATAGTTCTTGAGGAAGTCTTCCAGCCACAGGATCGCATCGAGGTCCAAGTGGTTGGTCGGTTCGTCGAGCAGCAGCAAGTCCGAAGGGCACATCAGTGCCTGGGCCAGGTTCAGGCGCATGCGCCAGCCACCGGAGAAGTCGGCGACCGGGCGATCCATCTGTTCGTTGGTGAACCCAAGGCCGGCCAGCATCTTGCGGGCGCGGGCGTCGGCGGTGTAGCCGTCGGCACTGTCCAGCTCCGAGTGCAGGCGGGCCTGGGCGGCGCCGTCCTGGGCTTTCTCGGCCTCGGCGAGGTCGTGTTGCACCTGGCGCAGGCGCAGGTCGCCATCGAGCACGTAGTCGATCGCAATGCGGTCGAGGGTGTCGATCTCCTGGCGCATATGGGCAATGCGCCAGTCGGCCGGCAGCAAGCAGTCCCCGGAGTCCGGGGTCAGCTCACCCAGCAACAGGGCGAACAGCGTGGATTTGCCGGCGCCGTTGGCACCGATCAGGCCGGCTTTGTGACCGGCGTGCAGGGTCAGCTCGGCGTCTTCAAGAAGACGTTGCGGGCCACGCTGTAATGTTAGGCTTTGAAGTCGGATCATAATGGCGGCGGAGTCTACCAGCTTCGTTGGCCGCTGGCTTGGGTGTGAATATGTGCGCTGACCTGTGGAGCTTTGCCCTTTCGATTTACGCCCGCCCCGGGTGCGAAGCCGCTTGCCTGCGCTTGCAGGAACAAGGCGCGGATGTGTGCCTGTTGCTGTGTGGTGCGTGGCTGGAGCGGCGCAGTGTAGCGCTTGAACCTGGGCGCATTGAGGCACTGCAGCAGCTTGCCCGGCCATGGCAGCAGGCGGTGGTCGAACCGTTGCGACAGATACGCAGGCAATGGCGAACCATGGCGCAACAGGATGTGCCTCTGGCAGCGTTACGCGAGCGAGTCAAAGCTCTGGAGTTGGAGGCCGAACGGGAATTGCTAGCGCGCCTGGAAGTGTTGACACAGGCATGGCCGACTGGGGAAGAGAGTCAGCCGAAATGGCTGGAAGGCTTGGCGACCGAAGCCGCCAACCTTGACCACGACGCGCTGCAGCAGCTGCGCGTCGCGGCCACCCGCACTTAGGAAGCGCTGGTTGGGGTGGTGCTTGGCGCTACCGGTGCAGGAGTGCTGCTGGCCGATGCAGTTGGAGCGCTGGACGCTGCCGGGGCGGCAGGCGCGGCTGCCGGAGTTGCTGGCTTGGCCGGGGCAGGCTTGGCAGCAGCTGGCTTTGCAGCAGCCGGTTTAGCTGCTGGCTTGACCGCTGGTTTCGCAGCAGCAGGTTTAGCCGCCGGCTTGGCAGCTGGTTTGGCAGCAGCAGGTTTAGCAGCCGGCTTGGCAACTGGCTTCGCAGCAGCAGGTTTAGCCGCTGGCTTGGCAGCTGGTTTTGCAGCAGCGGTTTTAGCCGCTGCCTTGGCGGCTGGTTTCGCAGCAGCGGTTTTAGCAACTGGCTTGGCGGCTGGTTTCGCAGCAGCGGTTTTGGCAACTGGCTTGGCGGCTGGTTTGGCAGCAGCAGTTTTAGCAACTGGCTTGGCGGCTGGTTTCGCAGCAGCAGTTTTAGCAGCTGGCTTGGCGGCTGGTTTCGCAGCAGCGGTTTTAGCAGCTGGCTTGGCGGCTGGTTTCGCAGCAGCGGTTTTAGCAGCTGGCTTGGCGGCTGGTTTCGCAGCAGCAGTTTTAGCAGCTGGCTTGGCGGCTGGTTTCGCAGCAGCGGTTTTAGCAGCTGGCTTGGCGGCTGGTTTGGCAGCAGCAGTTTTAGCAGCTGGCTTGGCGGCTGGTTTGGCAGCAGCGGTTTTAGCAACTGGCTTGGCGGCTGGTTTGGCAGCAGCAGTTTTAGCAGCTGGCTTGGCGGCTGGTTTTGCAGCAGCAGCTTTAGCAGCTGGCTTGGCCGCAGCCTTGGCTGGAGCTTTCGACGCGGCAGCTTTTGCCGGGGTACGGGCGCCCAATACTTTGGCCACAGCTTCTTTCACTCGACCAACGCCCTGGGCCAGTTTCAGGCTTTCCTGAGCATCTTTTTTGAGTTGAGAAATGTAAGTGCGGGTTTCAGCTTGGCGATCCTTGAGAGCGTCCAGCAAGTCCTCAAGTTCTTTGACGGCGTCTTTGGCTTTGGCTTGTGCCTTGGCTTTGCCGGCAGTCGCGGCGTCTTGCAGTTTGGTGCGGGATTTGTGCAGCTTTTCTTGCGCTTTACCGCGTTGTTTTTCCAGCTTGGCGAGCAGTTTTTCTGCATCGGCCAACGCTTGGGAACAGGCGCTTTCCAGATGTTCGAGCAAGCTGCCCGAAAGTTGTTGGAGTAAATGCAACGGGGTATTAACAGGCTTCTGTTTGGCCGACATGGTTTACCTCCTGGCTGACGTGGGTGCGGCTCATACTAGCCCTCTGCTCTTACCGCCGCTAGGGCATGTTGACAGTATCGTTTGCCTTGCGTTGCACCGTGAGTAAATTCTTATCGATATAACAAAAAACTGCGCCACTTTTTGCCCACTCACACTGGCATAATCCGTCGCACTTTCGGCGGGAGAAGCAGCATGTCGCGTTATCTTTTTTTAGTGCTGGGCTTGGCGATTGGTGTGGCCAATGCAGGCGAACAATCGCCGTCCAAAACTACTGTTCAAGACCCACACGACCTTGCCTACAGTTTGGGTGCAAGCCTCGGCGAGCGCTTGCGCCAGCAGGTGCCCGACCTGCAGATCCAAGCCCTGCTCGATGGCCTCAAGCAAGCCTACCAGGGCAAGCCATTGGCGCTGGATGATGCACGCATCGAACAGATCCTCGCCCAACACGAAGCACAAAACGCAGCCGACGCCGAGGTTCCACAAAGCGAAAAAGCGCTGGCTGCCGAACAGCAATTTTTAGCCAAGGAAAAAGCCGGCAGCGGCGTGCGTGAACTGGCAGATGGCATCCTGCTCACCGAACTGGCGCCCGGCAACGGCAGCAAACCGTTGGCGACTGATGAGGTGCAAGTCAATTACGTAGGACGGCTGCCCGATGGGACCGTTTTCGACAAGAGCACACAGCCCCAATGGTTTCGCCTGGACAGTGTGATCAGCGGCTGGAGCAGCGCGCTGCAGCAGATGCCGGCAGGCGCGAAATGGCGCTTGGTCATTCCCTCGGCTCAGGCCTATGGCGCCGACGGTGCGGGTGAGTTGATCCCGCCGTATACGCCACTGGTATTCGAGATCGAATTGCTCGGCTCTCGCCACTGACCCAATAAAAAACGGTGCGCCATGCGCACCGTTTTTTATCTCACTCAGAGGGTCAAGCCTGGGCGGCCGACTCTTCGTTGTGAGCGTTGTGCAGTACTTCGATCAGGCAGTCTTCCAACTCGAAGCGCTCATGCAACAGCGCGCCCAATTCTTTGAATTTTTCAGCAACACAATTGCCGGCATCACACAGATCGGTGAAGGCCAGCAGCTTCTCGGTGATCACATCAATACGCGGGTAGATCGTCTCTGCCAGTTCAAGGCCACGCTGATCATCAAAAGCTTCCGCTTCCTTGGTCAGTTGCTCGTAGATACCAAAATGGCCCGCTGACACGTAGTCCACCAGGACAGCGCAAAAATCCTGCAACGGTTCGCGATTCTCAGCCAGTGCCTCGGGCTTGGCGCCAAGAGCATCAAAGGCTCGAACCAGATCGTGACGTGCCTTCAACCAGCTGTCGATCAGCTTGTGCACTCCACCCCAGCGTTCCTGAGCATTCTGACAACTTTCCAGCATGGTGATCTCTCTTCCCTATAGGGGCGCTGCCGCCAGTGCCCGCGCAACACCTCAAACATTGAGGCGGCAGCCGGACAAGGCCGCATGTCACAAACGGTTTCTATAACGCGTGCGGGCCAGATTATGCCCGCATGACTATGGCTTCAAGGTACGCAGGAGAGAAAGTTCATACAAGTGTTTAATCCCGTCCTACACATTACGGCGAATTTTCAGTACCTCGCAGGGTGTAAACGGCGACCCGGCAACAATCGTGAAAACTGCATGATGCCGAGAATCAGCATCGCCAAAAAGAACAACAAGCTCCATTCGGGCAAGCTCAGGTCAAACAGTGTCCAGTTGAGTTCCACGCAGTCCACGGTGCCCTTGACCGTCAGTTGCAGTGCTTGCCATAACGACAGGTTTTCAATCATGTAGTGAAGGCTGGGCCAGCACTCGTTGACCTGCTCCGGCGCGGCATTTTGTAGCAGCACCTGGCGTACCGCGGTGATGGCCCCGAGCAGTGCGCTGCCCATGCTGGCCAATCCGTAGAGGTAGGCCCCTGAGCGTTTTGGGTTATGAATCGCCGCAGACAGGTTGATCAGCGTGAAGGCGGCTAAAAAGATGCGCTGTACCTGGCACAGGAAGCAAGGGCGCAAGAGTGCGCCGAACTCAAGATAAAAAGACGCACCCAACGTCAGCGCACCAGCCAGGAAGGCCAGGAGAAACAGGGAGCGTGAAGGGGCCAAAGACATTGTTATCCGTACCGCAAGAGATAGACCCTTACGGTAGAGTAAAGGCCTGACTCCTTTCAATACGCGCCAGAGCAGACAATTCCGCAACAGCCTAGGGATATGCCGTCAGAAGCTGGATGACTTCAAGCAGTTGGCGGTAGGAATTTGCTACTCAGAGCTTTAGTGCCCGGGTTTTACGCGATAAAGAAAGGTTGGCCCTCAGAAGTGTCCGAGCCAACCTTGCTTTCATTCTTACACTCGCGCAGGTACCGGCAGCGGTGATGCCAGCAAGCGGCTGTCCAGAAGCCCCAGGCCTTCCTGGAACAACTGGTTGCTGCGCTCGGTATCGCCCAACTGGGCCAGCAAGCGCGCCAGCTCTGCACACGCTTCGGGATTACGCTGCACCTGCAGGCTGCTTTCCAGATAGTCGCGTGCTTTGCCCCACAGGCTGTTTTGCAGACACAGGCGACCTAGCGTCAGCAACAGGCTGGCATCCCCCGGATGATCCTTGAGCCAGCCTTCGGCGAATTTGAGCTGACGGCCCGGGTCACTGCCACGCAGCAAACCGTACAGCCGGATCAGATGGCTATCATAGCCACGCTTGATGGCGCCACGCAGGACTTCCTCGGCCTTGGCGTCAGCACCCAGCCGGCGCAGTTGCTCAGCGTAAGCCAACACCAGTTGCGGCTCTTGGCGCTGAGCGGAGGTGAGTTGCTCCCACGCCCGTTCCAAAGACTGCAACCCTGCTTCGCCCTGCTCTTCACGCTCGACCGCCAGCCCAAGGTTTTCACCCCAGGCACGGCGCTCAAGTTCGGCCAGTTCAGCAGCGGGAAGCACTTTGTCCTTACGCAGCTCAGGCAACAAACGAATCACCGACGGCCAATCGCCCCGCTGCTGATGCAGACGCTGCAATTGGCGCAACACCTGCGCGTTATGCGGGTGACGCTCGTACATGGCCTGCAACGTCACCAGCGCACCTTCAGTGTCGCCACGGTCCATTTGCAGTTGCGCATGGCTCAGGGCCACAGCCAGTTCCGCCTGTGGCTGGCGCTCCAAAGCACGCTCCAGCAAATCGTCGGACTCTGCATACCGGCCCTGTTCGTTGGCAGCCCGTGCAGCGCCGAGGTAGTACAACAATGGCTGACGCTCGGCTTCAGCCGCGCGGTGCAGGTGGCGTTCGGCGCTGGCCCAGCGGCCCTCGGCGAGGTCCATCTGGCCTTGTTCAATGGCTATCTGCACACGGCGGCTGCGGTTACGCCGCGACCACGGGTTGACCACGCCACCAGAAGTGGTGAGCAAACTGAGCAGCACACGCAGCAGGTAGATCACCAGGACAACGGCAAACACCGCCACCAGCGTGGCCCACAGGCTCGACTCGTAATGCAGCAGATGGGGATAGGTAATCAGCACGTAGCCGGTGTGTTTCGAAATACCCACGCCCAGTGCCAGAGCGATCGCAACCGCCAGCACCAGGACCACATAGAAACGCTTCATCGGCTCTACTCCTTGGTCGCCGGCGTGCCCGCCGACGCCTTGGCTTCATCGGCAGACAGATGACGGCGCTCAAGGTAGGCCTGGACAGCGGCCAGACTGGTGGCCAGGTCCGGCGTCACCACCGAGACAGCCTTGGGCTCGAGCTCGGCAATGCGCGCCAGCATCGCCTTGCTCTGCGGGTTGTCCTGATTGAAGTTGTCCTGCAGCACGCTGCGCGCCTCACCGAGCGAGCGGCTGTACACCGCTGTTTCGCCGTTAAGCGCGGCCCACTGCGCTTGCTCCAGCGCCAGACTCAACGCCAGGCGCACTTGATTCAAGCCTTGGCCGGCAAGCAGCGGACGAATGTTGTCATCGGGGTTGAAGTCGATGCGGAAGTAGCGAGAGATCTGCTCCCACCACTGGCTCAGGCGGTTTTCCGTATCGGTGCTTGAGCGCCCTGCGGACGCAGGTTCGGTGAGCTGATACTCCGGTGCGATAGCCGCTAGCGCTACGACCTGATCACGCAGTGCGGCCAGCTGCAAGTACAAGCCGGTGCGGTCGGGCTGCTCGGTGCTGCGCAGTGCGGCAAGGCTCTTGGCCAACTGCTCACGCGCGGCGTAGGCGCCCGGGTCACTCTGTTCGCGCAGAATTTCGTCAGCACCCTGGACCAATGACTGGGCGCTGTTGATGTCCTGCAAGGCAGAGAGACGCAAGCTGGCCAGGCGGATCAGGTGTTCGGCTTCGGCCAGGCGCCAGTCCTGGCGACTGGCGCCCAACACGGTTTCAAGGCGTTGGCTCAGGCGCTGCTGGTCACCCTGCAATTGGGCGACCAGGCGGCGGCGCTCCTCAAGCTCGTCCGCCGCAGGCAACTGCGCCAGACGCGCCGCCAGTTGTTGCTGGCTTTGCTTGAGGGATTGGGATTGATCATCAAGAGTCTGCACCTGGCCCAGCTGTTGCTGGCTGCTGGCTTGCAGGGCACGGACCTGCCAGATCCCCCAGCCGCCAGCGGCGACGCCTGCGGCACCGAGCAACAGGGCCACAACCGCCAGGCCGTTGCCACGGCGTGGCGCGGCGACCTGTGACTCAACCGGCGCATCAAGTGCGGGTTGGGTTTCATCTTTAGGCAAGGCTGTTTCGCTCACGTATCCGTCCTTTGCGTATCAGAGAGTGGGCCCCGCATGCCTATGAGGCAGCGCTGCGCAACGCCACTAACAAAGCCGCGGCACTCGCGCCGCGACAATCCACAACTTTTTCTGCTCCAGCGGCCCGCGCCATTTCAGACACGCGAGGGCTGGGCACGAACAACGGCAGCTGCGCCACCTTCGGCCAATCGGGGCCGGCCAGGGCTTGCAGGTGTAAAAAACCCTGCCCACTGCTGACCACCAGGCCGTTCAAGCGTTCCAACTGGATGCGTTGCATCAACGCCCCGGCAGCGTAGGCCGGGAGGAAACGCCGATACAACTCCAGATAATCGACACTAGCACCTTGCTCACGCAAACGCTCAGCCAGCAACTCCCGGCCGCCCTCGCCACGCAGAATTAACACCCGGGCACCGGGCACTGCGACAGCCTCGCGCAAGGCCGGCAAGGCAAGCAAGGCCTCACTGTCGTCGCCGGTTTGCGGATAGTGAACGTTGAGACCGTGATCGGCCAGTACCTGCGCAGTGGCAGCGCCCACGCTGAACCACGGCAACGAAGGCCAGGGCTGCTGCAATTGCTGCACAGCCAGGCGTGCAGCCGGCTTGCTCACCACAATTACCGCGCTGTAGCGACTCAGGTCAGCAAACAGAGCTTGCTGCTCGGGCGTGATGGGCAAGGGTTCGGTATCCAGCAACGGCAAGCTGCAGCTGAAAATACCGGCTTCGGCCAACAACGCAGCCACGGCCGCCGATTCTTCAGCGGGCCGCGTCAGCAGCACGCGCCAATCGGTCACTGCGGGCCGGCCTCGCCATAGACTTTTTCCAGAATGGCGCCGGCGCCCTTGCCCAGTAGCTCCTCTGCGACCTGGATGCCCAAGGCGGTCGCGTCACGCTGTGGCCCACGCACCTCGGCGGTGAGCAACGTGCCGCCGTCCGGATCACCGACCAAGCCACGCAGCCAGAGGTTTTCACCTTCAAGCACTGCATAGCAGGCAATCGGCACCTGGCAGCCACCGTTGAGGTGCTTGTTGAGGGCACGTTCGGCGGTGACACGCACTTCGGTGTCGTGGTGATCGAGAGGTTTGAGCAGGGCATGAATTTCGCTGTCAGCGGTGCGGCACTCAATGCCGACTGCGCCCTGCCCGCCGGCAGGCAAGCTGTCTTCTACGCTGATAGCCGAGGTAATGCGGTCTTCAAAGCCCAGGCGGATCAAGCCGGCAGCCGCAAGGATGATCGCGTCATATTCGCCGGCATCCAGCTTGGCCAGGCGGGTGTTGACGTTGCCGCGCAAAAAACGGATTTGCAGGTCAGGGCGACGGGTTAGCAATTGCGCCTGACGACGCAAGCTGGAGGTGCCGACGATACTGCCCAACGGCAGCTCATCCAGGGACGCGTAGGTGTTGGACACAAAGGCATCACGCGGGTCTTCGCGCTCGCAGATGCAAAAAAGGCCCAGGCCTTCGGGGAAGTCCATGGGCACGTCTTTCATCGAATGCACGGCGATGTCGGCTTGGTTTTCCAGCAGCGCGGTTTCCAGCTCTTTGACGAACAAGCCCTTGCCGCCGATCTTCGACAGCGGCGAGTCGAGCAGCTTGTCGCCGCGACTGACCATGGGCACCAAGGTTACTTTAAGCCCTGGATGAGCCTGTTCAAGGCGTGCTTTGACGTATTCGGCCTGCCACAAGGCCAGGGCGCTTTTACGGGTGGCGATGCGGATTTCGCGAGAGGACATGGATCAATCCGTACTGAATAGATACGGCAGATAATAACAGCTCAGGCAAACACGCTTTGATTTGAATCAGCAAGTGCGGGGCCTCCCTGGCCGCGTCGCACCGGGATAAGGGAATGCAGACCTCGCTACAGCCCTTGGGCTAAAGCTGCTGCATCATCTTGCGCACGCCGGCGACATGACGTCGGCTGACGATCAAGGCATCGCCGTTAAGCCCTTTCAGGAACAGCTGGAAGTGCCCCAAAGGCGTACGCTGCAGGCGTTCTATTCGCTCGCGGGCCACCAGTGCATTGCGGTGGATGCGCACGAAGCGGTCGCCAAACTCATCTTCAAGGGCTTTGAGCGGCTCATCGAGCAACACTTCACCGGTCTCGTGACGCAGAGTCACGTACTTGTGATCGGCAATAAAGTAGACCACCTGGCCCAACGGGATCAGTTCGATGCCCTTACGGGTCCGCGCGCTGATATGGCTGCGCGGCCCGTTGCCACTTTGGGCGGCCGGCTGGGTCAGCGCAGCGAGTTGCACGCGGTTCGGGCGCTCGGCCTTCTTGAGAGCCTTGAGCAGCGCTTCGCCCGTCACCGGCTTGACGATAAAGCTGACACCGCTGGCTTCCAGGGTCTCGGTGGAAAACTCTTCTTGTGCGGCGCACAGCACCACGGCAGGTGGCGATTCTCGCTCACTCAAACGGGCGGCGACTTGCAGGCCATCAAGGCCCGGCAAGCGGATATCGAGCAACACCACGTCCGGCTTGAGGCTGTCGATCAGCGTCAATGCCTCTTCGCCGTTAGTGGCGCTCGGTTCAAGGACTGTATAACCCTCGAGTTCACTGACCAGACGGCTCAGTCGCTCGCGGGCTTGGGGTTCGTCATCAACGATCAGGACATTCATATTGCGCTGGATTCCTGCGTGAGTCTCGCACAAGGATAGCGTAGACAGGTGCGGTGACTTGCGTCACAGCGATCCACGCTAAGACTAGCGCGAGCGGCAAAAAGTGCCCCGGCAGCGGCACCCAAATTTACCCGGACCTGTTCAATTGCGCCCAAGACCTGCTGCCTTTGGGCATCGTCGTAGGGTTTGCTGATACACAATCCGAATACCCCCCTTTTTTAATGGATAGTCTGGGCTATGACCGCATCACCCGACTTTGGTGCATTCACGCTCTATCAGTGCAACTGTAGACGCTCGCTGAGACGATATTGCTCAATCGTCAAATATCGTTTCAATTAACGCCTGCCTCCAGTCTCGTCCCGGATGCGTTCGACGGCAAGGCACTTAGCCATCCTTGGCGCAAATAAAAATGCCGATCACCCGCAGCATCGCCTCCACGGGCAACCCTGTTATTATCGGCGGCACACCTCCACGCCTCTTTTAAGCAGATCACGAGCGAATCCATGAGCACCGACAAGACCAACCAGTCCTGGGGCGGCCGCTTCAGTGAACCCGTCGACGCCTTCGTCGCGCGCTTCACCGCCTCCGTCACCTTCGACCAGCGCCTGTACCGCCACGACATCATGGGCTCGATCGCCCACGCCACGATGCTGGCCAAGGTCGGCGTGCTGACCGACGCCGAGCGCGACAGCATCATCGACGGTTTGAACACCATTCGCGGTGAGATCGAAGCCGGCACGTTCGACTGGCGCGTCGACCTGGAAGACGTGCACATGAACATCGAGGCCCGCCTCACCGATCGCATCGGTGTGACCGGCAAAAAACTGCACACCGGTCGCAGCCGCAACGACCAGGTGGCTACCGATATCCGCCTGTGGCTGCGTGACGAGATCGACCTGATCCTGGCCGAAATCACCCGGCTGCAAAAAGGCCTGCTGGAGCAGGCCGAGCGGGAGTCCGGCACCATCATGCCCGGCTTCACTCACTTGCAAACCGCGCAGCCCGTGACCTTCGGCCACCACTTGCTGGCCTGGTTCGAAATGCTCAGCCGCGACTACGAGCGCCTGGTGGACTGCCGCAAGCGCGCTAACCGCATGCCGTTGGGCAGCGCTGCCCTGGCCGGCACCACTTACCCGATTGACCGCGAATACACCGCGCAGCTGTTGGGCTTCGACGCCGTGGGCGGCAACTCCCTGGACGGCGTGTCGGACCGCGACTTCGCCATCGAATTCTGCGCCGCCGCCAGCATCGCGATGATGCACCTGTCGCGTTTCTCAGAAGAGTTGGTGCTGTGGACCAGCGCGCAATTCCAGTTCATCGACCTGCCAGACCGCTTCTGCACCGGCAGCTCGATCATGCCGCAAAAGAAAAACCCCGATGTACCGGAGTTGGTGCGTGGCAAGAGCGGCCGTGTGTTCGGCGCGCTGATGGGCCTGCTGACCTTGATGAAAGGCCAACCGCTGGCCTACAACAAGGACAACCAGGAAGACAAAGAGCCGCTGTTCGACGCCGCCGACACCCTGCGCGACTCGTTGCGTGCGTTTGCCGACATGATCCCGGCGATCAAGCCCAAGCACGCGATCATGCGTGAAGCGGCGTTGCGTGGTTTCTCCACTGCCACCGACCTGGCGGACTACCTGGTACGCCGTGGCCTGCCGTTCCGTGACTGCCACGAAATCGTCGGCCATGCCGTGAAGTACGGCGTGGACACCGGCAAAGACCTGGCGGAAATGAGCCTGGAAGAACTGCGCCAGTTCAGCGACCAGATCGAGCAGGACGTGTTCGCCGTGCTGACCCTGGAAGGCTCGGTGAATGCCCGCAACCACGTGGGCGGCACTGCGCCGGCGCAGGTCAAGGCAGCCGTTGTGCGCGGTCAGGCACTGCTCGCCAGCCGGTAATCCCTAAGACCAACTCGGTCAAAATGTGGGAGCGGGCTTGCTCGCGAATGCAGAGTGTCAGTCGCCAGAGATGTCGACTGATCTACCGCTTTCGCGAGCAAGCCCGCTCCCACATTTGATTGGGCCGTGGGCGACTACTTCTTGGCCGCAATCATCGCCATAAACGCCGGCATCGCCGCCTCCCTGTCCGCCGCCACCCTCTTGGCGTTAGGCATCTCATGCAGGCGCTCGAGCAACGCCTTGGCCTTCGGCAAATCCGCCAGCAAATCCAGACCAAACAGTTTCTCGCCCACCGCGCAGGCGAGGTTCACGCTGTACATGAAATACAGATCGGCAATCGTGAAGCTCTCTCCCGCCACATAGGGCGCGAACTTGCCGTGCCGACCCAGAGAGCCAACCCCCAGCAACAACTCCGCCCTGGTTTTGTCCTTGATCGCGTCCGGCACCGGCATACCAAAGAACGCTTCGGCAAAACACGCGCGGGCGGGCAACTCGATGTACAGCTCGATCTCCCGGCACAACGCCAGCACCTGGGCGCGCTGATACGGGTCGGCGGGCAGCAACGACGGGCCTTCCTGGGTTTGCTCGATGTATTCGAGGATCACGCTGGTTTCATTGATAAACCCTTGTTTGACGCCCAGCACCGGCACCTTGCCGCGCGGGCTGACGGCCAGAGCTTCAGGGGTTTGGCCTGCGTAAAACGGTACTTCCTCGAACGGCAGGCCTTTCTCCAGCAGTGCCAGCTTGACCATGTTGTAGTAGTTGCTGACCGAAAATCCGTAAAGCTTGAGCATTGCAAATGCCTCCAGGCCGGGTGTGGGGTTGGCTGCAAGAGTTATAGATCCAAGGAGCCCGACTGGCCAGCAGCATCAACTGCCTGAATGGCGGTAGACTGGCGCCCTTTCCTTGAGGAGCCTGCCATGAGCGAGCCGACCGATATCGACAACGACGAAGAAGAGTTCACCGAAAATACACTGATCGAAGCGATCGAAAACCAGATCGAAAGCGACAACCCGCCTGCCGCCAAAGCTACGTTCAACAAACTGACTCTGGTGGGTTATGAGCGTGAAGAGATCCTGCAACTGATGGCCCACGTGCTTGCGGTGGAGATCGACGCGCTGCTGGAAGAGGACCGTGCTTTCAATACCGAATGGTATGAAACTGCACTGCGTGCTCTGCCGGAATTGCCGCCCGAAAAGCAATAAATCCAACAAGCGGTAACACACTGGACAGTTCGGCAAAGTGCGTTCACCTTATGGCCTGCTAGCCTCTAATAAATTTTAGAAAGTCTGGAGTCCTTATGTCGTATACCCCTGAGTTGGTTGCCGAACTGGAAATCCTTGTACTCTTCCCCTTGGACAGCACCAAGGAAGGTCTGAAAGTCCACCAGACCGCCGCGCCTGCTGCTATCGCCGCTGCCAAACGCCTGCATACCAAAGGTCTGATCGACCAGCCGGACGGGGGCTACCTGACCAGCCTCGGCCGCGACGCTGCCGAGCAAGCGCAAACCCTGCTGACTATCTTGACTACCGCCACTACCAAAGAAGCTGCCTGACACCTTACTTTCGCCCATGGAGTCCGCCTGCTGCGGATTCCGAGGGCGTTGCTGTGGGCGGCACATAATTCTGACGCCAAAAAGCCGCATACCCTCTAAACCTCCTACGCTTGAGGCTGTAAACTCCTACACGGCCGCCCACGTCGGGCTCTTCGAGCCAACGACTTAAACATGACCCGCACCCATGAAATCCGCCCCGACCTGGACGAAGGCATCGACCGCAAGGTGCTGGCCCAATTGCGTGCGCGCTTCATGGCCCTCAATGCAGGCCGCATGGCCCGCGCCGTCGAAGGGCTGACGCCACGCCAACAGAGCGTGCTGACCCTGCTGCCGTTGTTTTTCCACGTCAACCACCCGTTGTTGCCCGGCTATGTCTCCAGCAGCACGCCGGCAGGGTTGTCGAATTTCGAACCCGACGCCCAGGCTCTGACGGAAGCCCAGCGCCTGACCCGCTCGTTCTCCTATAAGCCGCGCCATGGCAACCCGCCGCAGCCGATCCACGGCCTGTTCCTGATGGGCAGCCTCGGCACCTTGGCCCAGGCGGACCAGAGCGACATGGACGTGTGGGTCTGCCACGCTGCGGACGTTGGCGAGAACGAACTGGCCGAGCTGCGCAAAAAGTGCCAATTGCTGGAAGCCTGGGCCCTGACCATGGGCGCCGAGGCCCACTTCTTCCTGATCGAGCCCACGCGCTTCGTGTTGGGCGAGCGCGACACCCAACTGAGCTCCGACGACTGCGGCACCACCCAGCATTACCTGTTGCTGGATGAGTTCTACCGCACCGCCATCTGGCTTGCCGGGCGCACGCCCATCTGGTGGCTGGTGCCGGTCTATGAAGAAACCCGCTACGCCGAATTCACCCACGCGCTGATCTCCAAACGTTTTATCCGCGCCGATGAAACCCTCGACCTCGGCCACCTGGCGCACATCCCGCCGGGCGAATTCATCGGCGCCGGGTTGTGGCAACTGTTCAAGGGCATCGAGTCGCCGTACAAATCGGTGCTCAAGCTGCTGCTGACCGAGGTGTACGCCAGCGAACACCCGAACGTGCACTGCCTGAGCCTGCGCTTCAAACGTGCGGTGTTCGCCAACCAGATGGACCTGGATGAGCTGGACCCGTACATCGTGGTTTACCGCCGCATCGAGGAATACCTCAAGGCGCGCAATGAGCCCGAACGCCTGGAGCTGGTACGCCGCGCGCTGTACCTGAAGGTCAATCGCAAGCTCAGCGCCGGCCAGCGCAGCACCAGTTGGCAGCGGCTGTTGCTGGAGCGCCTGGCCCTTGAATGGGGTTGGGACCAGCGTCAACTGGCCTTGCTGGACAGCCGCAGCCAGTGGAAAGTGCGCCAGGTGGCTTCCGAGCGCCGCGCGCTGGTCAACGAACTCAATTACAGCTATCGCTTTCTCACCCAGTTCGCCCGCACCGAGCAGACCGTCAGCCTGATCAACAAACGCGACCTCAATGTTCTGGGCCGGCGCCTGTATGCCGCATTTGAGCGCAAGGCCGGCAAGGTTGAGTTCATCAACCCCGGCATCGCTCCGGACCTGGCCGAAGACACCCTCACCCTGGTGCAATCGCCCAACCGCAAAGAACCTGGCCAGCATCATTGGGGCTTGTACAACGGCAACCTCACGGCGCTGGAATGGGAGCACTTCGCGCCGATCAAGCGCAGCCGCGACCTGTTGGAAATGCTCACCTGGTGCCATCGCAACGGCGTGATCGACAGCAGCACGCGCCTGGCCCTGCATCCAGGCGTCAGCGACATGACCGAATTCGAGCTGTTCAACCTGCTGGGCAGCCTGCAACAGACCATCGCCCTGCCCCTGGCCAGTGTCGATGAGGACCGCCTGTTGCACTCGGCGGTGCCGGAAGAGGTGCTGCTGCTGATCAACGTCGGCGTCGATCCGCTCAAGCATCACCGCGACTTGAATATCCTCATGACCACCGAGCGCACTGACTCCCTGAGTTATGCCGGTGTGCGTGACAACCTGGTGCTGACCCTGGATCAGGTCACGCTCAACAGTTGGAACGAGGTACTGGTCAGCCGCTACGACGGCCCCCATGCACTGCTCGACTGCCTGCGCGACTACCTCAACCAACTGCCGCCGAACCACCTGCCACGCCTGCGGGTGCGCTGCTTCTGCCACAACCGTGCGCAATTCATTGCCCAGCGGGTGGAAGAAATCTTCGATACCGTGCAGAACCTGCTGCTTGGCCAGTCCAATCACCGCTATCTGTTGCAGGTGCAGCAGCACTATCACGTGATGGAACTGACGCCGGGCCAGGCCACTCACGTGCCACTGCCCACTCAGGACGCACTCATCGCCTACCTCAGCGAAGAGCTGGCCAGCTACAGCCCGCTGCACCTGGACGCCATGGCGCTGGAAGACCACGACCTGGCCCTGCTGCTGCCCATGGGCCTGGCTGATTGCGTGCAGGTGTTCTACCGGGTCAATGAAGGCTTCGCCGAGCTGTATGTGTTGGATGAGTTCAACGCGCTGTGGCAGCAACGCTTGCCGTTTCATGATGAGCAAAGCCTGTTGGTGCCGCTGCAGCGCTTCCTGCAGTCGATCATCTACCGTCGCGAAGCCCTGGCACCGCTGGATACCCAGCAACCGCTGGGTGAAGTGCAGACTTTGTATTACCAACTGTTGCCGTCAGGCAGTCATCGCGCCCGCGGCATCGAGCCTCGGCCGGTGCCGCAGAACCCGGCCAACAAGCCGTTTTATGACGTGCAGGCGATTATCGGCAAGGCCGCACCCGGCCAGGTCGGCATTACCCTGTACTGCAATCAACGGGAGTTTTCCGAGCTGGAGTTCGGCGACCAACTGTTTGCCGTGGTGGCCCAGGAAATCGTCGGGCAACGCCGGGAGACCGAGCGTTACCGCTGCTACATCACCGACCTGGACCTGTCCGGCCTGCTCGGTGATGTGCAAAGCCCGAGCAACTTGTATCTGCGTTACAAGGCCGAGCTGGAGTTGTCGCTGAATGCGGCACTGAGCCAGATTTAAAGCGGCTCTGGTTAGATGGAAAATGCGCCGCCATCTTTGGGCTGGCCTTCAACGCTGAGCAATTCAAGCTTGAGGGTTTTGCCGCCCGGCGCAGGCCAGTCGATGTGCTGACCCACTTGCAGGCCCAGCAAGGCGCTGCCTACAGGTGCCAGGATCGAAATTTTACCTTCGTCGGCATTGGCATCCTTGGGGTAAACCAGGGTCAGGTGGTAGTCCTTGCCGCTGCCTTGCTCACGGCAATGTACGCTGGAGTTCATGGTCACGACACTTGCAGGCACTTCATCGTGGCCAACCACTTCTTCGGCACGGTCGAGCTCGGCTTGCAGCGCGACAACACCCGGTTGAGTCTCGTCCATACGGTCGATCAGTTGCTCAAGACGCTGCACGTCAAGACGGGTAAGAATGATGGAAGGTGCGGTCATGATTCAGGCAGACTCCTTTTTTCTGCACAAAAAAGCAAAACCCCGCCAGGAAAAGGCGGGGTTCTCACGGGCCTCGATGAGTTGAGGCGTACCCGGACACTACCACAGCGTCACAAATAAACAAGACGGCCTCAGGCGCGCGCCCTGCGCTGTTCGGCTTCGGCGCAGATCACGCGGCGCCGGGCATCGTCGGCGGAGCGCCATTCACGGATGTCTTCCACGTGCCGGTAGCAGCCGAGGCAGACTTTCTGCTCGTCCAGACGACACAAACTGATACAAGGTGACGGCACCGCCGGGCTGACATTGCTGAACAGCGGCTTGGGCGGGCGTACAGGTGCAGGCTGGGTCACCATCAGATCTCGTCGAAGTCCAGCTTTTCGCCGGCCTGTTCCCAAACCAGGCGTTCAAGCATTTCGCCCAGCAATTCTTCACTTTTGTCACATTGCCACTTTCCGCTTGCTTGGTCGTATTCGAAGTGAATACCACCCGAACGCGCCGCCAGCCACAGCTGACGCAGCGGCTCCTGGCGACTGAAGATCAGTTGGGTGCCGTTTTCAAACTTGACGGTCAGCACGCCAGCCGAGTTTTCCAGGTCCACATCCAGGCCGCTCTCGTCGAAAATATCTTCCAGCGCCTGCTGGGTCGAATCCACCAGGTCGTGAAAACGGGCTTCGGTCAAACTCATTGTGGGAACCTCGAAAAGTGTCTGGTCACGCTCAAGCGGCGCACGATACGGACGCGCCATGATGATTGCAAAGGATACCGATTTCATTAACCGTAGCCGCGTGAAATATCCTCATTTAGCGTAGGCCGAATCGCGGCATGCTCGGCAAACCCCCGCCGGACGGGTATTACGGCACATAGGCAAGCTGGCGGGTGGTCGGTATACTCGGGCGCAATTAATGCATATTCAAGGATTTCGCCATGAAGCGCCTGATCTCTTCCCTTGCTGCGCTCGTCGCGGTCGCTTGCCTCGTTAGTGCCTGTGGTCAAAAAGGCCCGCTGTACCTGCCCGATGACAGCAAAGACCCGAACGACCAGGCACAGTCGTCGCAAAAAGCTGCAAAAGCGCATAAGCACGACACTTACTAAGGGAACCTCATGGACGCTTTTAACTACCGGGACGGCGAGCTGTTCGCGGAAGGCGTGGCGCTGTCCGCGATTGCCGAGCAGTTTGGCACCCCGACCTATGTGTACTCGCGTGCGCACATCGAAGCCCAATACCGCTCGTTCACCGACCCACTGGAAGGCGTTCCACACAGGGTGTGCTACGCGGTCAAGGCCAACTCCAACCTGGGTGTACTGAATGTCCTGGCGCGTCTTGGCGCTGGTTTTGACATCGTTTCCCGTGGCGAGCTGGAACGTGTTCTGGCTGCCGGCGGCACGGCTGACAAGATCGTCTTCTCGGGTGTCGGCAAAAGCCGCGAAGACATGCGCCGTGCCCTCGAAGTCGGCGTGCATTGCTTCAACGTCGAATCCACCGACGAACTGGAGCGCCTGCAAGTGGTTGCTGCCCAGATGGGCGTTCGCGCGCCGATCTCCCTGCGCGTCAACCCGGACGTCGATGCCGGCACGCACCCGTATATTTCCACCGGTCTCAAAGAGAACAAGTTCGGCATCGCCATTGCCGACGCCGAGGACGTGTACATCCGTGCCGCACAGCTGCCGAACCTGGAAGTGCTGGGTGTCGACTGCCATATCGGCTCGCAACTGACCACCCTGCCGCCGTTCCTCGATGCGCTCGACCGCCTGCTGGCACTGACCGAACGCCTTGGCGAATGCGGTATTTACCTGCAACACATCGACCTTGGCGGCGGCGTGGGTGTGCGTTATCGCGATGAAGAACCGCCGCTGATCGCCGATTACATCAAGGCTGTACGCGAGCGCACCGAAGGCCGCGGCCTGACCCTGATGTTCGAGCCGGGCCGTTATATCGTTGCCAACGCCAGCGTGCTGCTGACCCAGGTCGAGTACCTCAAGCACACCGAGCACAAGGATTTCGCCATTGTCGATGCGGCCATGAACGACCTGATCCGCCCGGCGCTGTACCAGGCCTGGATGGACGTCACTGCCGTAACCCCGCGCGAGGGCGAAGGCCGCGCCTACGATATCGTCGGCCCGATCTGCGAGACCGGCGACTTCCTGGCCAAGGATCGTCAGTTGGCCCTGGAAGAAGGTGACCTGCTGGCCGTGCATTCGGCCGGTGCCTACGGGTTTGTCATGAGTTCCAACTACAACACCCGCGGCCGTGCCGCCGAGGTGCTGGTGGACGGTGATCAAGCGTTTGAAGTGCGTCGCCGCGAGACGGTAGCCGAGTTGTATGCTGGCGAAAGCCTGCTGCCGGAGTAAGCCATGCTGCTGCGTTTTACCAAGATGCACGGGCTGGGTAATGATTTTATGGTCCTTGACCTGGTCAGCCAGCACGCGCATATCCTGCCCAAGCACGCTAAACAGTGGGGCGACCGCCACACCGGCATCGGTTTCGACCAATTGCTGATCGTCGAAGCGCCGAGCAACCCGGAAGTGGATTTCCGTTACCGGATCTTCAACTCCGACGGCTCCGAAGTGGAACAGTGCGGCAACGGTGCGCGGTGCTTTGCGCGCTTTGTGCTGGACAAGCGCCTGACCGCCAAGCGCCAGATTCGCGTCGAAACCAAGAGCGGCGTGATCGAGCTGGATATTCGCAGCGACGGCCAGATCAGCGTCAACATGGGCGCGCCACGCCTGGTGCCGGCGGATATTCCGTTTCAGGCCACCGAGCAGGCCGCCAGTTACGCGCTGGATGTAGAAGGCAAAATCGTCGACATCGCTGCGGTCTCTATGGGCAACCCCCATGCCGTGCTGCGGGTCAACGACATCAATAACGCCCCGGTGCATGAGCTGGGGCCGAAGATCGAGCATCACCCGCGCTTTCCGGCACGGGTGAACGTGGGCTTTTTGCAGGTGATCGACCGTACCCGCGCACAGCTGCGTGTGTGGGAACGCGGCGCCGGCGAAACCCAGGCGTGCGGCACCGGTGCTTGCGCCGCAGCCGTCGCCGCGATCAGTCAGGGGTGGATGGATTCGCCCCTATTGATCGACCTGCCTGGTGGACGCTTGTCCATCGAGTGGGCAGGCCCTGGCCACCCGGTGATGATGACCGGGCCGGCCTCGCGTGTATACGAAGGACAGGTCCGTCTATGAGTGAGCCAAGCTAATGACCGATAAGCCTCAAGTACCCGCCCAAGCAACCCCAAGCGAAAGTCTGGAGGCCGCTGCTGTCGCGGCGTACCTTGAGGCTAATCCGGACTTCTTCGTCGAACACGAAGAACTGCTGCCTGCGCTGCGCATCCCCCACCAGCGTGGCGATACCGTGTCGCTGGTGGAGCGGCAGATGAAGATCCTGCGCGAGCGCAATATCGAAATGCGCCATCGGCTTTCACACCTGATGGATGTGGCCCGCGACAACGATCGCTTGTTCGACAAGACCCGCCGCCTGATCCTGACCCTGATGGACGCCAACAGCCTGGAAGAAACGGTGATCGCCGTGGAAGACAGCCTGCGCCAGGACTTCCAGGTGCCGTTTGTCAGCCTGATTTTGTTCAGCGACAACCCGATGCCGGTAGGCCGTTGGGTCAGTGGCAGCGATGCGCAAACTGCAATCGGCGGCCTGCTTTCGGAAGGCAAGACCATCAGCGGCACCTTGCGTGAACACGAGCTGGACTTCCTGTTTGGCGCCGAACAGCGCAAGCAGATCGGCTCTACCGCCGTAGTCGCCCTCAGCCATCAAGGCCTGCACGGCGTATTGGCGATTGCCAGCCGCGACCCTGCGCACTACAAAAGCTCGGTGGGCACGCTGTTTTTGACCTACATCGCCGAAGTGCTGGGCCGCGTCCTGCCGCGCTTTACCACTGCCCTGCGCGCGGTGCGCTAGCCATGGAACGGCAACTGGACGCTTATTGCGCTCACCTGCGCAAC
This sequence comes from Pseudomonas sp. KBS0710, assembly GCF_005938045.2. GTDB lineage: Bacteria > Pseudomonadota > Gammaproteobacteria > Pseudomonadales > Pseudomonadaceae > Aquipseudomonas. The sequence goes on along the minus strand of NZ_VCCF02000001.1, from coordinate 6,092,177 downwards.
GAGCGCCAGGTGTCGCCCCATACCCTGGAAGCCTATCGACGGGACTTGAACAAGGTCCTGGCGTACTGCGAAAAACAACAGATCAGCAGCTGGAAGGCCCTGGATATCCAGAGCCTGCGCAGCCTGATCGCGCGCCTGCACCAGGCGGGCCAGTCTTCGCGCAGCCTGTCGCGTCTGCTCTCGGCGGTACGCGGCCTCTATCACTACCTCAACCGCGAAGGCCTGTGCGACCACGACCCAGCCAATGGCCTGTCGCCGCCCAAAGGTGAGCGGCGCCTGCCCAAGACCCTCGACACCGACCGCGCCCTGCAATTGCTGGACGGCGCTGTTGAGGACGATTTCCTGGCCCACCGTGACCAAGCGATCCTGGAGCTGTTCTATTCCTCGGGCCTGCGCCTGTCGGAGCTGACCGGCCTGAACCTCGACCAACTGGACCTGGCGGACGGCCTCGTGCAAGTGCTCGGCAAGGGCAGCAAGACCCGTGTGCTGCCGGTGGGCAGGAAAGCCCGCGAAGCCTTGCAGCTGTGGTTGCCGCTGCGCCTGTTGACCAACCCGGCGGACGATGCGGTGTTTGTCAGCCAGCAAGGCCGACGCCTGGGGCCACGGGCGATTCAGGTGCGGGTCAAGGCTGCCGGCGAGCGCGAACTGGGGCAAAACCTGCACCCGCATATGCTGCGACATTCTTTTGCCAGCCATATGCTGGAGTCGTCCCAGGACCTGCGCGCCGTGCAGGAGCTGCTCGGCCACTCCGATATCAAGACCACGCAGATCTATACCCACCTCGACTTCCAGCACCTGGCGACGGTGTACGACAGCGCCCATCCACGGGCCAAACGCATCAAGGGCGGCGACTCATGAGTATCAAGCTGATCACCTTCGACCTGGACGACACGCTCTGGGACAACGTACCCGTCATCATCAACGCCGAGGCGTCGATGCGCGAATGGCTGGCGGTTAACGCCTCCAAGGTTGGCGACTTGCCCCTGGAGCATTTCGCCAGCCTTCGCCAACAGGTATTGGAACGCCATCCTGAACTCAAATACCGCATAAGCATCCTGCGCCACCGTGTATTGATGCATGCATTTGAGGAAGCCGGTTATCCGCAACCTGAAGCCACGCAGATGGCGGATGTGTGCTACGAGGCGTTTATTCACGCCCGTCACCAGCTCACCCCGTTCCCGGAAGCGGAGCCCATGCTGCAGGCGCTGCGCCAGCACTTCCTGCTGGGCGTGATCACCAACGGCAATGCCGATGTGCAACGCGTAGGGCTGGCGGATTACTTCCACTTTGCCCTGCGCGCCGAGGATATCGGCATCGCCAAGCCAGATGCGCGGCTGTTTCAGGAAGCCTTGCAACGCGGTGGCGTGGATGCAAGTCAGGCCGTGCATATTGGCGATCATCCTGGCGATGACATCGCCGGTGCGCAGCAGGCCGGGCTTCGCGCGGTGTGGTTCAACCCGACGGGCAAGGCGTGGGAAGCGGATAAGCAGCCGGATGCAGAGATTCGCAGCCTGACGCAATTGCCGGAGCTGCTGCGCGGCTGGCAGTCACGCTGAAGATCAAAATGTGGTGAATTTTAAGAGTTTGTTTCAGGCATGAAAAAGCCCGCAGCGACGGCGGGCTTTTTCTCACAAGCGGCTGCTGACCTCAGATAGGTCGGCTGCCGTACTTGTTATCCGGCTTCTTCGGTGGGTCTGCCACCACGTTGGCCTCGACTTCCTGCACTTTGCCGCCTTTAGCGAGGAATTCTTCCATCGCACGGGCCAGCGCATCGCGCTCTTTGTTCTTGGCTTCAACGCTCGGCAATTCGTCTACCGAGACAGCGGCCTTGGCTTTGCCTTTGGCTGCCGGGGCGGGTGCATCATCGCCACCGTCGTCGTCAGCAACGTCTTCAGCTGCCGCTTCAAGGCCTTCTTCGGCCTCGTCGTCGTCACCTACTTCAAGGTCGTCGTTTTCCAGATCATCGTCGCTCATGTTCTACCTCATGACTTGCGAAAAGCAGATTAGTTATAGCCCAGCTTCATCCTCTGTCGAGGTCGCCGGAAAAAAATCAACATCCACTGGGTTTCCAGTGGCTTATGCCCCGTCACCGTGCAACGTGGCGAGGACTTTACGAGCACCGCCATGATCTCGGTGCTCGCCCAGATAAACACCTTGCCAAGTCCCTATCGCCAAGCGGCCGGCCTTGACCGGCAAACTCAACTGGCAGCCCAGCAGACTGGCCTTGAAGTGCGCCGGCAGATCATCCGGACCTTCGTCGTTATGTTCGAACCCTGCACGCCCTTGCGGCACCAGCGAGTTGAAAAAACGTTCGAAGTCACGGCGAACCGCCGGGTCGGCATTCTCGTTGATGGTCAACGAGGCCGAGGTGTGCTGCAGCCACAAATGCAACAGGCCTACGCGACACGCCTTCAATTCAGGCAGGCCGGCAAGCAACTCATCCGTTACCAGGTGAAAGCCCCGGGGCTTGGCCCGCAGGGTAATCAGGGTCTGTTGCCACATACAGTTCTCCGCCCATCGGCGCGCATTCTAGCGCGGTCTGGGAAAAAACAAAGTGTCGAATACGCCTACATGCATGTAAGACTTTCGCACCCTCAAAAGTGCCGTGTGGATCCCATCACAAACTCGGCAAAAAACCCATCCGCCTTTAGCCACAGACAAACACCAGACAAAAAAATGCCCGGCAAGCCGGGCATCTTTTTTTCGCGTACTTACAAGTTGTAGCCGCGTTCGTTGTGTTGCGCCAGGTCGAGGCCCACCGCCTCTTCTTCTTCGGTCACCCGCAGGCCCATCACCATGTCCAGCACCTTGAGGATGATGAAGGTCACGATGGCCGTGTAGATCACGGTAAAGCCCACGCCTTTGCACTGGATCCAGACTTGCGCCGCGATGTCAGTGGTGGCCGCGTTGAAGCCGCCCAGCGAAGGTGCAGCAAACACGCCGGTGAGGATCGCGCCGAGGATACCGCCGATACCGTGTACGCCGAAGGCGTCCAGGGAGTCGTCGTAGCCCAGTTTGCGCTTCAGGGTAGTGGCGCAGAAGAAGCACACCACGCCCGCCGCCAGGCCGATGACCAGCGCGCCCATCGGGCCAACGGTGCCGGCAGCCGGGGTGATTGCAACCAGGCCGGCGACTACGCCCGAGGCAATGCCCAGTGCGCTTGGCTTACCGTGGGTGACCCACTCGGCGAACATCCAGCCCAGTGCCGCAGCAGCGGTAGCAATTTGAGTCACCAGCATCGCCATGCCGGCGGTGCCGTTGGCCGCCGCAGCGGAACCGGCGTTGAAGCCGAACCAGCCCACCCACAGCATGGCTGCACCGATCAGGGTGTAACCCAGGTTGTGCGGCGCCATTGGCGTAGTCGGGAAGCCTTTGCGCTTGCCGAGTACCAGGCACGCCACCAGGCCGGCCACACCGGCGTTAATGTGCACCACGGTGCCGCCAGCGAAGTCCAGCACGCCCCAGTCACCCATCAACGAACCCGGACCGCCCCACACCATGTGGGCAATCGGCGCGTAGACCAGGGTGAACCAGACGCCCATGAAGATCAGCATCGCGGAGAACTTCATGCGCTCGGCGAACGCACCGACGATCAGCGCAGGGGTAATGATCGCGAAGGTCATCTGGAAGGTGACGAACACCGCCTCAGGGAACAACGCCGCAGGGCCGGTAATGCTCGCCGGGGTTACGCCCGACAGGAACAGTTTGGACAGGCCGCCCACGAACGAGTTGAGGTTGACGACGCCTGCTTCCATACCGGTGGTGTCGAACGCCATGCTGTAGCCGTAAACGAACCACAAGATGGTGATCAGACCGGTGATGGCGAAGCACTGCATCATCACGGAAAGAATGTTTTTGGAGCGAACCATGCCGCCGTAGAACAGCGCCAGGCCCGGAATGGTCATGAACAGTACCAGCGCGGTGGATGTAAGCATCCACGCCGTGTCGCCGGAATTGAGGACTGGAGCAGGGGCTGGGTCCGCCGCCAATGCCAGGGCCGGCATTACGAGGGACAACAGGGCTCCTAGCCCTGCGAATTTACGCAGAGTCATATTGTTTTCTCCTGGGGCGTTGGGGGTTTGGCGGCTTAGATTGCGTCGGTATCGGTTTCGCCGGTACGGATGCGAATAGCCTGTTCCAGATTGACCACAAAGATCTTGCCGTCACCGATCTTGCCGGTGTTGGCCGCCTTGGTTATCGCCTCGATAACCCGGTCAAGATCCTTGTCGTCAATGGCGACATCAATCTTCACCTTTGGCAGGAAATCGACCACGTATTCCGCGCCGCGATACAGCTCGGTGTGACCCTTCTGCCGACCGAAGCCTTTGACCTCAGTAACGGTAATGCCCTGCACGCCGATCTCGGACAGTGACTCGCGTACATCGTCCAACTTGAACGGCTTGATGATGGCAGTGACTAGCTTCATGAAAACTCTCTCCCGAATTGGTGGACTTGCCCCAGGAAAACAAACCCGTCTCAAGTCTAAGCGCAGTGCCTGGCTTTGTAACGCGTCGTCGCCTCGGCATTTGCCGTTGCGACGCCAGCGAACCACTGGTGACGAAACCTGTACCCCTGATCCGTCGGCGCACTGCATTCGTCACAGCGACTGCATCAGTGCATGGGTCATGATCGTCTAAGCAGAAACCTTGCCAGCTCCGTAAAAATCACTGAAATCAGTCCTTTGCCCACTTATGCCCACCTGCGGGGCGTTTTGGCAGCGCCAATGCGCACAAAAACAGTGCGTAGCCGCCCGGCCCCCTGCGCGAAAAGCGTGCGCTCGCGGCCGTGAAAGGACTATAGACGCTGCGTGATACACTGCCGGCCAACAGTTTTCCGGAATATTTCCCATGCTCGCGCCCAAAGACCTCCTCGACGCCCTGAGCGGCCACGCCTCTCGCCTGTTCAGCGGCGAAACCCCGCTGCCCCGCAACGAAATCGAAAGCCAGTTCAAGGCCCTGCTGCAAAGCGGCTTCAGCAAGCTCGACCTGGTGAGCCGGGAAGAATTTGACAGCCAGATGGTCGTACTGGCCCGCACCCGTGCGCGGTTGGAGAGCCTGGAAGCGAAGGTAGCGGAGCTGGAAGCGCGGTTGACTCCCGCTGCCGAGTAACGGTCACAACTCGGTCAAAATGTGGGAGCGGGCTTGCTCGCGAATGCAATCTGTCAGACACCTGGATGTTGGCTGACCCACCGCATTCGCGAGCAAGCCCGCTCCCACATTTGTTTTGCATCGCTCTTTGGATACGTTCTGTAAACACTCCCCCGTCTCGCTCCTCCCCACCTCGTCTACCCTTGAAAAACCCGCAGGAAGCGGCCTCCCACTCAAGGAACGAGCATGTCCCTCGCCATCGTCCACAGCCGCGCCCAAATTGGCGTAGAAGCCCCCGCCGTCACCGTCGAAGTGCATATGGCCAATGGTCTTCCCTCGCTAACCTTGGTGGGCCTGCCGGAAACCGCCGTCAAGGAAAGCAAGGACCGCGTGCGCAGCGCCATCCTCAACTGCGCCCTGCAATACCCGGCCCGTCGTATCACCCTAAACCTTGCTCCCGCCGACCTGCCCAAAGATGGTGGGCGGTTTGATTTGGCGATTGCCTTGGGCATCCTGGCCGCCAGCGTGCAGGTGCCGGCGTTGATGCTCGATGAAGTGGAATGCCTGGGGGAATTGGCACTGTCGGGGGAGGTGCGGGCGGTCAAGGGTGTGCTGCCGGCCGCGCTGGCCGCACGCAAGGCCGGGCGCACCGTGATAGTGCCTCGGGCAAATGCCGAGGAGGCGTGCCTGGCCTCGGGGTTGAAGGTGATTGCAGTGGACCACTTGCTGCAAGTGGTGGCGCACTTGAATGGGGTTGTGCCGATTGAGCCGTATAAATCCGATGGCTTGCTTTACTTGAACAAGCCTTACCCGGACTTGAGTGAGGTGCAAGGCCAACTGGCCGCCAAGCGCGCACTGCTGATTGCGGCGGCCGGCGCGCACAACCTTCTGTTCAGCGGGCCACCCGGCACCGGCAAGACCTTGCTTGCCAGCCGCCTGCCCGGTTTGCTGCCGCCCCTGAGTGAGCAGGAAGCCCTGGAAGTGGCGGCCATCCAGTCAGTGGTCAGCCTGGCGCCGTTGAGCCATTGGCCGCACCGCCCGTTTCGCCAGCCGCACCATTCGGCGTCCGGGCCGGCACTGGTGGGCGGCGGGTCAAAACCGCAGCCGGGGGAAATCACCCTGGCCCATCATGGCGTGCTGTTTCTGGATGAGCTGCCGGAGTTTGATCGCAAAGTGCTGGAAGTGCTGCGCGAGCCGCTCGAATCCGGACATATCGTGATCTCCCGCGCCCGCGACCGGGTGAGTTTTCCGGCACGGTTTCAATTGGTGGCCGCCATGAACCCCTGCCCTTGCGGCTACCTGGGCGAACCCAGTGGGCGCTGTCGGTGTACGCCGGAGCAAATCCAGCGCTACCGCAACAAGCTATCGGGGCCGTTGCTGGATCGGATCGACTTGCACCTCACCGTTGCCCGGGAAGCCACCGCGCTGAACCCGCTCCAACAGGATGGCGACAACACCGCAACAGCCTCGGCGGAGGTCGCCGAGGCCCGAGAACGCCAGCAAAAACGCCAAGGCTGCGCCAATGCCTTCCTGGACCTGCCAGGGCTGCGCAAGCACTGCCAACTGGCAAAGGCTGACGAAAGCTGGCTGGAAAGCGCCTGCGAACGACTGACCTTGTCCCTGCGCGCAGCCCACCGTTTGCTCAAGGTGGCGCGCACCCTGGCGGACCTTGAGCGGGTTGAACATATTGCCCGGCATCATTTGCAGGAGGCCTTGCAGTACCGGCCTGCCGCAATGGGTTAAGCCTTATGCGGGAAAACCCAACAGCAGCTGCGCCACTTCCAGGACCTCATCCAGCACGGCCTCGGCCGACTCCGCAGACGGCTTGAGCATCAGGTCATCGGCATACCCCATCGCCAACGCGAAGATTTGCCGGGCCGCGCGTTCTGGCGAGTCGCAGCGGAAAACACCCTCAGCCACGCCTCGCTCAATCACCTCGGCGAGCATGCCTTGCCACTGCGCGTTGATCACCAGATACGCCTGGGCCATTTGCGGGTCGTGCATGGCTTCGTCCCAGGCATCCAGCCATAACGCCCAGCCGGCATCAGCGGTGCTCGGCAGGCAGTCACGTAAAAAACCCACCAGCGCCTCAAGCGGCGGCGCATCCGCCAGGGGCTCGCGCACTTCATCCAATTGCTCATTGGCAAAGCGCACGAAGGCTTCGCGACGCAGTTCGTTCCAGTCGCTGAAGTAGTGATAGACGTGGCTGCGCGACAGGCCGGCATGCTCGGCCAGGTCGCGGGTGGACACGTCGGCAAAACCCTTGCTGCGAAACAGCTCCAGGGCGGCGGCGATGATCTGGTCTTTACGGTCGATACGCGACATGGGCAATTCCTTCGGGCGCCGGTAGATAAGCGGTGCTTGCTTTTTGAGCGATCGCTCAAGGATACTTGAGCAGTCGCTCAATAATAGCGTCTATCACTCCTTTGGTGCACCCATGTCATCCGTGACCCCGCAAATCCTGATTGAAGAAAGCAAGAAAATCGGCCAGCAATCCGCCGGCCAAACGCTCAAGGCGATTGCCAAGGCTTACCCCGGCAAGCTGTTCTGCACACTGTCACTGGTGGCGCTGGAGAACGCGCTGCTGCTGGCCTACCCGCTGTTTGCCGGGTTTGCGGTGGACTCGATTATTCGCGGCGATGCCACCAGTGCGCTGTTCTATGCGCTGGTGGTGATGGCGTTCTGGGTGGTCGGCGCAGCACGGCGGGCGCTGGACACGCGCACCTTTACGCGGATCTACGCCGACCTTGCGGTGCCGGTGATTCTCAACCAGCGCCAGCAGAACCACAGCACCTCGAAGTCCGCCGCACGGGTGGTGCTTGCGCGCGAATTCGTCGACTTCTTTGAAAAACACGTGCCGATTATCGCCACGGCGCTGGTCTCGATTATTGGCGCAGCGGTGATGCTGATTGTGATTGAGCCTTGGGTCGGCCTGGCGTGCCTGGCCGCCCTGCTGCTGTGCGTGACGCTGCTGCCACGCTTTGCCCAGCGCAACCAGGAGCTGCACGAGCGCCTGAATGATCGCCTGGAGAAAGAAATCGGCCTGGTGGAAAAAGTCGGCGCACCCACCTTGCGTCGCCACTACCACGTGCTGTCACGCCTGCGCATCTGGCTGTCCGACCGCGAGGCCGCCGCGTACCTGTTTCTCGGCACGCTGGCAGCCCTGCTGTTTGTGGTCGCGATCAGCCAGTTGGCCCTGTCGCCAGCGGTAAAGGCCGGCCACATCTACGCGGTCATGACCTACCTGTGGACCTTCGTCACCAGCATGGACGAGGCGCCTGGGATGGTCGACCAACTGGCGCGCCTCAAGGATATCGGCAAGCGCGTGGACCCAGGCCTGGGCGAGCATTAAGCCTTAACGAAAACGGTCAACCTCGTGCCGCAAACCGGCCGCCAGGGTTTCCAGTTCCTTGGCGGTAATGGCCAGGTTCGACACCACTTCGCGCTGTTCGCTGTTGGCCAATGCGATGCTTTGCAGGTTGCTGCTCAGCACGTTGGCCGTGCTGCTCTGCTCCTGGGTCGCGGTGGTGATCGCGGCAAACTGCTGGCCGGCTGAACGGCTTTGCTCGTCGATGCGTGCCAGGGCCGAGGCCACGTCGGCGTTGCGCGACAGGCCTTCCTGCATCAACACGTTGCCGTGTTCCATGGTGCTGATGGCGTTGCCGGTTTCCTGCTGGATGCTCTGGATCATCACCGAGATTTCGTCGGTGGCCTGGCGCGTGCGCGAGGCCAGGTTGCGCACTTCGTCGGCAACCACCGCAAAGCCCCGGCCTTGCTCACCGGCCCGCGCCGCCTCGATGGCGGCGTTGAGCGCCAGCAGGTTGGTTTGTTCGGCAATCGAGGTGATCACGCCGACGATCCCGCCAATTTCCTGGGAGCGCTGGCCCAAGGTGTTGATCACCGTGGCCGTGCTGTTGAGGGCGGTAGCGATATGCTCCAGCGACGACGACGCCTCTTGCATCGAGGTGCGGCCAATCCGCGTTTGCTGGGCGTTTTCCTGGGCCAGTCGCTCGGTATTGCCCATGTTGTCGGCGATGTTCAGCGAGGTGGCGCTGAACTCTTCCACTGCACCGGCCATGCTGGTGATTTCGCCGGACTGCTGCTCCATGCCCTCATAGGCCCCACCCGACAGGCCGGACAACGCCTGCGCCCGGCTGTTGACCTCTTCGGCCGCTTTACGGATGTGCGAGACCATGGTCGAAAGCGCCTCACCCATCTGGTTGAAGCTGCTCGCCAACTGGCCGATTTCGTCATGGCTGGACACATTCAAGCGTGCGCTCAAATCGCCAGCACCCAAGGCTTCGGCCTGGCGCACCAAGTCGCTCAAAGGCTGCAATTTGCTGCGCAGCAACCACACCGCCGCACCCACCGCCAGCAACATCGCCAGCACGCTGCCGATCACCAGGCGAATACCCACCGCCCAGGTGACTGCACGAATTTCAGACTTCGGCATGCTCGCCACCACCGACCACGGGCCGCCGTCGAACGGCACCGCAACGCTGTAGAAGTCTTCGTCCTTGTCGCTCCAGAAGCGGCCTTTACCTGGGTTCCTGGCCAGATCAAGCATCACCGGAACCGCCTGATCCAGCGCTTGCACGCCCGCCGGTGGCACCAGCCAGTGCTTCTGTTCGTCCAGCAAGGCGAGCGAGCCGGTCTGGCCGATACGGAAGCGTTTGAGGTTGTCGAACTGGGCCTTTTGCTCGTCGGTGTAATCAAAACCGATAAACAGCACGGCGATCACCTTGCCGGCGGCATCGCGCACGGGGCTGTACTGGGTCATGTAGGAGCGATCAAATAACACCGCCCGCCCAATGTAATTCTGCCCGGCCAAAAGGCGCTGATAAGCCGGATGCTGGTGATCCAGCACCGTCCCGATGGCGCGATTGCCATCTTGTTTGGTCAGGGAGGTACTGATGCGGATGAAGTCTTCGCCACTGCGCACAAACACCGTGGCCACGCCGCCGGACATTTGCTTGAACTCGTCCACCTCCGCGAAGTTGTTGTTCAACACCTCATCGCCCAACAGCAGGCTCGGAGTCTGCACACCGGCCACGGTGACTTGCTGGTCCGGGCGCACACTCAGCCCGGCGCCAAAGCGCTTTTCAAACAGCCCGCTCAATCGCTGAGTGCTTTCGCGCAAGGTGCTGTGGAAGGTGTTGAGTTGATCGGCCAGCAAGCGTGCCTCGCTGGCCAGGTGTTCCTCGCGGGTGTCGAGGTTGGCCGAGTCGAGGGAACGCAGGGCGAAAACCGTACTGCCGCTGATGACGACCGCCAAAATGACGGCCAAGGCGAGGCCTAACTGAGAGGCGATCCGAGCGCGAGGTTGAGACATGACAGCTCCTGGCCGAGGCCAGGATCATCCTGATCTCTTAGCGCAGCTCGGCAAATTATCGTGTGGGAAACGCTGGAAAATGGGGGTTCCAACACACCTTCTTCGGCAAGCGCGGGCAATACTTGAGTGATTCACAGGGGTATCGCGCAAACGATTGCACCGAAGGGCTAGGCAAGGCGTTCAACCTGGGGCAATTCCATGGCCTTGACTTCGCCTTGAAGAAACTCCGCCAATCGCCGCAAGCGCTCGCCACCGGGGCGGGTTTTCGGCCATACCAAATAGTAATTTTCCCCACTGGCCACCGCCGTCGGCCACGGCAGGCTCAAGCGGCCCTGGGCCACATCTTCGGCCACCATCAGCAAATCACCCATGGACACGCCGTAACCCCGCGCGGCGGCGATCATGCCCAACTCCAAGGTATCGAACACTTGCCCGCCCTTAAGCGACACCTGGGACGACAACCCCATGCGCTCCAGCCAATTGCGCCAGTCACGGCGGTCGGGTGTGGGGTGCAGCAGTTCGGCGCTCGCCAGGCGAGCGACGTCCCAGGGGCCGTCATTGAGCAGATTGGGCGCGCCCACCGGGATCAGCAATTCGGGGAACAGGTAGCAGGCCTCCCAATCCGCCGGAAAGTGCCCGTAGCTCAGTAATACAGCGCAGTCGAAGGGTTCCTGGTTGAAGTCCACTTCATCCACGCTCATCCATGCGCTGGTCAGTTGCACCTCATTGCCCGGCTGCAAGGCGCGAAAGCGACTGAGCCGCGCCAGCAACCAACGCATGGTCAGGGTCGACGGCGCCTTCATGCGCAGGATGTCGTCTTCGGCGTTCAGGGTGTGGCAGGCGCGTTCCAGCGCTGCGAAGCCTTCGCGCACGCCGGGCAACAGCAGGCGTGCCGCTTCGGTGAGCTGCAGGTTGCGGCCACTGCGCTGGAACAGGCGGCAGGCGAAGTGCTCTTCGAGCGTGCGGATATGCCGGCTGACAGCACTTTGCGTGATGGAAAGCTCATCCGCCGCACGGGTGAATGAGTTGTGCCGGGAGGCGGCTTCAAAGGCGCGCAAGGCATACAGCGGAGGCAGACGGCGTGGCATGGAAGAACCTCCTCAGAGCAATGCCCAACCCTAGCATGAGTTTTAATCATGCGAGTGATCGCTTTTATCCTTTTGTGTAATGCGTCAGGAGCGCCGAGAATCAACCCTTTCCCAACCCTCTGACTTTTTTGAGCGTGATGATCATGCAACATCCGGTGCGTACTGAACTCTGGGCCATTCTGCGGCTGTCAGGGCCGTTGATTGCCTCACAGTTGGCGCACATGTTGATGGTGCTGACCGACACGCTGATGATGGCCCGCTTGAGCCCCGAGGCCCTTGCCGGTGGCGGCCTGGGCGCGGCGAGTTATTCGTTTGTGGCGATCTTCTGTATCGGTGTGATTGCCGCCGTCGGCACGCTGGTCGCCATCCGCCATGGCGCCGGTGACATCGAAGGCGCCACCCGCCTGACCCAGGCCGGGCTCTGGCTCGCCTGGCTGATGGCCTTGGTGGCCGGCTTGCTGCTGTGGAATCTCAAGCCGGTGCTGCTGATGTTCGGCCAGACCGAAACCAACGTGCAGGCGGCGGGGCAATTCCTGACCATCCTGCCGTTCGCCCTGCCCGGCTACCTGAGCTTCATGGCCTTGCGCGGTTTCACCAGCGCAATCGGCAAGGCGACCCCTGTGATGGTGATCAGCCTGGGCGGCACGGTGCTCAACTACTTGCTCAACCATGCCTTGATCGAGGGCATGTTCGGTCTGCCGAAGCTCGGCTTGATGGGCATCGGCCTGGTCACGGCGATCGTCGCCAACTGCATGGCCCTGGCGTTGATGTGGTACATCCGCAGCAACCGCGCTTACGCGGCCTACCCGCTCGGCACGGGCCTGTTGCGCCTCAACACTCAGTACCTGCGTGAACTGTGGCGCCTGGGCCTGCCGATTGGTGGCACCTATGCAGTGGAGGTCGGCTTGTTCGCCTTCGCGGCGCTGTGCATGGGCACCATGGGTAGTACGCAGTTGGCAGCGCATCAGATTGCCCTGCAAATCGTCTCGGTGGCGTTCATGGTGCCGGCGGGGATGTCGTATGCGATCACCATGCGCATTGGCCAGCACTACGGCGCCGGGCAATTGCTGCAGGCGCGCATGGCCGGGCGGGTCGGCATCGGTTTTGGCGCGTTGGTGATGTTGGGATTTGCCGTTGTGCTGTGGCTGTTTTCCGATGCGCTGATCGGGCTGTTTCTGGACCATAACGACCCAGCCTTCCATGACGTCATCGTGCTGGCGGTCAGCCTGTTGGCCGTGGCGGCGTGGTTTGAGTTGTTCGACGGCGTGCAGACCATTGCCATGGGCTGTATTCGTGGGCTGAAGGATGCCAAGACCACCTTCCTGGTCGGGCTCGGGTGTTACTGGCTGATCGGCGCGCCGTCGGCGTGGTTGATGGCGTTCACACTAGGTTGGGGGCCGACCGGTGTTTGGTGGGGTTTAGCGCTGGGCTTGGCCTGCGCGGCAGTCAGCCTGACCTGGGCGTTTGAGGCGAAGATGAAGCGGATGATTCGGCAGGAACCGGATATACATCCTGCATTTCATGCCGCACAGACAGAGTAAAAGCCTTGGGTTTACATCCTTCAGCCCAGCAGCGCCTGCTGGCTCTTGCCGAACATTAAATACTCCACCAGCTCCGGCAACGGCAACGGCTTGCTGATCAGGTAACCCTGGGCCTGATCACACCCAAACAACCGCAACAACGCCAGCTGTTCGGGCGTTTCCACGCCCTCGGCCACCACTTCCAGGTTGAGGTTGTGGGCCAGGTTGATCATGGCATGCACCAGCTTGCGGTTTTCTTCGCGCTCTTCCATGCCGCCGACGAAGCTCTTGTCGATCTTCAACAAGGCAATCGGCAAGCTGTTGAGGTGCACGAACGAGGAAAACCCGGTGCCGAAGTCATCCAGGGAAAACCGCACACCCAGGCGGCCAAGGGCATCCATGGTCTGCTTGACCAGATCACTGCGGCGCATCACGGCGGTTTCGGTCAGCTCGAACTCCAGCCACTGCGCCTCCACGCCACGCTCGGTAATCAGCCGGCTCAATGTGGAAAGCAGCTGGCTGTCCTGGAACTGGCGAAACGACAGGTTGACCGCCATGTGCAACGGCGGCAGGCCGCGTTCGCGCAGGTCTTGCATGTCGCGTAAGGCTCGCGAGATCACCCAGTAACCCAGCGGCACAATCAGGCCACTCTGTTCGGCCAAGGGCACGAACTCGCTGGGCGGCAACAGGCCACGCTCGCCGTGGCGCCAGCGCACCAGGGCTTCCAGGCCGACGATATGCCCGTCGTCCAGATCCAGGCGCGGCTGGTAATGCAGCTCCAGTTCGTCGCGGCGCAACGCGCGGCGCAGTTCACTTTCCAGGTCGGCCAGGCTGCGGGCGTTGCGGTTGATGCGTTCGTTGAAGATGTGAAAGGTGCAGCCCTGGGTGCTCTTGGCCTGCTGCATGGCGATGTGCGCGTGCCACATCAGCGGGTCGGCCCCGGCGCGGGCACGGGCATGTGCCACGCCCAGGCTGCAGCCGATCAGCAGGCTTTCGCCGTCCACCCAATACGGCTCGGCCATGGCTTCGGTAATGCGCTCGGCCATCCACTCCGCGCGCTGGGGCGCACGGCGGGTGTCGATCAGCAGGGCGAATTCGTCGCTGCCCAGGCGCGCCAATTGGTCACCGGCTTCAAGCTGACTCTTGAGCCGCGAGACCACTTGCAGGATCAAGCGGTCGCCAGCCTGATGGCCCAAGGCATCGTTGGCGTGACGGAAGTTGTCGAGGTCCAGATGGCCGAGGGCCAGGCCACGGCCTTCGTTTTCGGCCAGGCGCGCCGCGAGCAAGGTCTGGAAACCCTGGCGGTTGGCGATACCGGTAAGCGGGTCCTGTTCGGCCAGGCGCTGCAGGGTGTTCTCCAGCACGCCACGCTCACGCACATGGCGCAGGCAGCGGCGCAATGTATCGGTATCCAATGCATCAAGAACCAACCAATCGCTCACACCCAGCGGTGAAACCAGCGGTTCCTGCTCCAGCAGCAATATGCACGGCAGGCTGCAACGGCCTGGGCCAGGTTGCAGGCTGGGGGTGGTCAATAACACGGCACTGTGGTCGTCATCGAACAGACGACTCACCGAGTCCCAGTTGGGCGCGCTGACCAGCACAGCCCCATCGCCCATCGGCGCCAGGCACTCGCGCAACAACGCTGCCCACGCTGGCTCATCGGCCAGTAGCAGCAAACGCAAGGGTTCGACAGGCGTAGACAAGCTAGCTCCCTAGACTCTGCAAAATTTTTTGGCGGCGGGCATTATGACGCGCGGCCTGATAATCACCAATGATAAGGGTTATCAAATACGCTAACGGTGTACATTTACTTCAATTACCCGTCACATCCTGCGGCAAAGTATCAAAACCGGCAAATTTAGATCGAGTGGTACGTCACACCGTCGTTCTAAAGCAGCAGAATCTTGCCAGCCTGTTAAAATGCCCGCCCTTTTGAACAACGATTCCCTGATTTCTGTATGTCCCGACTCAATCCCCGGCAGCAAGAAGCCGTGAACTACGTCGGCGGCCCTCTATTGGTGCTCGCCGGTGCCGGTTCCGGCAAGACCAGCGTGATCACCCGCAAGATCGCGCACCTGATCCAGAGCTGCGGCATCCGTGCCCAGTACATCGTCGCCATGACCTTTACCAACAAGGCGGCGCGCGAGATGAAAGAGCGTGTCGGCACCCTGCTCAAGGGTGGCGAAGGCCGTGGCCTCACCGTGTGCACCTTTCACAACCTGGGGCTGAACATTATCCGCAAGGAGCATGCGCGGTTGGGCTACAAGCCGGGCTTCTCGATCTTTGACGAGACCAACGTCAAAGCCCTGATGACCGACATCATGCAAAAGGAATACGCAGGCGACGACGGCGTGGATGAGATCAAGAACATGATCGGCGCCTGGAAAAACGACCTGATCCTGCCCGCCGAAGCCCTGGAAGCCGCGCGCAACCCCAAGGAACAGACTGCCGCCATCGTCTACACCCACTACCAGCGCACGCTCAAGGCGTTCAACGCGGTGGACTTCGACGACCTGATACTGCAGCCGGTCAAGCTGTTCCAGGAACACGCCGACATCCTCGAAAAGTGGCAGAACAAGGTGCGCTACCTGCTGGTGGACGAATATCAGGACACCAACGCCAGCCAATACCTGCTGGTGAAGTTGCTGATCGGCACGCGCAACCAGTTCACCGTGGTGGGCGACGATGACCAGTCGATCTACGCCTGGCGTGGCGCGCGCCCGGAAAACCTGATGCTGCTCAAGGTCGACTACCCGTCCTTGAAAGTGGTGATGCTGGAGCAGAACTACCGCTCCACCAGCCGCATCCTGCGCTGCGCCAACGTGCTGATCTCCAACAACCCCCACGAGTTTGAAAAACAACTGTGGAGTGAGATGGGTCACGGCGACGAGATCCGCGTGATCCGTTGCCGCAACGAAGACGCCGAAGCCGAGCGCGTGGCCGTGGAAATCCTCAGCCTGCACCTGCGCACCGACCGGCCCTACAGCGATTTCGCGATCCTGTATCGCGGCAACTACCAGGCCAAACTGATCGAGCTGAAGTTGCAGCACCACCAGGTGCCGTATCGCCTGTCAGGCGGCAACAGCTTTTTCGGACGCCAGGAAGTGAAAGACCTGATGGCCTACTTCCGACTGATCGTGAACCCGGATGACGACAACGCCTTCCTGCGCGTGATCAACGTGCCGCGTCGGGAAATCGGCTCCACAACCCTGGAAAAACTCGGCAACTACGCCACCGAACGCAAGATCTCGATGTACGCCGCCACCGACGAAATCGGCCTGGGCGAGCACCTGGACACGCGCTTCACCGATCGCCTGTCGCGCTTCAAGCGCTTCATGGATAAGGTGCGCGAGCAGTGCGCCGGCGAAGACCCGATCAGCGCCCTGCGCAGCATGGTCATGGACATCGACTATGAAAACTGGCTGCGCACCAACAGTTCCAGCGACAAGGCTGCGGATTACCGCATGGGCAACGTCTGGTTCCTGATCGAAGCGTTGAAAAACACGCTGGAGAAGGACGAAGAAGGCGAGATGACCGTCGAAGACGCCATCGGCAAGCTGGTGCTGCGCGACATGCTTGAGCGCCAGCAGGAAGAAGAAGACGGCGCTGAAGGTGTGCAGATGATGACCTTGCACGCGTCCAAAGGCCTGGAATTCCCTTACGTGTTCATCATGGGTATGGAAGAGGAAATCCTCCCGCACCGCTCCAGCATTGAAGCTGACACCATCGAAGAAGAACGGCGCCTGGCCTACGTGGGCATTACCCGCGCACGTCAGACACTGGCCTTCACCTTCGCCGCCAAGCGTAAGCAATACGGCGAGATCATCGATTGTGCCCCCAGCCGGTTCCTGGATGAACTGCCGCCGGACGATCTGGCCTGGGAAGGCAATGACGACACCCCGACCGAAGTGAAGGCCGTTCGCGGCAACACCGCCTTGGCGGACATACGCGCGATGTTAAAGCGCTAGAATCGACTACTTTTTAATCTACTTTCGGCGCACACCGCGCCATTAGAGGAAGCTTTCCGTGGAAGCACTGCACAAGAAAATTCGCGAAGAAGGCATCGTGCTTTCCGATCAGGTCCTCAAGGTTGACGCCTTCCTGAACCACCAGATCGACCCGGCGCTGATGAAACTGATCGGCGACGAATTCGCCGCGCTGTTCAAGGATTCGGGCATCACCAAGATCGTCACCATCGAAGCCTCAGGCATCGCCCCGGCGATCATGACCGGCCTGAACCTTGGCGTGCCGGTGATTTTCGCCCGCAAGCAACAGTCCCTGACGCTGACCGAAAACCTGCTGTCGGCGACGGTGTATTCCTTCACCAAGAAAACCGAAAGCACCGTGGCCATCTCCCCGCGCCACCTGACCAGCAGCGACCGTGTGCTGGTGATCGATGACTTTTTGGCCAACGGCAAGGCGTCCCAGGCGCTGATTTCGATCATCAAGCAAGCCGGCGCGACCGTGGCCGGGTTGGGGATTGTGATCGAGAAGTCGTTCCAGGGTGGCCGTGCGGAGCTGGATGCGCAGGGTTATCGGGTTGAGTCGCTGGCGCGGGTGAAGTCGTTGGCGGGTGGCGTGGTCACCTTCATCGAGTAATCACTGCCTGAACTCGATTAAAAATGTGGGAGCTGGCTTGCCTGCGATGAGGGCCTGACAGTCGACAACTCTGTCGCCTGAGACTCCGCTATCGCAGGCAAGCCAGCTCCCACATTTGATTTTTGGTGCCTGTCAGTGCGCGGTGGCTTGGAGGCCGGCGAGCAGCAAGCGTTGGTATAAATCCTCTTTCAACCCCTCCGGCTGATCCAGCCGCATGCGCTTCAAATGCTCGGGAAACGCCTCCGGCTCCGGTGCATCCAGCGCCGCCCGGCCCAACTCCAGAATCTCCGTCAGCTTGAATTTGCTCTTGAGCCAATTCAGTGCGCGCAGCAGATCCCGTTCCTCATCGGTAAAATCCGTGCCTAACGGATACTCGGGGAACAAGCGGCGATGCCGCGCCTGAATGTCCTTGAGCCGCTCCGGCGTATTGTCGGTAAAACGTGGGTCCAGTTCGAAGTTTTTGGGCAGCTTGCCCGCCTTTTGCGCCTGTTCGATCAGGTCGTTCTGGAAGCGCGAGTCGGTGATCTTGAGCAATGCCTCGATCACCTTGGCATCCGTCTGACCGCGCAAGTCGGCGATTCCGTATTCAGTGATGACGATATCCCGCAGGTGCCGTGGGATAGTGCAATGCCCGTACTCCCAGACAATATTGGAACTGACCTCACCCGCAGACTCGCGCCAACTGCGCAGAATCAGGATCGAACGCGCGCCTTCCAGTGCATGGCCTTGCGCAACGAAGTTGTACTGCCCGCCCACGCCGCTGAGTACGCGACCGTCTTCGAGCTGATCGGCCACGCCTGCACCGAGCAGCGTCACCATGATCGCGCTGTTGATAAAGCGCGCATCCAGGCGTTGCAGACGCTTGAGTGCTTCCTGCCCGTACAGCTCGTTGATGTAGCTGATGCCGGTCATGTTGAATTCAAGGCGCTTGGCGTGAGTCATTTCCTGCAAGCGCTGGTAAAAGCTGCGCGGCCCGAGGAAGAAGCCGCCATGAATCGACACTCCGTCAGGCTGCGCGGCGTCATCCAGGGTGCCGGCGTTGGCCTGCTGCTGGGTCGCCACATCCGGGTAGACCTTGCGCCGAATAATCCCGGCATCGGCCAGCACCAGCAGGCCGTTGACGAACATTTCGCTGCAGCCATACAGGCCACGCGCAAAGGGCGCGACCCCGCCCTCGTGGCTGATCAAGGGCGCCCATTGGTACACATCCAGATCCGTCAGCAACAACCGATAGGCTTCGTTATCGGCCTGGCGCGCCAGCAAGGCGGCGGTCAGCGCATCGCCCATCGAGCCAATGCCAATCTGCAACGTGCCGCCATCGCGCACCAAGGTGCTGGCATGCAAGCCGATAAAGTGGTCCTGGAAACCCACTGGCATATTCGGCGTGGAGAACAGCGTGGTGCTGTCCTTCTCGTCGATCAGGTAGTCGAAGGCGTCCATGCCCAGTTCGGCATCGCCGGGCATATAGGGCAAATCGCTGTGGACCTGGCCGACAACGAGGATGGTTTCACCTGCTTCGCGGCGCTTGGCGATCATCGGCAGCAGATCGAGGGTGATATCGGGGTTGCAGCTCAGGCTCAGCCGGTCGGGGTGCTCGGCGCTGCTGGCGACCAATTGCGCCACCAGGTTCAAGCCGGCGGCGTTGATATCGCGGGCGGCGTGGCTGTAGTTGCTGCTGACGTAATCCTGCTGCGCCGAAGCGCTGTGCAACAGGCTGCCAGGCTGCATAAAGAATTGCTGCACGCGGATGTTCTTGGGCAGGCTGTCCTTGTGCAAATCCGCCAGGAAATCCAACTCGGGATAGTCGCCGAATACCCGCTCGATAAAGGGTTCGAGAAAGCGCTTCTGCAACCCGTCACCCATGGTCGGGCGGCCCAGGGCCAGTGCGGTGTAGATCGTCAGCTCGCGCTCCGGCAGCTTGGCGATACGCCGGTACAGCGCGTTGACGAACAAGTTGGGCTTGCCCAAACCGAGCGGCATGCCCATGTGGATATGCGCCGGCAAGCGCGCCAGTACGTCGTCAACTGCTTGCTCGATTGAACACAACTGCACCATCCGACCCTCCTGAACATTCCGTGATTAGGGGTTGGACCGAGCTTGCCGGGTCTTTGCTGCAATGAACAGCGTCGAAGTACAAATCGCGGGCACAAAAAAGCCGCTGGTCAGCGGCTTTTTGGCGAAGATCGGTTTATTTAAGACCCGACATCTTCTCGATTGCGCCTTTTAGCTCATCGTCCGAGCAGTCCGCGCACGTGCCTTTGGGCGGCATGGCATTCAGGCCGGTGATGGCCTTGGCCAGCAAACCGTCGAGGCCGCCCTGATGGTCGGCGCGGTCTTTCCAGGCCGCGGTGTCACCGATCTTCGGTGCGCCCAGCAAACCCGTGCCGTGGCACGCATTGCAGTGCTTGGCAATCACGTCATCCGGCGTCTTCGCGCCACCGCCGCCGCCCGCAGCCACGGCAACTTCCATCCCTTTGCATTCCTGGCCCTGGACACACACCTGGCCGACAGGCTCCAGGCGCTTGGCAATTTCATCATTGGTCGCAGCTTGAGCGCTGACAGCCCATAGGGCCAGTACGGTTGCTGGTGCAGCCAGCATTTTCATAATTAGGTTCACGCGTTCACCCTCAATGGTGGCTATTCACGCCTGCGGCCACGGTTTCGCAGGCGGCGAAAGTATAACGGTTAGCCCGTCAGGCCGAAACAACCCTATTAAATAAAGGGGGATTCGGCCACACGGTTACAGCGACGGGTGTGTCTGCAACGCTGGCAGCACGCCTCTTCTGTCAAAAGTTCGCGGGTGTGGCTGCGCTGATTAGTCGCGCCGGCACGTCGAACGGGTTGCGAAAACGATGCGGCTTGGTGCTTTCAAAGTAGTAGCTATCGCCAGCTTCGAGCACAAAAGTTTCAAGGCCGACCACCAACTCCAAACGACCCTCCACCAGAATCCCGGTTTCTTCGCCTTCGTGGGTGAGCATTTCTTCGCCCGTGTCGGCGCCCGGCGGGTAGATCTCGTTGAGAAACGCGATCGCCCGGCTCGGGTGCGCGCGCCCTACGAGTTTCATGGTGACGGCGCCGTCCGAGATGTCGATCAGCTCATTGGCTTTATAGACGATCTGCGTCGGTTTTTCCTGGAGGATCTCCTCGGAAAAGAACTCGACCATGGACATGGGGATGCCGCCCAGCACCTTGCGCAAGGAGCTGATCGAGGGGCTGACACTGTTTTTTTCGATCATCGAAATGGTGCTGTTGGTGACACCCGCGCGCTTGGCGAGCTCACGCTGGGAAAGACCTTTGAGTTTACGGATGGATTGCAGTCGTTCGCCGACGTCCAATGCAGGAGCCTCCTAGGATTCAGGCTTTGTTGTAATTGAGCGTTATCATGGCGACAGCGTTCAGTATTTACAACACTTGGACCTAAATCCCGGCAGGCTCTGCTCGTAGTCGCTGCTTAAGCCCCGCAATAGAGCCTTGGCACGCGGCGCAGGTTGCAGAAAATCTGGTAGGGGATAGTCTCGGCAGCCGCCGCGACGTCACTGGCAAGGATATTTTTACCCCACAGCTCCACGGTGGAGCCGAGCCCGGCCTGGGGCACGTCAGTAAGGTCGACACAGAGCATGTCCATGGAGACGCGGCCCAGCAACTGGCTGCGCTGGCCTGCCACCAGCACCGGCGTGCCGGTTGGCGCGTGACGCGGGTAGCCGTCGGCGTAGCCCATGGCAACCACGCCGATGCGCATCGGTTTTGGTGTGATGAACTTGGCGCCGTAACCGATTGGCTCACCGGCCGGCAGTTCACGCACGCAGATGACTTTCGATTCCAGGGTCATCACCGGCTGCAAACGTGCGGCAATGGCCTGGTCCTCGCCAAACGGCGTGGCGCCATAAAGCA
The DNA here is from genome assembly GCF_005938045.2 of Pseudomonas sp. KBS0710. Lineage (GTDB taxonomy): Bacteria > Pseudomonadota > Gammaproteobacteria > Pseudomonadales > Pseudomonadaceae > Aquipseudomonas. The sequence goes on along the minus strand of NZ_VCCF02000001.1, from coordinate 6,070,657 downwards.
TGATGCCCGGGCGCACCCAGTCGCTGGACATATTCGGCCAACCCATCACCGACGGCGAATTACGCAGGCTGACCTCGGCCGACAAGCCTTGGCGCGCCGCTTCAAACACTGCCACTTGCTCGTCACTGCGCACGCAATCGAGCTCATCGGCGCGGGCGAAGTGGCTCATCAGTACGATCTTGGCCACTTTGCCGCTGGCCAGCAGGCGCTGGTACGCCTCGTGGTAATCCTTGGGATGCAGGCCCACGCGGTGCATGCCCGAGTCGAGCTTGAGCCAAATGGTCAGCGGTTTGCTCAGCCGGGCTTGCTCGATGGCTTCCAACTGCCACAACGAATGCACCACGCACCAAAAATCATGTTCGATGATCAGCGGCAGTTCGTCAGCTTCAAAAAAACCTTCCAGCAGCAATACCGGCGCACGAATCCCGGCAGCCCGCAGCTCCAATGCCTCCTCGATGCACGCCACCGCAAACCCATCCGCCTCGGCTTCCAGCGCCTGGGCCACACGTACGGCACCATGGCCATAGGCATCCGCCTTGACCACGGCGAGGGCTTTGGCCCCCGTGACTTCACGGGCAAGCTGGTAGTTATGGCGCAGGGCTTGGAGGTCGATCAGGGCACGGGCAGGACGCATGGCGGCAGGCTTCTAGGCGGTAAAGTGAAGAAAAACCGGCGCCGACTATCAGCCACGGCACCGGGGGAAAAAGCTATGTTTAAGGCAGCGCAGCCACCACGGACAGCTCTACCAGAATTTCCGGTTCGCACAGCTTGGCCTCAACCGTGGCACGGGCCGGGGCAACGCCTTTGGGCAGCCACTTGTCCCACACCGCGTTCATGCCGGCGAAATCGGCGTCGATGTCTTTGAGGTAGATCGTCACCGACAGCAACTTGGATTTTTCGGTGCCGGCCAGGTCCAGCAAACGCTCGATATTGGCCAGGGTTTCGCGGGTCTGCTGTTCAATCCCGGCATTCATGTCGTCGCCGACCTGCCCTGCCAGATACACGGTACCGCTGTGAACAACGATCTGGCTCATGCGCTCATTGGTGAGCTGGCGCTGGATTGACATGTTTTGCGGACTCCTGATGGTTGCTGCCGTAACGGGAAATATCGAGACCTTCGGCGCTGATCTGCGGCGTTTTTTTCGCCATCAGGTCAGCCAGCAAACGGCCGGAGCCGCACGCCATGGTCCAGCCAAGGGTGCCGTGGCCGGTGTTCAGGAACAGGTTCTTGAACGGGGTGGCACCGACAATCGGCGTGCCGTCGGGCGTGGTCGGGCGCAGGCCGGTCCAGAAAGTGGCTTCGGACAAATCGCCGCCCTGAGGATAAAGGTCGTTGACGATCATCTCCAGGGTTTCACGTCGACGAGGGTTCAGCGACAGGTCAAAACCGGCTATTTCAGCCATGCCGCCGACGCGGATACGGTTGTCGAAACGGGTGATAGCGACCTTGTAGGTCTCATCCAGAATGGTCGAGGTCGGCGCCATCGCCGGGTTGGTGATCGGCACGGTCAGCGAGTAACCCTTGAGCGGGTACACCGGCGCCTTGATCCCCAGCGGCTTGAGCAGCTTGGGCGAATAGCTGCCCAGGGCCAGCACGTAGCGGTCGGCGGTTTCCAGCTTGCCATCGATCCACACGCCATTGACGCGATCACCGGCGTAGTCGAGGCGCTGGATGTCCTGTTCGAAACGGAACTCCACGCCCAATTGCTTGCACATGTCCACCAGACGCGTGGTGAACATCTGGCAGTCGCCGGTCTGGTCGTTGGGCAGGCGCAGGGCGCCGGCGAGGATATCGGTGACGCTGGCCAGGGCTGGCTCAACGCGGGCAATGCCGGCGCGGTCGAGCAGCTCGAACGGCACGCCGGACTCTTTCAATACGGCGATGTCTTTGGCCGCACCATCCAATTGCGCCTGGGTGCGGAACAACTGGGTAGTACCCAGGCTGCGGCCTTCGTAGGCGATGCGGGTTTCGGCGCGAAGTTCGTCAAGGCAGTCACGGCTGTATTCGGACAGGCGCACCATGCGCTCTTTGTTCACCGCATACCGGCTCTGCGTGCAGTTGCGCAGCATCTGCGCCATCCACAGGTACTGATCGATATCGGCGGTGGCCTTGATCGCCAGTGGCGCGTGGCGTTGCAGCAACCACTTGATGGCCTTGAGCGGCACGCCTGGCGCGGCCCATGGCGAGGCATAACCCGGCGATACCTGGCCTGCGTTGGCGAAACTGGTTTCCATGGCAGCGGCGGGCTGACGGTCGACCACAACTACTTCAAAGCCGGCCCGCGCCAAATAGTAGGCACTGGTCACCCCAATGACGCCGCTACCCAAGACCAGAACGCGCATTTTTATATCCTCATCACGGACTTAGCCGCTGACGTGTGTTATTCGAGCAATGATGGGCGCAGTGTAAAAAACAATGACCAGTGCATTTCACTATATAAATGCCTATATTTGGCGACAATTCTCGGCAAAAACCCTTTTCACAGAGGCGTATCCCCTATGCGTACCAACACCCAGACCAAGCGGGAGCTGGACAAGATCGACCGCAATATCCTGCGCATCCTGCAAACCGATGGGCGCATTTCGTTCACGGAGCTGGGGGAAAAGGTCGGGCTGTCGACCACGCCGTGCACCGAGCGGGTACGCCGCCTGGAGCGTGAAGGGATCATCATGGGCTACAACGCGCGGCTCAACCCGCAGCATTTGAAGGGGAGTTTGCTGGTATTTGTCGAGATCAGCCTCGATTACAAGTCGGGCGACACCTTTGAGGAATTCCGCCGCGCTGTGTTGAAGTTGCCCCATGTGCTGGAGTGTCACCTGGTTTCAGGCGACTTCGACTACCTGGTAAAAGCGCGGATTTCCGAGATGGCCTCGTACCGCAAATTGCTCGGCGATATCTTGCTCAAGCTGCCGCATGTGCGCGAGTCCAAGAGCTATATCGTGATGGAAGAGGTGAAAGAGAGCCTGAACCTGCCGATCCCGGATTAACTGACACGATGTGGTCAATGTGGGAGCTGGCTTGCCTGCGATAGCGGTGTGCCAGGAAACATCATTCTGACTGAACCACCGCTATCGCAGGCAAGCCAGCTCCCACGTTTTTGATCCGGTACATCCGTCAGACCAGTACCTGCCGGGTGCTCGCCATGTATTCGTGAATTTGCTTCTCAACCCTAGGGTGAATCAACTCCACCGGCCGCCGCCCATTCGGGCACGGCAACGTCTTGGTCGTGCCAAACAATCGGCAGATCAGCGGCCGCTCGTCATACACCGTGCAGCCATTCGGCCCCAGGTGCACGCAGTTCAGCTCGTCCATGGCCGCATCCTGCTCGGCGGCAGTCTTGCGTGGCAGGCGCGACATTTCCTCGGGCGAGGTGGTCACCGGCCCACAACAGTCGTGGCAGCCGGGGACGCACTCGAACGAAGGGATCTGCCTGCGCAGCGCGCTGATTTTCTGGCTGTTGCAACTCATCGAAACACTTACCCAACGGCGAATAGGCATGGATTCTGACGCAAAACGCCGTGCGCAGACAGCTTCGTCCGACCGCTGTATCCTGCGTCAAATTTTCCAAACAGGGATGTTCCCCATGACCGCCAGCGCCCGGCACACCGCTTCCTACTACGCCGCCAGCAGCGTTTCACAGCCCGACTACCCGGCGTTGATGGGCGAAGTGCGTGCCGATGTGTGCGTTATTGGTGGCGGCTATTCCGGCATAAACACAGCGCTTGAGCTGGCCGAACGCGGCTTTAGCGTGGTGCTGCTGGAAGCGCGCAAGCTCGGCTGGGGCGCCAGCGGCCGCAACGGCGGGCAGTTGATTCGCGGCGTCGGCCACGGCCTGGACCAGTTCAGCAACGTGATAGGCAGCGACGGCGTGCGCCAGATGAAGCTGATGGGCCTGGAAGCCGTCGAGATCGTGCGCGAGCGCATCGAGCGCTATCAGATCCCCTGCGACCTGACCTGGGGTTACTGCGACCTCGCCAACAAACCCCGCGACCTGATCGGCCTGGCCGAAGACGCCGAAGAACTGCGCAACCTCGGTTATCGCCATGAAGTGCGCCTGCTGCAAGCCAACGAGATGAGCAGCGTGATCGGCTCCGAGCGCTATGTGGGCGGCATGATCGACATGGGCTCAGGCCACTTGCACCCATTGAACCTGGCCCTCGGCGAAGCCGCCGCCGCGCAGCAATTGGGCGTGAAGCTGTTCGAGCAGTCCGAAGTCACGCGCATCGACTACGGCCCAGAGGTCAACGTGCACACGGCCAATGGCAACGTGCGCGCCAACACCCTGGTGCTGGCCTGCAACGCTTATCTCAACGGCCTGAACCCGCATTTAAGCGGCAAGGTGCTGCCCGCCGGCAGCTACATCATCGCCACCGAACCCTTGAGTGAAACCCAGGCCGCCAGCCTGCTGCCGCAGAACATGGCGGTGTGCGATCAACGCGTGACCGTGGATTACTTCCGCCTGTCCGCCGACCGCCGCCTGCTGTTCGGCGGTGCCTGCCACTATTCCGGGCGCGATCCCCAGGACATCGGCGCCTATATGCGCCCCAAAATGCTCAAGGTGTTCCCACAGCTGGCCGAGGTAAAAATCGACTACCAATGGGGCGGCATGATTGGCATCGGCGCCAACCGCCTGCCGCAGATTGGCCGGCTGGCCGATCAACCCAATGTGTATTACGCCCAGGCGTACGCCGGCCACGGCCTCAACGCCACGCACCTGGCAGGCAAGCTGCTGGCCGAAGCGATCAGCGGCCAACAGCAAGGGCGCTTTGATTTGTTCGCCCAGGTGCCGCATATCACCTTCCCCGGCGGCCAACATCTGCGTTCGCCGCTGTTGGCGCTGGGGATGCTCTGGCACCGCTTCAAAGAGCTGCTGTGATCAGTCGCGCCAGAAGGGTTTTAAACCTTCCTGGCGCGCTTGTTCGGCAGTCAACCCGACGTCACGCAGTTGCTCCTGGGTCAGGTGCAGCAAGGCTTTGCGTGTGTGGCGGCGGTGCCAGAACAGACTCCAGCGGCTGATATCGCGCGGCGCCTTCGCCCGCGCCTGCCCTGCCTGCAATTCCTGACTGTGTAACATCAGCCGCACATCGCTCATGCCGTTCATCTTGTTGCCCCTCATTTGCCTGTTGCCATGAGTGACTAGGATGGGCGCGCGGGCAAAACCATTACAGATTCAACCCATCTTTATTAAATCCATACAGATACTGCCTATAAAGGGCTGAATCCTGTATTTTGCGTCTATCTGTACTGGTCCCTTCGGAGCGATCACCATGACCCTTTACGTCAACCTCGCCGAATTACTCGGCACGCGCATCGAGCAGGGCTTCTACCGCCCCGGCGATCGCTTGCCGTCCGTGCGGGCCTTGAGCGTGGAACACGGGGTGAGCCTGAGCACTGTGCAACAAGCCTATCGCTTGCTGGAAGACAACGGCCTGGCGATGCCCAAGCCCAAGTCGGGCTATTTTGTGCCGGTCGGACGCGAGCTACCTGCGCTGCCGGAAGTCGGCCGCCCCGCACAACGCCCGGTAGAAATCTCGCAGTGGGACCAGGTGCTGGAGCTGATTCGCGCCGTGCCGCGCAAAGACGTCATACAGATGGGCCGTGGTATGCCGGATGTATTGTCGCCGACCCTGAAGCCTCTGCTGCGCAGCCTGGCCCGCGTGAGCCGACGCCAGGATCTGCCGGGCCTGTACTACGACAATATTCTTGGCTGTATGGAGTTGCGTGAGCAGATCGCTCGACTGTCTCTGGATTCCGGTTGCCAGCTGACTGCCGAAGATATCGTCATCACCACCGGCTGCCATGAGGCGCTGTCCGCCAGCATCCACGCGATTTGCGAACCCGGGGATATCGTCGCGGTTGATTCGCCAAGCTTCCACGGTGCCATGCAGACCCTCAAAGGTTTAGGCATGAAGGCCCTGGAAATCCCCACAGACCCCATCACCGGCATCAGCCTTGAAGCGCTGGAACTAGCCCTGGAACAGTGGCCGATCAAGGTCATCCAGCTGACGCCCAACTGCAATAACCCACTGGGCTACATCATGCCCGAGGCACGCAAACGCGCATTGCTGACCCTGGCCCAGCGTTTTGACGTGGCGATTATTGAAGATGATGTGTATGGCGAATTGGCCTACAGTTACCCACGCCCGCGCACAATCAAATCTTTCGACGAAGATGGCCGTGTGCTGCTGTGCAGCTCGTTCTCGAAAACCCTGGCGCCGGGCCTGCGCATCGGCTGGGTCGCGCCGGGGCGTTATCTGGAACGGGTGCTGCACATGAAATACATCAGCACCGGTTCCACGGCGACGCAGCCGCAGATCGCCATCGCCGAATTCCTCAAAAACGGCCACTTCGAACCGCATTTGCGGCGGATGCGCACCCAATACCAGCGTAATCGCGACTTGATGCTCGATTGGGTCAGCCGTTATTTCCCTGCCGGCACCCGTGCCAGCCGGCCCCAAGGCAGCTTCATGCTATGGATCGAGCTGCCGGAAGGCTTTGATACCTTGAAACTCAACCGTGTGCTGGTGGAACAAGGCGTACAGGTGGCGGTGGGCAGCATCTTTTCCGCCTCCGGCAAATACCGTAATTGCCTGCGCATGAACTACGCCGCCAAGCCAACGCCGCAGATCGAAGAGGCAGTGCGCAAGGTCGGGGCCGCCGCGATGAAGATGCTCGCTGAGGTGGCCGACTGACCTTTCCCCGTAATCTGCCGTCATATCCCACAACCGCCCTGACCTGGAAGCAGTGCCCTTGATGATTCGACGGCTTTTACCGTTTTTGCTGCTGGGCACCCTGACGTTGAGTGGCTGCGCCACGGTCGATGCACCGCGCATTCCCAGCGACGCCCTGCCCGCGGCGCAATCCTCGTTTGGCCGCTCGATCCAGGCCCAGGCGGCGCCGTACCAGGGCCGCTCCGGCTTTCGCCTGCTGCCTAACAGCAGCGAAGCCTTCATGGCCCGTGCCGAGCTGATCCGCAACGCCCAGAGCAGCCTCGACCTGCAGTACTACATCGTGCACGACGGTATCAGCACGCGCATGCTCGTGGATGAACTGCTCAAGGCCGCCGACCGTGGCGTGCGCATCCGCATCCTGCTGGACGATACCACCAGCGACGGCCTCGATCAGGTTATCGCCACCCTCGCCGCCCACCCGCAGATCCAGATTCGACTGTTCAATCCGCTGCACCTGGGCCGCAGCACCGGCGTGACGCGCGCGATGGGCCGGCTGTTCGACCTGTCGCTGCAACACCGGCGCATGCACAACAAGCTGTGGCTGGCGGATAACAGCGTGGCGATCGTCGGCGGGCGCAACCTGGGCGACGAGTATTTCGATGCAGAGCCCAACCTCAACTTCACCGATATCGACATGCTCAGCGTCGGCCCGGTGGCCGAGCAGCTCGGGCACAGCTTTGATCAGTACTGGAACAGCGCACTGAGCAAGCCCATTGACGATTTCGTCTCAAGCACCCCGTCCAAGGGCGACCTGAACGCCGCACGCGCACGCCTGCAAGACTCGCTGGCCGAGTCGCGCCAGCAGAACCATGCCCTGTACAACCGCTTGCGCACCTACCAGACACAGCCGCGCATGGACATCTGGCGCCGCGAGCTGATCTGGGCCTGGAACCAGGCGTTGTGGGATGCGCCGAGCAAGGTGTTGGCCAAGGCCGATCCCGACCCACGCTTGCTGCTGACCACCCAACTGGCGCCGGAGCTGGAAGGCGTCAGCCATGAACTGATGATGATTTCGGCGTATTTCGTGCCGGGGCAACCCGGGCTGGTGTACCTGACCGGCCGCGCCGATGCGGGCGTGTCAGTGAGCCTGCTGACCAATTCCCTCGAAGCCACCGACGTACCCGCCGTACACGGCGGCTACGCGCCCTATCGCAAGGCGTTGCTGGAGCACGGCGTGAAACTCTACGAGCTGCGCCGCCAACCGGGCGATGCGGGCGGTGGCAGTGGCCCGCACCTGTTTCGCCGAGGCGCCTTCCACGGCTCGGACTCCAGCCTGCACAGCAAGGCAATGATCTTTGATCGGCAAAAGTCGTTTATCGGCTCGTTCAACTTCGACCCGCGCTCGGTGTTGTGGAACACCGAAGTCGGCGTACTGGTGGACAGCCCCGAGCTGGCGGAACACGTGCGCAACCTGGCACTGCAAGGCATGGCGCCAGCGTTGAGCTATGAGGCGAAACTGCAGAATGGACAGGTGGTGTGGGTGACCGAGGATAACGGCCAATTGCACACACTGACACGGGAGCCTGGCAGTTGGTGGCGCAGGTTTAATGCGTGGTTCGCCACCAGTGTTGGCCTGGAACGCATGCTGTAAGAACACAATGGATCATCTGTGGGAGCTGGCTTGCCTGCTCCCACAGTTGAATGCATTTCAAGTCAGGCAGGTTGTGCGGCACCGAATGCGCCTTGGCGCAGCAGCAACACCACCAGCCCCAGCGCCCCAGCTGCCATCAGCAATGGCAGCGCATGCCCGCTGATCCATTGGCTGCCCGCCCCCGCCACCAGCGGCCCGATCAGGCAACCGATGCCCCATAGCTGCGCTACGTGAGCATTGGCGCGCACCAGCGCATCGTCGCGATAACGCTCGCCGATCAGGATCAGCGACAAGGTGAACAACCCACCGGCACTCGCGCCAAAGATCACCCACACCGGCCAGATCAACTGCGTATGCAGCAGCAGCGGAATCGCCAGGCTCGAGGCCAGCAGCAACACCGCGCAACTCAAGAACAAGGTGCGTCGTGGCAGGTAGTCGGCCAAAGCGCCAATGGGCAATTGCAACAGCGCATCACCGACCACCACCGTGCTGACCATCGCTAAAGCAATCTCGGCGGTGAAACCTTGTTGCAGGCAATACACCGGCAACAGCGTCAGGATCATCGCCTCGAACGCGGCGAACAAGGCCACGGCCCAGGCAATCGCGGGCAATGTCAGGCAGAAGCGCCACAGATCGCTGAAGGTCACGCTGAAGGACTCGGCGGTTGGTGCGCCGGAACGCCCCAGCAACAGCAGCGGCGCGACCACCAGCAAGCCAACGCCCACCCAGAAGCCATAGTCATGATCAGTGCCCAGCACGCCCAGCAGCAGCGGGCCCGACAATTGGCTCAAGGCATAACTGCAACCGTACAGCGCCACCAGGCGGCCACGCCATTGCTCGACCACCAACTGGTTGATCCAGCTTTCGCCGAGGATAAACACGATGGTCAGGATCACGCCGATCATCAACCGTAGCACCAGCCACACCGGATAGCTGGGCAGTACTGCCAGCAAGCCGATGGAGATGGCACCGGCCCACAGGCACAGGCGCATCAGGTTGGCGGTGCCCAGCCACGAGGCCATCCGGCTGGAGACTTTGGCCCCCAACAGCACACCGAAGGCGGGCATTGCCGCCATGACGCCAATGGCGAAGCTGCCATAGCCCCAGCCTTCGAGGCGCAGGGACACCAGCGGCATGCTGACGCCCAACGCCAGGCCGACGCTGAGGACAGAGGCCAGCACGGCGAAATAAGTCGCCCAACGCATTTCCACGCTCCTGTGGATAATTATCAAGATCACACAAAACAGTGTGGGAGCGGGCTTGCTCGCGAAGGCGGTGTGTCAGTCAAAACAACTGCGACTGTCATACCGCATTCGCGAGCAAGCCCGCTCCCACATTTTTAACCGCGGTAATGTCTGAACGTTACAGCTTGATCCAGGTCGATTTCAGCTCGGTGTACTTGTCGAACGCATGCAGCGACTTGTCGCGACCGTTACCCGACTGTTTGAAACCACCAAACGGTGCGGTCATGTCGCCGCCGTCGTACTGGTTGACCCACACGCTACCAGCGCGCAAGGCCTTGGCAGTCAGGTGTGCCTTGGAGATATCGGCGGTCCATACGGCTGCGGCCAGGCCATAAACGGTGTCGTTGGCAATGGCGACCGCTTCTTCGGCGCTGTCGAAAGTGATCACCGACAGCACTGGGCCGAAGATTTCTTCCTGGGCGATCTTCATGGCGTTGGTCACACCGTCGAAAATCGTCGGTTCCACATAGGTGCCACCGGTTTCTTGCAGGGTGCGCTTGCCGCCTGCCACCAGCTTGGCGCCGTCGGCATGGCCGGCTTCGATGTACGACAGCACGGTGTTCATCTGCTGGGTGTCCACCAGGGCACCGACGTTAGTCGCAGGATCCAGCGGGTTGCCTGGCTTCCAGCCCTTGAGGGCCTCGATCACCAGCGGCAGGAATTTGTCCTTGATGGAGCGCTCGACCAGCAGGCGCGAGCCGGCGGTGCAGACTTCGCCCTGGTTGAAGGCGATGGCGCCAGCGGCGGATTCGGCGGCGGCTTGCAGGTCTGGCGCATCGGCAAACACGATGTTCGGGCTCTTGCCGCCGGCTTCCAGCCATACGCGCTTCATGTTCGACTCACCGGAGCGGATCAACAGTTGCTTGGCGATTTTTGTGGAACCGGTGAACACCAGGGTGTCGACGTCCATGTGCAGCGCCAGCGCGTTGCCCACGGTGTGGCCGTAGCCCGGCAGCACGTTCAACACGCCTTTTGGAATACCGGCTTCAACGGCCAGGGCCGCGATGCGGATGGCAGTCAGTGGAGATTTTTCGGACGGCTTGAGGATCACCGAGTTACCGGTGGACAGCGCAGGGCCGAGTTTCCAGCACGCCATCATCAGCGGGAAGTTCCACGGCACGATGGCGCCCACTACGCCGACCGGCTCGCGGGTCACCAAGCCCAACTGGTTGTGCGGGGTAGCGGCGACTTCGTCGTAGATCTTGTCGATGGCCTCGCCGCTCCAGCTCAGGGCGTTGGCGGCGCCAGGTACGTCAATTTCCAGGGAGTCGGTGATCGGCTTGCCCATGTCCAGGGTTTCGAGCAGCGCCAGCTCTTCGGCATTGGCGTTGAGCAGCGCGGCGAAACGGATCATGACGGCTTTGCGCTTGGCCGGCGCCAGGCGCGACCAGACACCGGAATTGAACGTAGCGCGGGCATTCTCGACAGCGCGCTGAGCGTCGGCGGCATCGCAGCTGGCAACGGTGGCCAGTAAGCGGCCATCGACCGGGCTGATGCATTCGAACGTGTCACCGGAAACAGCAGCGGTGTACTCACCATTGATGTAGGCGCGGCCTTCGATCTTCAGATCCTTGGCGCGTTGTTCCCAATCGGCACGGGTCAGGGTGGTCATGCGAGTGTCCTCCTCTTATTGAATACAAGGGCCAGGTGATGTCCCCCGGCAGCCTCAAAGAATTCTTGCCCGGCCAGCCTGCTGTTCGGCTCAAGGCAGCTGCCACCCTAAACCAGCGGCTGGGGGTGTTTCAATATATTTGACATAACAGCGGTAAACGCCCTTGCGATGTTCATTTTAATAAACATAGACTTTGGCCTCTCCAACCGCAGGCCAGACGGGACACGCACATGAGCATCCAGGATATCGTCGACTTCAGCCAAGCCAGCACCACCCCGGACCGCTACCGCCCGGCCGCCGAAAAAATCCTCAAGGGCGACCCCGAGCAAACCCTCTACAACCACTACAACAGCCCGTGCGGCCAGATGAGCGCTGGCGTATGGGAAGGCGAAGTCGGGCAGTGGAAGGTCAATTACAGCGAGCATGAGTATTGCGAGATTGTGCAGGGGGTTTCGGTGCTGCGTGATGCCGAGGGCAACGCCAAAACCTTGCGTGCCGGCGACCGCTTCGTGATACCTGCCGGGTTCAGCGGCACCTGGGAAGTGCTGGAGCCGTGCCGCAAGATCTACGTGGTGTTCGAGCAGAAAGCCTGATCAGCACATTTCAGGCAAAAAAAAGCCCGTCTCGTGAGAGACGGGCTTTTTTTCACAAGGAAGAAAATCAATTACTTGATTTTGCCTTCTTTGTAGATCACGTGCTTGCGAACGCGCGGGTCGAACATTTTCTTTTCGAGCTTGTCCGGGGTAGTACGCTTGTTCTTGTCGGTAGTGTAGAAGTGACCAGTACCGGCGCTAGAGATCATTCGAATCAATTCACGCATGATAGAGCTCCTTAGATCTTGCCGGCGGCGCGGATTTCGGCCAGCACGACAGTGATGCCACGCTTGTCGATGATACGCATGCCTTTGGCAGATACACGCAGGCGAACAAAACGTTTCTCTTCTTCAACCCAGAAGCGGTGATGCTGCAGGTTCGGCAGGAAACGACGACGGGTTTTGTTATTTGCGTGGGAAATGTTATTCCCAGTCACCGGACCCTTACCGGTAACTTGACAGACTCTCGACATGCCTCAGCCCTCTAAAACCACATGCCCAACCCGGCATGGGTTGGCCGCTTAATCTCTCAGTCATTTGGCGCCAGGCGCCGCGTTTCTTTAAGGGTCTTACCGGCTACACCTACAGTGAAGGAACCGGGCCCCTAGAAAAGAGCGCTGCTTTATACCAGAAAGACCCCAATGCAACAACAGCCCGTGTGTTTTTACCGGCGTAAATCTTGGCAATAGACGCCCGAACCGTTGCCAGGAGGGGCCGCTGTAACAGCCGACCACTCGTCGCACAGAATGATTTACCGCGCCCGTCGGCACACAAAAGTGCAAGGCCAAACGCGCTGAGGCGCCATCAAAACAGCATTTGCACCAAAAGCACAGGCAAAAATGGGCTAGTCATTTATCAAACAGACCACTACGGTAGGCTTTTTCCAGACTGCACTCGCAGATGGGCCTTCGATCTGCAAAGGAAACCGAATATGCGCCTCGCTGCCCTACCGCTATTGCTCGCCCCTCTATTCATCGCGCCGCTGGCCTCTGCGGCCACCAACCTGAGCGTTTGCACCGAGGCCAGCCCCGAAGGGTTCGATGTGGTGCAGTACAACTCGCTGACCACCACCAATGCCTCGGCCGACGTGCTGATGAACCGCCTGGTGGACTACGACGCCACCGCCGGCAAGCTGGTGCCGAGCCTGGCGGACAGTTGGGAAGTGTCGCCCGATGGCCTGGTGTACACCTTCAAGCTGCACCCGGACGTGAAATTCCATCGCACCGAGTATTTCACCCCAAGCCGCACCCTCACCGCCGAAGACGTGCGCTTCAGTTTTGAACGCATGCTCGACCCGGCCAACCCATGGCACAAGATCGCCCAGAGCGGCTTCCCGCATGCGCAATCGCTGCAATTGCCCACACTGGTCAAGAAAATCGACGCCCTCGACCCGCTGACCGTGCGTTTTACCCTTGATCACGCCGACTCCACCTTTCTCGCCGCCTTGAGCATGGGTTTTGCTTCGATCTACCCGGCCGAATACGCCGACAAGCTGCTCAAGGCCGGCACGCCTGAAAAACTCAACAGCCAGCCCATCGGCACCGGCCCGTTCGTGTTTGTACGGTTTCAGAAAGACGCCGTGGTTCGCTATAAAGCCAACCCGGATTACTTTGCCGGCAAACCGACTGTGGATAACCTGATCTTCGCCATCACCCCGGATGCCAACGTGCGCCTGCAAAAGCTGCACCGCGATGAATGCCAGATCGCCCTGTCGCCAAAGCCACTGGATGTGGGTGAAGCAGAGAAAGACCCCGCGCTCAAAGTAGAAAAAACCCCGGCCTTCATGACCGCATTCGTCGCGATCAACAGCCAGCACCCGCCGCTGGACAAGCCCGAAGTGCGCCAGGCGATCAACCTGGCTTTCGACAAAGGCAGCTACCTCAAGGCGGTATTTGAAGGCACCGCCGAAGCGGCCAACGGCATTTTCCCTCCCAATACCTGGAGCTACGCCAAGGACTTGCCGGGTTATCCACAGGACATCGCCAAGGCCAAGACGCTGCTGGAGCGCGCCGGGCTCAAGAATGGCTTCAAGACCACGATATGGACTCGCCCCACCGGCAGCCTGCTGAACCCCAACCCCAACCTCGGCGCGCAGCTGTTGCAGGCGGATCTGGCCAAGGTCGGCATCCAGGCCGAGATTCGCGTGATCGAGTGGGGTGAACTGATCCGCCGCGCCAAAGCCGGCGAACATGACCTGTTGTTCATGGGCTGGGCCGGCGACAACGGCGACCCGGATAACTTCCTCACCCCGCAGTTCTCGTGCGCAGCGGTAAAATCCGGCACCAACTTTGCCCGTTATTGCGACCCGGCCCTGGACAAGCTGATCAGCGCCGGCAAGACCACCAGCGAACAAGGTGTGCGCAGCAAGCTCTACCAACAGGCCCAGGCACAGATTCAGCAACAGGCCCTGTGGCTGCCATTGGCGCACCCCACTGCGTTCGCCCTGGCACGCAAGAATATCGACGGCTACCAGGTAAGCCCATTTGGGCGCCAGGATTTCTCCAAGGTCAGCGTCAAGCCTTGAGTGCCCGCCCCGCCCCATGGGCGGGGCTACAACCAGCCGTATTCCGCCATCGACAAGGGGTCGCCATCCCCCACGATGATATGGTCGAGCACCCGTACATCCACCGACTCCAAAGCCTTTTGCAGGATTTTGGTTAGTTTTCGATCAGCCGCACTCGGCTCGACGCTGCCGGACGGATGGTTATGGCACAGGATCAGCGCCGCCGCGTTATAAGCGAGGGCGCGCTTGACCACTTGTCGCGGATAAACGATAGCCGTGTCGATGGTGCCCTCAAATAGCGCCTCAAAGCCCAGCACTCGATGCTTTGAGTCAAGGAACAGGCAGCCGAATATTTCGTGGGGTTCGTGGCGCAGCAAGGCCTTGAGGTACTCGCGCACGGCCAGCGGGCTTTCCAGCACCGAGTCGGCACGCAAGCGTTCGGCCATATGCTGCCTGGACATTTCCAGCACCGCCTGCAACTGGGCAAATTTTGCCGGCCCCAACCCCAACTGCTGGCTGAACAGCGTCTGGCTGGCCTCCAACAGCGGGCGCAGGCCACCGAATTGCGCCAATAGGTGGCGCGCCAGGTCGACCGCGCTTCTGCCGGAAACCCCGGTACGCAGGAAGATCGCCAACAACTCGGCATCCGAAAGACTCGCCGCGCCCCATTCCAAAAGCTTCTCCCGTGGGCGTTCCGCCACAGGCCAATCGCGAATACTCATCCCGCCTCCCTCTGCACGTGCGCCACTGTTGCCTGGCGGTCGCTGTGTTATCTTAAGCCCTCTTTTTTGCATGTGATTTCCCCTGGGGAGGGGGCATCGCAGGCGTCACTGAACTGGCATCACTGAACTGGAAAGGCAAACCAATGCAGCGTCTGTATCGGAAACGCATCGTTCTCGGCGTCGGCGGCGGCATTGCCGCCTACAAGAGCGCAGAACTGGTTCGCAGGCTCCTGGACCAGGGCGCCGAAGTGCGCGTGGTCATGACCCGTGGTGGCAGTGAGTTCATCACCCCGCTGACCATGCAGGCCTTGTCTGGCCACCCGGTTCACCTGGACCTGCTGGACCCGGCGGCCGAAGCCGCCATGGGCCATATCGAGCTGGCCAAATGGGCCGACCTGGTGCTGATCGCCCCGGCCACCGCCGACCTGATCGCCCGCTTGGCCCAAGGCATTGCCGATGACCTGCTGACCACTCTGGTACTGGCCACCGACGCCACCGTCGCCATCGCACCGGCCATGAACCAGGCCATGTGGCGCGACCCGGCCACCCAGGCCAACACCCAGCTTCTGCAAAGCCGAGGCCTCAAAGTGTTTGGCCCGGCGTCCGGCAGCCAGGCCTGTGGCGACGTGGGCATGGGCCGCATGCTCGAAGCCACCGACCTCGCGCTGTGCGCCGCCGAGTGCTTTCAACACCTGGCACTCACGGGCAAACATGTGCTGATTACCGCCGGCCCGACCCAGGAAAACATCGACCCGGTGCGTTACATCACCAACCATAGCTCAGGAAAAATGGGCTTTGCCTTGGCGGAAGCTGCGGTCGAGGCAGGCGCACGCGTCACCCTGATCACCGGCCCGGTGCACTTGCCGACCCCCGATCGGGTCACCCGAATCGACGTAGTCAGCGCCCGCGACATGCTGGCGGCCTGCGAAGCGGCCATTCCCTGCGACCTGTTTATCGCCTCGGCAGCGGTTGCGGACTACCGCCCGGAAGTTGTCGCCCCGCAAAAGCTTAAGAAAGACCCTACAAGCGGCGACGGCCTGCTCCTGCAAATGGTGCGCAACCCGGACATCCTGGCCACCATCGCCACGCGCCCGGATCGCCCCTTCAGCGTCGGTTTTGCCGCCGAAACCGAGCACCTGCTGGACTACGCCGCACGCAAGTTGAAAGACAAAAACCTCGATCTGATCGTTGCCAATGATGTCGCCAACCCGAGCATCGGCTTCAACAGCGAGGAAAACGCCTGCAGCGTGATCGACCGCGAGCTGCACGCCACCCTTTTCGCCCAGACCAGCAAGGGCAAGATTGCCCGCCAGCTGATCTCATTTATCGCCCAACGGCTGAACCAGGTTTAATTTACATGCACGCTTTGCAAGCCAAGATCCTCGACCCCCGCATCGGCAACGAATTTCCTCTGCCGGCCTATGCCACGCCGGGCTCTGCCGGCCTGGACCTGCGCGCCATGCTCAAGCAAGACACAGTGCTGGAGCCGGGCCAGACCATCCTCATCCCTACCGGCCTGTCGATCTACGTCGGCGACCCGGGCCTGGCGGCATTGATCCTGCCGCGCTCGGGCCTGGGCCACAAACACGGCATCGTGCTGGGCAACCTCGTAGGCCTGATCGATTCGGACTATCAGGGCGAACTGATGGTGTCGTGCTGGAATCGTGGCAACACTGCATTCAACATCGCTATCGGCGAGCGCATCGCCCAGTTGGTGCTGGTACCGGTGGTACAGGCACACTTCGAACTGGTGCAGGAGTTCGACGAAACTCAGCGCGGCGCAGGTGGTTTTGGGCATTCCGGCAGCCACTGACTAAGCTGAACCTTGCCGGACGCACTTGTCCGGCAAGACGCCACCGCATGGCTATTCAGGATGAAGAATGTGCGGATTTATTCAGCGAGATTTCCACAATGAAATCAATGCATTACGCGAACGCCCAAGCAGCGTCAGCACGCCGATGGCATTTTTGCACCACGAACTCTCTGCCGAAAACACCGTCATACCCTTCAGTTTGAGCCTGCCGGTCAGCCACTTTAAGGCCAGCTTTGCCCCCTTCAGATGGAGTTCACCCCCGCGATGAGTACCGCAGCCCGAGTAGCCCCGACATTCCCCGACAGCATCTTCCGCGCCTACGACATTCGTGGCGTGGTGCCCAAGACCCTGACCGCCGAAACCGCCTACTGGATCGGCCGCGCCATCGGCGCCCAGAGCCTGGCCCAGGGCGAGCCTAATGTCTCGGTAGGCCGCGATGGCCGCTTGTCCGGCCCGGAGCTGGTGGAACAACTGATCCAGGGCCTCGCTGAGAGCGGTTGCCACGTCAGCGACGTCGGCCTGGTGCCGACACCGGCGCTCTACTACGCAGCCAACGTACTGGCCGGCAAATCCGGGGTGATGCTCACCGGCAGTCATAACCCGTCGGACTACAACGGTTTCAAGATCGTCATCGCCGGTGACACCCTGGCCAATGAACAGATCCAGGCCCTGCACGATCGCCTCAAGACCAACGATCTGACCAGCGGCAAAGGCAGTGTCACCAAGGTCGACATTCTGCAACGCTACTCTGACCAGATCACTGGCGACGTCAAACTCGCCCGCCGCCTGAAGGTGGTGGTGGACTGCGGCAACGGCGCAGCCGGCGTTATCGCTCCGCAACTGCTCGAAGCCCTTGACTGCGAAGTGATCCCGCTGTTCTGCGACGTTGACGGCAACTTCCCCAACCACCACCCGGACCCAGGCAAGCCGGAAAACCTGGTGGACTTGATCGCCAAGGTCAAGGAAACCGGCGCCGACGTGGGCCTGGCTTTCGATGGGGATGGCGACCGTGTTGGGGTTGTGACCGACACTGGCGAAAACGTGTTCGCCGACCGCCTGCTGATGCTGTTTGCCCGTGACGTGGTGGCGCGCAACGCCAACGCCGAAATCATCTTCGACGTGAAGTGCACCCGCCGCCTCACGCCGCTGATCAAGGAATATGGCGGGCGCCCGCTAATGTGGAAGACAGGTCATTCGTTGATCAAAAAGAAAATGAAGGAAACCGGCGCGCTGTTGGCCGGTGAAATGAGCGGCCACGTGTTTTTCAAAGAGCGCTGGTTCGGGTTTGACGACGGTATTTACAGCGCCGCCCGCCTGCTGGAGATCCTCAGTAAGGAAAAATCCACGGCGCAGGAGCTGTTTCAGACCTTCCCGAATGATATTTCTACGCCAGAGATCAATATACATGTGACCGAGGAGAGCAAATTCAGCATCATTGACGCACTGCACGATGCGCAATGGGGCGAAGGCGCCAACCTGACCACCATTGATGGTGTGCGAGTCGATTACGCCAAAGGCTGGGGCCTGGTTCGCGCGTCCAACACCACACCGGTGCTGGTCCTGCGCTTCGAGGCGGATACCGAGGCTGAGTTGCAGCGCATCAAGGACGTGTTCCACGCCCAGTTGAAACGTGTTGCCCCTGATCTCCAATTACCGTTCTGATTTTTTACCGGAGCCCTGAATGACCCTCGAACGCGAAGCCGCTGCCAATACTGCCAAGGTCCTGTCCGAAGCGTTGCCTTACATTCGACGCTACGTCGGCAAGACGCTGGTGATCAAGTACGGCGGCAATGCCATGGAGAACGAAGAGCTGAAAAATGGCTTCGCGCGCAATGTCGTGCTGATGAAAGCAGTGGGCATCAACCCGGTGGTGGTGCATGGTGGTGGGCCGCAAATCGGCGACCTGCTCAAGCGTCTGTCCATCGAGAGTCACTTCATTGATGGCATGCGCGTCACCGATGCACAAACCATGGACGTGGTCGAAATGGTGTTGGGCGGTCAAGTCAACAAAAGCATTGTCAACTTGATCAATAGCCACGGCGGTAGCGCGATTGGCCTGACCGGCAAAGATGCCGAACTGATCAGGGCCAAGAAACTGACCGTGACGCGAATGACACCGGAGATGACCACTCCAGAAATCATCGACATCGGCCAGGTCGGCGAAGTGATCGGCATCAACACCGACTTGCTGAACCTGTTGGTCAAGGGCGATTTCATCCCGGTGATCGCGCCAATCGGCGTGGGCGCTAACGGTGAGTCCTACAACATCAACGCCGACCTGGTGGCCGGCAAAGTAGCTGAAGCGCTGAAGGCTGAGAAGCTGATGCTGCTGACCAACATCGCCGGCCTGATGGACAAGGAAGGCAAGGTGTTGACCGGCTTGACCACTCAACAAGTGGACGAGCTGATCGCCGATGGCACCATTTACGGCGGCATGCTGCCCAAAATCCGTTGCGCACTGGAAGCCGTGCAAGGCGGCGTGGGCAGTTCGCTGATCCTGGATGGCCGCGTACCGAACGCGATTTTGCTGGAAATCTTCACCGATACCGGTGTGGGCACGCTGATCAGTAACCGCAAGCGGCCTTAAACGGCAAAAACAAAAGGCCCCGCTCAATCACATTGAGCGGGGCCTTTTTGTTTGCACTTGATCCAAATGTGGGAGCGGGCTTGCTCGCGAAAGCGGAGTGTCAGTCACTGTATATGTTTCTGACCCACCGCATTCGCGAGCAAGCCCGCTCCCACACAAGCCCGCATGGGCTAGCGTGTCAGACGCCGAACTGCTCGCGGTACGCGCGCACCGCCGGCAAATGCTGCTTGAGCTGCGCATCATCTTCCAGGTATTGCAGCACCTGGTTCAGCGACACGATGCTCACCACCGGAATACCGAAATCACGCTCCACTTCCTGGATTGCCGACAACTCACCGTTGCCGCGCTCCTGGCGGTTCAGCGCGATCAGCACGCCGGCGGCCTTGGCGCCTTCCTGCGAGGCAATGATCTGCATCACTTCACGGATGGCGGTGCCGGCGGTGATCACGTCGTCGATGATCAGCACGTCGCCCTTTAGCGGAGCACCGACCAGGCTGCCGCCTTCGCCGTGAGCCTTGGCCTCTTTGCGGTTGAAGCACCATGGCAAATCCAGCTCATGATGTTCAGCCAGGGCCACGGCGGTCGCGGCCGCCAAAGGGATGCCCTTATAGGCTGGGCCGAACAGCACGTCGAAGGAAATACCGCTGTCAACGATGGCTGCCGCGTAGAAACGACCCAGCTGAGCCAGGGCCGAACCCGAGTTGAACAAGCCTGCATTGAAGAAGTAAGGGCTGGTGCGCCCAGACTTCAACGTGAACTCACCGAAGCGTAAAACGCCGCGATCGATGGCAAAACGAATGAAATCGCGTTGATACGCCTGCATGAAAAAAGCCTCAGATACCACGGATTTAGCTAATTAGGTAGACGGCGTGTATCATACACGCACGCGATTTTTGGGGCCATTTATGCGGATCATCAGTGTGAACGTCAATGGTATTCAGGCTGCAGTCGAGCGTGGTTTGCTCAGTTGGCTGCAAGCACAGAATGCCGACGTCATCTGCCTGCAGGACACCCGCGCCTCCGCCTTTGAACTGGACGACCCAGCCTTCCAACTGGATGGCTACTTCCTTTATGCCTGTGATGCCGAAGTCCCTGCCCAAGGTGGCGTGGCTTTGTACTCACGGTTGCAACCCAAGGCGGTCATCAGCGGCCTCGGCTTCGAGACAGCCGACCGCTACGGGCGCTACCTGCAAGCCGATTTCGACAAGGTCAGCATCGCGACCTTGCTGCTCCCTTCGGGGCAGAACGGCGATGAAGACTTGAACCAGAAGTTCAAGCTAATGGACGATTTCGCCCGTTACCTGGATAAACAGCGACGCAAACGTCGCGAGTACATTTACTGTGGCTCGCTGTACGTGGCGCAACAGAAGCTGGATATCAAGAACTGGCGCGACAGCCAGCAATCACCGGGCTTCCTGGCGCCGGAACGGGCCTGGATGGACGAGATTGTCGGCAACATGGGTTATGTGGATGCCCTGCGCGAAGTCAGCCGTGAAGGCGACCAGTACAGCTGGTGGCCGGATAACGAACAGGCTGAGATGCTCAACCTGGGCTGGCGTTTCGACTACCAGTTGCTGACCCCCGGCCTGCGCCGGTTTGTCCGCAGCGCACGCTTGCCGCGTCAACCGCGCTTTTCGCAGCACGCGCCGCTGATCGTGGACTACGACTGGACATTGACCATCTAAGGTCTTTTTCCAAGCACAAAAAAACCGACATCACTGTCGGTTTTTTTGTGCCTGTTCATTATTTGACCACTCGCCAGGTCAACGGGTAGCGATAGGCTATCCCCTTGTTGGCCTTGATGCTGCCGATGATAGTCAGCACCACCGTGGCAATCGCCAGGGCAAACATCAGGAAAAACCCGATAACTGCGAACGCCAGCACGATGCACGCCATCCAGGCGATGGCCACGGTGATCTGGAAGTTCAGGGCTTCCTTGCCCTGATCGTCAATGAACGGGTCCACTTCTTTCTTCATCTGCCACAGGATCAGTGGCCCCACGACACTGCCGAAGGGGAACACAAACCCCAGAAACGCCGAGAGATGACACAACATGGCCCCCTGGCGCACTTCGTAGGAAGGCGTAGGCACCGGCATTTGGCTGTCATTCATGGCGCTTCTCCTTGAGGCGGGCTTAGTCGGCCAGTGCGGCGTTCTGCAGTTCGAAGATTTCGGTCATGCCTTTCTGGGCCAAGGCGAGCATGGCGTTCAGGTCGGCCGGCTGGAATGGCGCGCCTTCGGCGGTGCCCTGCACTTCGATGAAACCACCGGTGCTGGTCATCACCACGTTCAGGTCGGTCTCGGCGGCCGAGTCTTCCAGGTAGTCCAGGTCCAGCACAGGCTCGCCTTGATACATGCCCACCGACACAGCGGCGATCATCTGCTTGAGCGGGTCGCCGCCTTTTAGGCCGCCGCGCTTCTTGATCACTTTAAGCGCATCAACCAGGGCCACCATGGCGCCGGTGATGGAGGCGGTGCGGGTGCCACCGTCAGCCTGGATGACGTCGCAGTCGACGTACAGGGTCACGTCGCCCAGCTTGGACATGTCCAGGGCTGCGCGCAGCGAGCGGCCGATAAGGCGCTGGATTTCGAGGGTGCGGCCGCCTTGCTTGCCACGGCTGGCTTCACGCTGGTTACGCTCGCCAGTGGCGCGCGGCAGCATGCCGTACTCGGCAGTCAACCAACCCTGGCCCTGGCCCTTGAGGAAACGCGGCACGCCGTTTTCGACGCTGACGGTGCAAATCACTTTGGTATCGCCAAACTCGACCAGTACAGATCCCTCGGCGTGTTTGGTGTAGTTGCGGGTAATGCGGATCGAGCGGAGCTGATCGGCAGCGCGACCACTTGGACGTTTCATAGGGGATACCTGTACGAAGGACGAAAAACTGCCGAGCATTATAGAGCCGCGAACCGTTTCGGGGCACTTCTAAAAAATTCGGTTACGAATGGCCTGCTCGGCGCCCATTGTTTGGGCGCGCTCGCCCCACTGCGCTACAATCCTGCGCCTTCGCAGCCTGTCGGCTCCAACTTACTCATCAGCCCGTATTTGCGGGACTGCATCGCGAGGTACTTCCATGGTGCACAGCATGACCGCCTTCGCCCGCGTCGAAAAAGCCGGCGTCCAGGGCACCCTGAGCTGGGAACTGCGCTCGGTCAACAGCCGTTACCTGGAGCCGCACCTGCGCCTGCCGGAGTCGTTCCGCGACCTCGA
Source organism: Pseudomonas sp. KBS0710 (assembly GCF_005938045.2). Classification (GTDB taxonomy): domain Bacteria; phylum Pseudomonadota; class Gammaproteobacteria; order Pseudomonadales; family Pseudomonadaceae; genus Aquipseudomonas. Next base: position 6,048,050 of record NZ_VCCF02000001.1, on the reverse strand, counting down.
AGGCGCGGTGCGTGAAGCGCTGCGCCAGGGTATCTCCCGGGGCAAGCTGGAATGCACCCTGCGCTTTACCGAAGAAACCACCGGCAAGCCGCTGCAGGTCGACCGCGACCGTGCCGCGCAACTGGTAGCCGCCGCCGAAACCATCGCCGGCCTGATCAAGCAGCCGGCCGCGTTGAACCCGCTGGAAGTGTTGGCCTGGCCCGGCGTATTGGTGGCCGATGCCACCGACCCGCAAGCCCTCAATGCCGAAGCCCTCGCCCTGTTCACCCAGGGCTTGAAGGAGCTCAAGGCCGGCCGCGAGCGCGAAGGCGCCGAACTGGCCCGCCTGATCAACGAGCGCCTGACCTCAATTGAAGAAGACGTGGTCACCCTGCGCGAACTGGTACCGCAGATGCTCGCTACCCAGCGTCAGAAGGTTCTGGACCGCTTCACCGACATGAAGGCCGACCTCGACCCCGTGCGCCTGGAGCAGGAAATGGTGTTGCTGGCGCAGAAAAGCGACGTGGCCGAAGAACTCGACCGCCTGAGCACCCACATCCTTGAAGTGCGCCGCGTGCTCAAGTCCGCTGGTGCCGCCGGTCGGCGTCTGGACTTCCTGATGCAGGAACTCAACCGCGAAGCCAATACACTGGGCTCCAAGGCCTTTGATCCGCGCAGCACCACGGCTGCGGTCAACCTCAAAGTGTTGATCGAGCAGATGCGCGAACAAGTACAGAATATTGAGTAAGGCAAATTCCATGACCCACAGCACTGGCACCCTTTACATCATTTCCGCCCCTTCGGGCGCGGGCAAGAGCAGTTTGGTCAAAGCCCTGACCGACGCTGACGATCAGATCCGCATTTCGGTCTCTCACACCACCCGTGCCATGCGCCCAGGTGACGTGAACGGCGTGCACTATCACTTCGTCGAGCATACTGAGTTCGTCAAGATGATCGAACACGGAGACTTCCTGGAACGCGCCGAAGTCTACGACAACCTCTATGGCACGTCGCGGAGCCATCTGCAGCAGACGCTGGACGAAGGCCACGACCTGATCCTGGAAATCGACTGGCAAGGTGCCGAGCAAGTGCGCCAACTGATGCCCAATGCGCGCTCGATCTTCATTCTGCCGCCGTCTTTGGAGGCGTTGCACGAGCGTCTGAAGAATCGTGGCCAGGACAGCGACGAGACCATCGAAGGCCGCATGCGCAAAGCCGTTAGCGAAATGAGCCACTACGTCGACTACGACTACCTGGTCATCAACGACGTTTTTGCCCACGCACTGGATGATTTGAAGGCGATTTTCCGCACCAATCAGCTCCAGCAAAAGCGTCAGCAGCAGCGTTATGGCAAATTATTGGCCGAACTGCTCGGTTGATTGGCCCTTCCCAAAACCGCTGCAAGGGCTTTACATTGGCACTTGTAGCGGTTTTGCGAGGGCGCGGGAAAAATCAGCGCTTCCCTAAACGCTGGTGATTTTTTAAACTGTTTAGTCCGCTCGCCCAACCGGGCAGCGCGCATCTTGCATTCGCTCCGAGGAATACCATGGCCCGCGTAACCGTTGAAGACTGCCTAGAACACGTGGATAACCGCTTTGAGCTGGTCATGCTCTCTACCAAGCGTGCCCGTCAACTGGCCACCGGCGGCAAAGAGCCCCTGGTCCAGTGGGAAAACGACAAGCCTACCGTTGTAGCCCTGCGTGAAATCGCCGAAGGCCTGATGAGCTACGAGTTCATCGCCAACGCTGAAATCGTTGAAGACGAACCGCTGTTTGCAGCGTTCGAGGACGAGTCCAACGAGGCCGTCTAAGCCTATGCCTGGTCGACGTAGCACGGCGCGGGGTCACAGCCAACGGCAGGAGTTCATACTTTGCCGAGCATAGACGCCCTCGCCGATCGCTTATCGGCCTACCTCGGCCCAGACCAGGTCAACCTGGTCCGCCGAGCGTATTTCTACGCCGAACAAGCCCACGACGGCCAACGCCGCCGAAGCGGCGAGGCGTATGTCACGCATCCTCTTGCGGTGGCAAATATTCTTGCCGACATGCACATGGACCATCAGAGCCTGATGGCCGCGATGCTGCATGACGTGATCGAAGACACCGGCATCGCCAAGGAAGCGCTCAGCGCCCAATTTGGCGAAACCGTGGCCGAACTGGTCGATGGGGTCAGCAAACTGACCCAGATGAACTTCGAGACCAAGGCCGAAGCCCAGGCAGAAAACTTCCAGAAAATGGCCATGGCCATGGCGCGGGATATCCGTGTGATTCTGGTCAAGCTGGCTGACCGCCTGCACAACATGCGCACGCTGGAAGTGCTGTCCGGCGAAAAACGCCGGCGCATCGCCAAGGAAACCCTGGAAATCTACGCGCCCATCGCCAACCGGCTGGGCATGCATGCCATTCGTATCGAATTCGAAGACCTCGGTTTCAAGGCCATGCACCCAATGCGCTCGGCGCGCATCTACCAGGCAGTCAAGCGCGCACGCGGCAACCGCAAGGAAATCGTCAACAAGATCGAAGAGTCGCTGAGCCACTGCCTGGCGATCGACGAGATTGAAGGCGAAGTCAGCGGCCGGCAAAAACACATCTACGGCATCTACAAGAAGATGCGCGGCAAGCGCCGGGCCTTCAACGAGATCATGGACGTGTACGCGTTCCGGATCATCGTCGACAAGGTAGACACCTGCTACCGCGTGCTGGGCGCTGTACATAATTTGTACAAACCCCTGCCGGGCCGCTTCAAGGATTACATCGCCATTCCCAAGGCCAACGGCTATCAGTCGCTGCATACCACGCTGTTCGGTATGCACGGGGTGCCGATCGAGATCCAGATCCGTACGCGGGAAATGGAAGAGATGGCCAACAACGGCATCGCCGCCCACTGGCTGTACAAGTCCAGCGGCGACGAACAGCCAAAAGGCACGCACGCCCGTGCTCGCCAGTGGGTCAAAGGCGTGTTGGAAATGCAGCAACGTGCTGGCAACTCCCTGGAATTTATCGAAAGCGTGAAGATCGACCTGTTTCCGGACGAGGTCTACGTATTCACGCCCAAAGGCCGAATCATGGAGCTGCCCAAAGGCTCCACGGCGGTCGACTTTGCCTACGCGGTGCACACCGACGTCGGTAACAGCTGCATCGCCTGCCGGATCAACCGTCGCCTCGCGCCGCTGTCCGAACCGCTGCAAAGCGGCTCCACGGTCGAGATTGTCAGTGCACCCGGCGCGCGCCCGAACCCGGCCTGGCTCAACTTCGTGGTTACCGGCAAAGCGCGGACACATATCCGCCACGCCCTGAAGTTGCAACGCCGCTCCGAATCCATCAGCCTCGGCGAACGCCTGCTGAACAAGGTCCTCAACGGTTTCGACAGCGCTCTGGACAAGATCCCGGCAGAGCGCGTGCAAGCGATGCTCCATGAGTACCGCCAGGAAACCATCGAAGACCTGCTGGAAGATATCGGGTTGGGCAACCGCATGGCCTACGTCGTAGCTCGCCGCTTGCTCGGCGAAGGCGAGCAGTTGCCAAGCCCGGAAGGCCCGCTGGCGATTCGCGGTACCGAAGGCCTGGTGCTCAGCTATGCCAAGTGCTGTACGCCGATCCCGGGCGACCCGATTGTCGGCCACTTGTCGGCGGGCAAAGGCATGGTGGTGCATCTGGACAACTGCCGCAATATCACCGAAATCCGCCACAACCCGGAAAAATGCATCCAGCTTTCCTGGGCCAAGGACGTGACCGGCGAATTCAACGTCGAGTTGCGCGTGGAACTGGAACACCAGCGCGGCCTGATCGCCTTGCTGGCCAGCAGCGTCAACGCGGCCGACGGCAACATCGAAAAAATCAGCATGGATGAACGCGATGGCCGCATCAGCGTGGTCCAGCTGGTGGTCAGCGTGCACGACCGTGTGCACCTGGCCCGCGTGATCAAGAAACTGCGCGCCCTGACCGGAGTGATCCGCATCACCCGCATGCGTGCATAGCCCCTCTCTTACAAGGAGCAACTCATGACCAAGACTGTTATCACCAGCGACAAAGCCCCGGCCGCCATTGGCACTTACTCCCAGGCGATCAAGGCCGGCAACACCGTCTACATGTCCGGCCAGATCCCGCTGGACCCTAAGACCATGGAACTGGTTGAAGGCTTCGAAGCACAAACCGTACAAGTCTTCGAAAACCTGAAATCCGTAGCCGAAGCCGCCGGTGGTTCGTTCAAGGACATCGTCAAGCTGAACATCTTCCTCACCGACCTGAGCCACTTCGCCAAGGTCAACGAGATCATGGGCAAGTACTTCGAACAGCCGTACCCAGCCCGCGCCGCCATCGGCGTTGCAGCCCTGCCAAAGGGCGCACAGGTCGAGATGGACGCAATTCTGGTCATCGAGTAAAACACCCGGCGCAGCCTCAACAGGCTGCGCCGACTTCGTTTCAGAAGGATTTCATGATGCGCAAAGCGCTTGTAGCCACTTCGTTGCTCGCCCTGTTGCTCGGCGGCTGCGCCAGCAACCCCGCCGACCTGGATGTAAGCGGCACCTGGATCAACCAGGCCGCCATCAACGCGGCAGCCAAGGGCGGCCCTTTGCGTGAAGCGTTGCAGAGTTTTGGCCCGAACCTCGAATGGGAGGTCAACACCAAGGCTTTGCAGGCGCGCTACTACAACGGTTTTGAAGTCGCCGAAGGCAAGTTGCTCGGCGATAAATCCGGCGCCTGGAACGTCGAGTTCTACGGCAGCTCCGCCACCGAACTCAAGCGCAAAGGCAAACAACTGCTGCAAGTGGCCAACGATAACGAGCCCGAGCAGTTGTTCGCCCGTGCCAAGGATCCCGCCCCGGAAGGCGCGCCACTGGGTGCCAACTTCGAACGGGCACTGTATGCAGCCTATATGGGCGGCGACTGGAAGATTACCGACGGCACCGGCGATGGCGCCACGGTGCAGTTCCAGGCCGATGGCAAGGTCGCCGGCCTGCCAGGCGTCGACCGCTACTCACTGTGCCTGGCGGGCGACTGCGCCTCCATGAGCGGCGGCTATGACAGCATCTGGCTGCAACTGAATGGCCAGGGCAACCCGTGGATCTTCACGCGCAAGGGCAAGCAGCTGGCGATATACCAAGCGATCAACACCGCCCTGGCTGACGAGGTGCCGCAGTTCACGCCCGGCCCGCGCCAATGGCTGCTTGAGAAGAAATAACAGCAAAATACATATCTCAATGTGGGAGCGGGCTTGCTCGCGAATACGGTGTGTCAGCCAGCATATTCATCGACTGATTCACCGCATTCGCGAGCAAGCCCGCTCCCACATTTTTGACCGAGTTTCAGCCTTTCAATATCGCCGCATACCCTTCGCGATAACTCGGGTAGGTCGGCACCCAACCCAACGCCTTCGCCCGGGCATTACTGCACTGCTTACTGCCCGCACGCCGCACGCTGGCGTCATCCGCCCACTCCGTGACGCCCAGGTATTCACGCAACCAACCGACCACCTCCGCCAATGGCGCCGGGGCGTCGTCGACGCCGATGTAGACCTTGTCCAGCGAGCCGCCCTGCTCTACATGACGCAGCAAAAAGGCCAGCAAACCCGCCGCATCATCCGCGTGAATCCGGTTGCCATATAAAGGCGGATCGATTGCCACGCGATAGCCTTGGCGCACTTGGGTCAGCAACCATTCACGACCGGGGCCGTAAATACCGGTCAAACGCACGATGCTCGCCGGGATGCCGCTATCGAGGGCCACCTGCTCGGCTTCCAGCATCACCTGGCCGGAGTAGCCCGTCGCCTTGGTATCAGACGTTTCGTCGACCCATTCGCCGTTCTGCTGGCCATAAACACTGCTGCTGGAAACAAACAGCAGGTGCTTGGGCTCCTGGCCGTAATCGCTCAGCCACTCCAACACATGCTGCAACCCTTGCACATACGCTGCTCGATACCCGGCCTCATCGTGGTCGGTGGCGGCTGCGCAATACACCAGGTAATCCACCCCGCCGATCGGCCAGGTGTCAGGGCAATCCTTTTTAAACAGGTCGCCGGCAATGCCGATCACGCCATCGGGGAGCTTTGAAATATCACGGCGCAGGCCATGAACCTCCCAATTCGCGGCGAGCAATTGGCTGGCCAGCCGACTACCCACATCGCCGCAACCGGCAATCACAACAGAAGGCGCAGACATCATAAAACTCCGTTCTCAAAGGTCTAGATTAGCCTTCGCAGATGACGAGCGGCCAGAAAAAGCACAAATAAAGTTACTGTATTACTTCTGTTAACAAGAATTACTTGCAATAATAACCGCCCATTTGTCCTCGACCCCCAAGGGTCTGGCAGGACGATCACTCATTTTTTCCTCTCAGGTCCGGCCAGCATGACACGTAATACAAACCCCGCTTCGCCAACCAAGCTTCACAGCCCTTCCCGCGCCTGGCGTGCGATTGCTGCGCTGCTGTTCAGCGTACTGCTGGCACCGACCGCCGCCTTCGCTGATGCCACCGCCCCAGCTGCACCGGCTGCTGCTGAGCACACTGGCGCCACGCCAGCCGCTCCTGTTGCTGCGCCGGTTGCTACCGACCCGGCCCAGGCTGCAGGCGACGTCGCACCGGCCGACGAAACCGGTGTAGTACTGGAAGAAGACAACAGCCTGGGCATGGCCCACGACCTGTCGCCTTGGGGCATGTACCAGAACGCTGACGTGGTGGTAAAAGCCGTGATGATCGGCCTGGCCATCGCCTCGATCATCACCTGGACCATCTGGATCGCCAAGGGCTTCGAGCTGCTGGGCGCCAAGCGCCGCCTGCGTACTGAGATCGTCCACCTGAAAAAAGCCACTACCCTCAAGGAAGCCAGCGACACCGCGACCAAGAAGGGCACCCTGGCCAACCTGCTGGTACACGACGCGCTGGAAGAAATGCGCCTGTCGGTCAATACCCGTGAAAAAGAAGGCATCAAGGAACGCGTCAGCTTCCGCCTCGAGCGCCTGGTTGCAGCCTGTGGCCGTAACATGAGCAGCGGCACCGGCGTGCTGGCTACCATCGGTTCCACCGCACCGTTTGTCGGCCTGTTCGGCACCGTGTGGGGCATCATGAACAGCTTCATCGGCATCGCCAAAACCCAAACCACCAACCTCGCCGTCGTCGCTCCCGGCATTGCCGAAGCCCTGCTGGCAACCGCGCTGGGCCTGGTTGCGGCAATTCCTGCGGTAGTGATCTACAACGTTTTCGCCCGTTCGATTGCCGGCTACAAGGCCCAGGTATCGGACGCGTCGGCAGAAGTCCTGCTGCTGGTGAGCCGCGACCTCGATCACCTGCCTACCGAGCGCAGCTCGCAACCGCACATGGTGAAAGTGGGGTAATCGGCCATGGGCCTGCATTTGAATCAAGGCGACGACGAACTCGTCGAGAACCACGAAATCAACGTCACGCCGTTTATCGACGTAATGCTCGTGCTGCTGATCATCTTCATGGTGGCCGCGCCGCTGGCGACCGTGGATATCAAGGTCGACCTGCCCGCGTCCAGCGCCAAGCCTGCGCCGCGGCCGGAGAAGCCGATTTTCCTCAGCGTAAAGGCGGATCAACGCCTGTTCCTGGGCGAAGAAGAAGTCAAAGCTGAAACCCTGGGCCCGGTGCTCGACGCCAAGACCCAAGGTAAAAAAGACACGACGATCTTCTTCCAGGCCGACAAAGGCGTGGACTACGGCGACCTGATGAGCGTGATGGATGCCCTGCGGGCAGCCGGCTACCTCAAGGTAGGCCTGGTCGGACTAGAGACGGCAGCCAAGAAATGATCACGACGCGCCACAAACTGACGCGTTATGGCACCAGCCTCGCCGTCGTGCTGGGCGTGCATGCCGTCGCGATCATCATCGCGCTCCAATGGTCCGCGCCGCACCCGGTAACGTTGCCACCGGCGGCCATGGTCATCGACCTGGCGCCGATGCCTGCACCGCCACCGCCGGCGCCGCCCAAGGTTGTCACGCCGCCGCAGCCGCCTGCCCCCGTGGAGGAGCTGCCTTTGCCGAAACTGGCCGAGGCGCCCAAGCCGACGATCCAGGTGCCCAAGCCGGTCAAGCCAAAACCCAAACCTCAGCCGCCCAAGCCGGTGGAGAAGAAGCCCGAGCCGCCCAAGGAAAAACCTTCCGAAGAGCCGCCGAGCGAATCGCCACAGAACAATGCGCCAGCTGAAAAATCGGCTCAACCGGTTCCTGGCCCATCGCCACAACAGATCGCGGCGAAAGCATCCTGGGAAGGCACTCTGCTGGCGCACCTGCAGAAGTACAAGAAGTACCCGCCAGGTGCCCAACAGCGCGGCAAGGAAGGTTTGAACCGCCTGCGCTTTGTGGTCGATGCCGAAGGCAATGTGCTGTCCTACGAGCTGGTGGGCCGCTCCGGCAACGCCGACCTGGACCGTGCGACCCTGGACATGATCCGTCGTGCCCAGCCACTGCCCAAGCCACCGGCCGACATGCTGAAAGGCGGCAGCGTCGAAATCGTCGCGCCATTTGTTTACAACATTGAGAAGCGCCGCCGGTAAGCGGCAAACGGGAACCAGCTTGTGTGGGAGCTGGCTTGCCTGCGATGCAGACACCTTGGTCTATAAGTGATACCGAGGTGATCCTATCGCAGGCAAGCCAGCTCCCACATTTGGTTTCATCACTTCAGCAAAATCCTCAACATTCCCCGCTCAATCCCCATCAAAGTTCTGATAACGTGCGTCTATCGATTGCAGCCGGTATGCTTGGCCCGCAACCTCATGGACGCCCGCTATGACTCTTACAGAATTACGCTACATCGTGACCCTCGCCCAAGAGCAGCACTTCGGCCACGCGGCCGAGCGTTGCCATGTCAGCCAGCCGACGCTGTCGGTGGGTGTGAAAAAGCTTGAAGACGAACTCGGTGTGCTGATTTTCGAGCGCAGCAAGAGCGCCGTGCGCCTGACTCCAGTGGGCGAAGGTATCGTCGCCCAGGCGCAAAAAGTGCTGGAACAAGCCCAAAGCATTCGCGAACTGGCCCAGGCCGGCAAGAACCAGCTGACCGCACCGCTCAAAGTCGGCGCCATCTACACCGTCGGCCCGTACCTGTTCCCGCACCTGATTCCGCAACTGCACCGCGTTGCGCCGCAGATGCCGCTGTATATCGAAGAAAACTTCACCCACGTACTGCGCGACAAACTGCGCAATGGCGAGTTGGACGCGATCATCATCGCCCTGCCGTTCAACGAGGCAGACGTGTTGACCCTGCCACTCTACGATGAGCCGTTCTACGTGCTGATGCCGGCCTCCCACCCGTGGACGCAAAAAGACACCATCGACGCCGGCCTGCTCAACGACAAGAGCCTGCTGCTGCTGGGCGAAGGCCACTGCTTCCGCGACCAGGTACTGGAAGCCTGTCCAACCCTGACCAAGGGCAACGACGGCGCCAAACACACCACCGTGGAATCCAGCTCCCTGGAAACCATCCGTCACATGGTTGCGTCCGGCCTGGGCATTTCGATTCTGCCGCTGTCGGCGGTGGACAGCCATCACTACGCCCCTGGCGTAATCGCTGTACGCCCTCTCACACCGCCGGTGCCGTTCCGTACCGTGGCGATTGCCTGGCGCGCCAGTTTCCCACGCCCCAAAGCCATTGAGATCCTGGCCGACTCGATCCGGCTGTGTTCGGTGGCCAAGCCGCCTGCTGCGAGCTAAGTAGACGTATGACTGAGCTGTCGCAGGTGTCGGTGACGGCACTTAAAGGTGTCGGTGAAGCCATGGCCGAGAAGTTGGCCAAGGTCGGCCTGGAAAACCTCCAGGATGTGCTGTTCCACCTGCCCCTGCGTTATCAGGACCGCACGCGCGTCGTGCCCATCGGGCACTTGCGCCCTGGGCAGGATGCCGTGGTCGAAGGCACCGTCAGCGGCGCCGACGTGGTGATGGGCAAGCGCCGCAGTTTGGTCGTGCGCCTGCAGGACGGCACCGGCGGCCTGAGCCTGCGCTTCTACCATTTCAGCAACGCGCAAAAGGACGGCCTCAAGCGCGGTACCCGCGTGCGTTGCTATGGCGAAGCACGCCCCGGCGCCTCCGGCCTGGAAATCTACCACCCGGAGTACCGTGCCATCACGGGTGACGAGCCGCCACCGGTCGACACCACGCTCACGCCGATCTACCCGCTGACCGAAGGCCTGACTCAGCAACGCCTGCGCCAGCTGTGCATGCAAACGCTGACGATGCTCGGCCCCAAAAGCCTGCCCGACTGGTTACCTCTGGAGCTGGCGCGCGACTACCAACTGGCGCCGCTGGACGATGCGATTCGCTACCTGCATAACCCACCCGCCGACGCTGACGTCGACGAACTCGCACTGGGCCATCACTGGGCTCAGCATCGCCTGGCCTTCGAAGAACTGCTGACACATCAACTGTCCCAGCAGCGCCTGCGCGAAAGCATGCGCTCCCTGCGCGCGCCGGCGATGCCCAAGGCCACGCGGCTGCCTGCGCAATACCTGGCCAACCTTGGCTTTGCACCCACCGGCGCGCAGCAACGCGTAGGTAATGAAATCGCCTACGACCTCAGCCAGCACGAACCCATGCTGCGGTTGATCCAGGGCGATGTGGGTGCGGGCAAGACCGTGGTCGCCGCCCTCGCCGCCTTGCAGGCATTGGAAGCCGGTTACCAGGTGGCGCTGATGGCGCCTACCGAAATCCTCGCCGAGCAGCACTTCATCACCTTCAAGCGTTGGCTCGAACCCTTGGGCCTGGAAGTGGCGTGGCTGGCCGGCAAGCTCAAGGGCAAGGTCCGCGCCGCCGCGCTGGAACAGATCGCGGGTGGCGCACCGATGGTGGTGGGTACCCACGCGCTGTTCCAGGACGAAGTGCAGTTCAAGAACCTCGCCCTGGTGATCATCGACGAACAGCACCGCTTCGGCGTGCAACAGCGCCTGGCCCTGCGCCAGAAAGGCGTGGGCGGCCGGATGAATCCGCACCAGTTGATCATGACCGCCACACCGATCCCACGCACCCTGGCGATGAGCGCCTACGCCGACCTCGACACTTCGATCCTCGATGAGCTGCCGCCCGGCCGTACGCCGGTCAACACCGTGCTGGTCACCGACACGCGCCGCGTTGAAGTGATCGAGCGCGTGCGCGGCGCCTGCGCCGAAGGCCGCCAGGCGTACTGGGTGTGCACGCTGATCGAAGAATCCGAAGAGCTGACCTGCCAGGCCGCCGAGACCACGTTTGAGGACCTTACCAGCGCCCTGGGCGAGCTGAAGGTCGGGCTGATTCACGGGCGCATGAAGCCTGCAGAAAAAGCCGCGGTGATGGCCGAGTTTAAAGCTGGCAACCTGCAACTGCTGGTGGCTACCACCGTGATTGAAGTCGGCGTGGACGTGCCCAACGCCAGCCTGATGATCATCGAAAACCCCGAGCGCCTGGGCCTGGCCCAACTGCACCAACTGCGCGGCCGTGTCGGCCGGGGCAGCGCCGCCAGCCACTGCGTGCTGCTGTACCACCCGCCGCTGTCGCAGATCGGCCGTCAGCGCCTGGGCATCATGCGCGAGACCAACGACGGTTTTATCATCGCCGAAAAAGACCTGGAACTGCGCGGCCCCGGCGAAATGCTCGGCACACGCCAGACCGGCTTGCTGCAATTCAAGGTCGCCGACCTGATGCGCGATGCCGACTTGCTGCCTGCCGTGCGTGATGCGGCGCAAGCGCTGCTGGAGCGCTGGCCCGAGCATGTCAGCCCCTTGCTGGATCGTTGGCTCAGGCATGGGCAGCAATACGGCCAAGTGTGACGCCTGACTCACTTATCCAACCAACAGTTGTATCAAGCTGGTTATACTTCGATGACTGTACGAAATTGGATCAGGCCATGTCAGAAGTTGCCCTCGCCACAGCCCCACTGACCGCCCCGCCGGTCATTCGGGCTCTGCTCGCAAAGCTCGCCATCCCCTACACGGAAGTGACCGAAGACGCCGGCCTGAATCCCGCACGAAAGGTCCAGGCGGTACTGCTGGAAGATGCCGTGGGCGCACTCATGGTGCTGTTCCCGCAGAGCCAGTTGCTCGACCTCAACCGCCTGGCTGAACTCACCGGCCGCCGTCTCACGGCCGTGTCGCCGGACCGCATCGAACGCATGCTGGCCAAGCACGACTTGAGCCTGTTGCCCGGCCTGCCGGTACTGACCAGCTCGCCGTGCCTGTATGAAGGCAGCCTGCTCAGCGAGCCAAGCCTGTTGGTGCATTCCGGTGAAGCCGGGCTGCTGCTGGAAATCGCCAGCAGCGATTTCAAGAGCATGCTCACCAAGGCCAGCGCCGGGCACTTCGGCGAGCCGCTGAGCAACATCCGCCCCAACCTCGACCGCCCAAACGATGACCGCGAGGAAATCACCCAGGCAATGCAGGCGTTCACCGCCCGCCGAATCCAGCAGCGCCTGGAAGCAACCATCGAGATTCCGCCGCTGGCCGACACCGCGCAGAAAATCATCAAACTGCGCGTCGACCCCAACGCCACCATCGACGACATTACCAGCGTCGTCGAAACCGACCCGGCCCTCGCTGCCCAAGTGGTGAGCTGGGCAGCGTCCCCGTACTACGCCTCGCCGGGCAAGATTCGTTCAGTGGAAGACGCCATCGTGCGCGTGCTGGGCTTTGATCTGGTGATCAACCTCGCACTCGGCCTGGCCCTGGGCAAAACCCTGAGCCTGCCCAAGGATCATCCACACCAGTCCACGCCTTACTGGCACCAGTCGATCTACACCGCCGCCGTCATCGAAGGCCTGACCCGCGCCATGCCGCGCGCCCAGCGCCCGGAAGCTGGCCTGACTTATCTGGCCGGCCTGTTGCACAACTTCGGCTACCTGCTGCTGGCCCATGTGTTCCCGCCGCACTTCTCGCTGATCTGCCGTCACCTGGAGGTCAACCCGCACCTGTGTCACAGCTATGTCGAGCAGCACCTGCTGGGCATCAGCCGCGAGCAGATCGGCGCCTGGCTGATGCGCTACTGGGACATGCCGGACGAACTGTCCACCGCCCTGCGCTTTCAGCACGACCCGACCTATGACGGGCAATATGCTGAATATCCCAATCTGGTTTGCTTGGCGGTACGTTTGCTGCGCAGTCGTGGAATTGGTTCCGGGCCGGATGAGGCGATACCCGACGCACTGATCGAACGTTTGGGCTTGAGCCGGGAAAAGGCAGAGGAAGTAGTGGGCAAGGTGCTGGATGCGGAAGTGCTGTTACGCGAGCTGGCATCGCAGTTCAGCCAGGGATAAGTCTGTCGCCTGCTGCATAGCTTTCGCAGGCAAGCCAGCTCCCACACTTGAACGCATTCCAACCTTGGAACTCGGTCAAATGTGGGAACTGGCTTGCCTGCGATGACTCCAACTCGGTCTCCCTGAAAGAACTACTTCTTTTTCTTCGGCTTCAACTACTTGGTCAGCCCCTGGAGCCAGATCACCAGTGTCGGGTTGCCTTTGATAGGGATCGACCGTTCCTAAATCCCATCATAAGTACCGGTTACTAATTCTTCACATCCAAGGTTGCGAAACAATTCGCGACGAACACTTGGCATGGAAAATCTGTAACGCGCTAACATCTAAGAAGCAACCAGCAACATATAACATGGAACCCTCACGGCTGACCTGTCCACACAGTGCATACAGGTAATCATCTTACTCAATAAAGCGCTGAGGCCCACCTAATGATCTCTACTCTCTCTCAATCTAATTACACCACAGCAATACCAACAAACAGTTACGTGACGCGAAACACTGATGGTGAGATCAGAGTTAAGGTAGAGGACTATGGCAACACAAGGATTAAAACCTATCCGCGGCAAGAGCCGCAAACCCCAGGCCAGAACTATCGATCTGCAAACAAAATAGAAATTCACACAGAAAGCGAAAACGACGTCATCAACTTATCCATGAAAGACGGTCGGGTGCTCGCCACTATAAATGGTGTATCTGTTTTCCTGGACTCAGATGGCAGCAGTGGAAGTGCAAAGATCCACATTTTTACTAACGAGGGCAATGATAAAATTACCATCGCGCCCCAAGTCAAGGCAACACTGACTATTAATACAGGGGATGGTAACGACACCGTCATAACAGGCGGTGGCAGTGCTCAAGTTTACTTAGGGGATGGCGACGATACAGCAGTGCTGGGCGCGGGGGGCGGAGAGTTATATGGCCAAGACGGCGATGACAAGCTATATGGTGGCCCAGCAGGCTCCGCGCATCTTTCCGGTGGTTCAGGAAGAAACATCATGATGAGCAACCTTCAACGTTCTGACGATCAGACGACATGGTTATTGGCCCAGGGCGAGAACGATAAAATAAGGGCGCGCTCGTTTACAACCATGAGAATTGAATCACAATCTGCATATGTCGTAGTACACCCTGAGGTACAAGCACAAATCCATATTGCAGAAAGTGCAGGCAACACTGAAACCGTAGCGTTATGGGCAGGCAGGGAAGAGGAAAATATAAGTGTCACTTATACCGGTCGAAATGAAGTTGAAAAAGATAATCAACGCACTCAGCAGGCACCACGAACTGAGAGCGAAGAAAATGCCCTGTGGCCCTGAGTTCTTTAATTGTTAAACCCCGCCAGGCACTTGATCACAAAACTCATTCACCGGGAATTTATATACCCGACTTACACTGGAACCCTGTTATGACAGTCATTGCCTCACCCACACCCATCTCTTTTTTTGCACGGTATGATCAACCTGCACCCAAGCAGGAAAGTACCGTAAAAATCGTTCACGATCGTGATTCAAACGGCCCTGTCGTCACTATCAGCGTCACTCATCAACGGGCCGACATCAGAATAAAAAAAGACGCTAATGACAACCTTGTCGCGCATATAAACGGCAAACCGCACCCGTTGTATCTTCCAAACTCTGGTCAAAGTACCCTTAACATCACGACAGGCCAATACAGCGACTTTATAAAAATCGATGACAACGTCAGGGTCACCGCTCGCGTCAAATCAGGAGACGGTGACGACTTCATACAGGCTGGCGGTGGCTTTACAGAGGTAGATGCCGGAGATGGCGATGACCAAGTGCAACTCAGCACGGGCGGAGGAACTGCACACGGCGGAGCCGGCGACGATAAACTGTTTGGGGGCGCCGGCAATAGCAGGCTTTATGGTGACAGCGGAGAAAACTTTTTTTCCACCGATATACCTGCCTATGCGCCCAGGCTCACTCAAATTTACTCGTCGGGAACCCATGACACGATACGCGCTAGAGCTGGTCACGTAGATGTTACGGTCTACTCGGGAAAGACTGATATTCACGTCGCTGAAGAGGCGTCTGCAAATATCAAACTTGAAGCTTTCACAACGGGTAGCAAGATCACCAAAGCGTGGGGTGAGTTCCGCCGGGATGTGCTAATCGATGGGGCCAAGCGGGGCCGGGATGAGATCATTAATGCCCGGCCTGACTAACCTGTTTGGGGCTATTAAAGCCCCAAATACATTACAACGATTAACGCACCGTCTTTTTGCGCGGTTTCAAATACTTGGTCAGCCCCTGGAACCAGATCACCAGCGCCGGGTTGCCCTTGATCTGGATCGACTTGTCCTGAATCCCCGTCATGAACGCCAGTTGCTTGTTCTTCGCCTGCATCGTGGCGAAACCGTAGGCGGCATCTTTAAAGGCGATAGCAAAGGCCGGCGCTGGGTGAACACCTGAGCGGCTGGTGATGCGCTGGTCTTTGACGATGAAGTGACGGGCAACTTTGCCGTCGAGGGTCTGCAACTGGAACGCCAGGTCTTTGTCACCCAGCTGTTGCTGAAAGGCAGGATTGGTGCGGCTGGCTTTGCCCATCATCAGGCCCAGCACCCACAGCAGAAGACGAAATTTCATGCACACAGCCTCAGTGTATTTATTAAGTGGCCGCAGCAGTGTAACGATTTACCGACAGAACGCCACCGATCTCGCGCTTTAGCAGGAGATCGGCAGGCGTTTAACGCTTATAGCAACATGTTGCTTAAACGTTAGGGCACGGCACTGGCGCCCAGTCGGCCAGGTTCGGATCGCGGCAGGTGCCTTCGATCTGCGCCTTACCGGCGCTGGCGACCTGCTTGCTTTCAGCCTGCTTGGTTTGCACGGTCTGAATACTCTTCTCGGTGGTCACCGCTTCTTTCGGCACGGTTGGCAACACCGGTTTTTTGGCGACTTTGGCAGGCGTCTTGCCTTTTTTCGCCGGCACCACCTGCGGCGTCGTGTCGGCCTGGGCCACGGTCACTACGTCAGCACGCTGCACACCCACTTGTTTCAGGTCTTGCTCGTAAGCCTGGGTGTAGTTGTTCAGATCTTCGCTGGCCTTTCCGTTCACTGCAACGATCAGGTCATTGGACTCTTTCAAGCCAGCCACGATTTCCGCCAGGCGCTTGCGGCCTTCGGTGTCGTTGACGGTCTTGGCCTTGCGATCATTCACCAGCTTGGTGAATGCGCTCTGGTAGCACTGCTGGGATGCCTTGGCATACGCGGTGCTGCGGTCGATGTCAGAGGCGCTTTTATTGAAGTCGGTGGAGTACGACGCGATGCGCTGGTTGTCATCGGTAATCTGCTTCTGACGCTCGGTGTAGTAACCCGCCGCGCCACCCGCCAGGGCACCGCCCGCTGCACCGATGGCGGCATTGCGGCCGCGCTTGTCGGAGTCGCCGGTCAGCGCGCCCAGCAATGCACCGCCGGCTGCGCCCAAGGCAGCACCCGTCACAACCGATTTGGTCATGTTCGAATCGGTAGCACGCAAGTGCTGCACCGGCTCGTAGCAGTTGGGGTAGTACTCGACCTTGGTGCTCGACGCGACCTTGGAGGCCGGCGACGTGGCGCAACCGGTCAATACGGTGCTGAAACCGGCTGCGATCAACAGCAGGTGACGCTTGGAAACCGCCTTACGGGAAAAAAGCATAGGTGTGTTCTCTGTTAAGTTTGACTTGCCCAGCACGGCCCACCGCCGCCTGAGTCCCTTCCAAGCTCGCCGCACAACCAACGGTCAAGACCGCTGACCGCTCGCTGCGAGCAGTTCCTTCAAGATCGTTGCCGGGTCGGCCCGCTGTTGCTTGCGGTAGTTGCCGACATGGCGAACGAACAGTGTTGCGCGCGTCACCAGGCTCTTGCCGAGCACTGGCTTGCGATCCAACTCTTCCTTGATCCGTTGAAACTGGGCCTGGATCACCGCATCGGTGTAGCGCGTGCCGGTGGCCAGGTTGTCGATGTAAATTGCCACGGCGCCGTCGAGGGCGCTGCGGCCATTGGTGATGGCCATATCGAACAGTTGCGCGCTGGCCTCATCCTTGTTGTCTTTGGCCTGCTGACGGCTCTTCTGCAAGTTGGCCAGGCGGATGTTGTAGTTGCTGATGGTCTCGGCCACCAACGCGGCCGACTGGATCAGGTTGCCCGCCGCTTCTTCGCGTTGCTGGGCAATCAGCGAGACGTTGCGTTTCAGCTCTTCGTTGACCAGGCCGAGTTCGGCTTGCAGCTTGGGGTCGACGCTGGCGGCGATGATGCTGTCCAGGCGCTTGGTCGGGTCCTGGGCGTCATCGATGGCGTCAGTCAGCGAGGCCAGGCGGCCTTCTTTCTGCCACTGGGCAAACAGTTCCTTGTAGCGCGAGCGCGGCGCCGACAGTGCACCGATTGCCACACGAAAACCGGTGGTTTCGTTGCTTTGCTCAGTGCCATCGGCCGCGAACAACGGGTACTCACGGCGCATACCGGTAAACAGCGTGCCCTCGCCCTCCAGGTAGTTGCCACCCTTGACCACAAAGCCGCCGTAGGTGCCCTGGCGACGTCCGGCATGTACCAGCTGGAACGATTCCTGAACCATTTCCGCCGCATTGCCGATCACGTCAAACAGGCCGATCGGGTTGGGCAATTTGGTGCCGATGGGCATCAAGCGTGCCGCCTGGCCAGTGCCGCCGGCGACCTGGTTGAACACCGCGTAATCGCCCAGCGGGCCGTCGCTTTCGCTGCCTTCGACGCGGCGTGGGAACAGGCGCCCTTCCAGTTCCTGACGGCTCACCGCCTGGCCACCGCGTGCGGCGTATTCCCACTCCACTTCGGTGGGCAGGCGTACAAACCCCAGACCGCCGTCATCTGCGGAAGACCCGCGCCCGCTCACCGGCAGCAGCTCACGGTGGTATTTCATCAGCCAGGCGCTGTACACCGCCGAAAAACGTTCAGCCTCGAAACGCGACAGTTTTACCTTGGGCAAACGCGCGGCCATGCCGGTCGGTGCATCACACGCAGGTGCCGGTTCGCCGCTGGCCAGTGACTGTGCCTGGGACATCACTTGCGCATACTGGCGGGCAGTCACTTCGTACTTGCCGATGAAATACAGCATCGGCTTGAGCGGGGTTTTGGCGTCGGTTTTCGGCATCAACGGCGCGATGACTGTGTTCCAGCCCTTGGGCAAGTCCTTGAGGGTGAACTGGCCATTGATAAAGTCGCGGCGGTAGCCGGAAATAAACGATTGCTGATAACCCGCCTCGCCTTCGGCAAAGGGGTAACCGAGGCTGATCTCGCGGTCATCCAGCGTGCCTTGGGCCAGCACATAGGCGTAGCGAAACACCATGTTGCCTTCGCAGGGCAGCGGCAGGCTCACGTCATCGGGCAACGGTTTAGGGTTATCGAGCTTGTCACTCGCCTCATCGGCCCACGCCAGCGAAGCCAAGCTCAGCGCCACACAGGCGCCCAGTAACTTATACATCTCTGATTCCTTCAGAAGCCTGGACCCGCGCCACTCGCCAACCGCCACAAACCGCGGCCACGGCGCTGACGCCGAGGATTGCAACCAGGGCCAGGCCGTAGTGACGCGCCAGCAGGTGACTGGCGTATTCGCCCGGCACCTGCATAAACATTTGATTCAAACCTGCCTCGGCCAGCCCATACAGACCGGCGCTGAGCAAGGCCGCAAAACCTGCGCTGTAAAGCGCCTGCACCACCACAAACAGCAATAGTGCGCCGGTGGAGAACCCCAGCAGGCGCAACACCGACAATTCCCGCCGCTTGCGTGCAACCGCCGCCAGCGCCCCGGCGAATATCGCTGCAAACGCGCCGGCCAAGGCCAGCCCGGCAATAATCCAGAACACCAGCGACAGGTTGCGGCTCAACGACTGCACCTGGGCGATGGTCTGTGCCTGGGTCGACACCAACAGATTCTGCCCGGCGAAATACACCCGCAACGGCTCTACATCGGTGAGGTTGCGCGCATACAGACGAAACGCCGGATACACACGCTGCTCGCTGACGCCCATCGCATCCCCATCCCAAGCCAACGCCGGTACGGCGCGACCATCGCGGTAATCTTCCGCTGCTTCCAGCAAACCCAAATCCGCAAACAAGCCATCACGGGCGAAAGCTGCCAGCGGCAACACCGCCAGCACTTGCAGGCGCGTACGCTGGGCTTCGACGCGCCCCGCCACTTGCCGTGCAAAACTGGTTTCCAGCCAGTCGCCAGGCCGCGCCGCGAGCTTTTCGGCGGCGGTGTGGCTCAGCACGATCTGGTCCAGGCCCTTGGGCATCGGCCAACCGCTGAGTAATGGATCACCCGCCGCCGTCGGCAGCATTTCCAACGTCAGCGTACCCACCTGCGCAGTCGCCGCAATTTGCCGGGTACGCGGCACGGCAAACGCCACATCGCTGCGCTGGCCAAGCTGCTGGATAAATTCGCGGCTGAATCGGCCACCGCCCAATGGGATAATTTCACGGGTGGCCGGGTCGGTCTCCAAGCGTTCGGTCAAACTGCCAACCAGTCCAAATTTCAGGCCGAATAACACGAGTAAGGGCGCAATCACCGCCACCAGCGCCAGCACCGAACAGGCCGACAGCCAGGCGTCATTGCGGTAATCCTGCCAAGCCAACGACGCCACCAAGCCGATGCGCATCAGCACACCTCCCCGAGCATGGCCGTGACGCCGCCGTCAGGGTCACGACGGCAACCGATGCGCCGTACCTGCAAGCCACTGGCGCGGGCCAAGGGTTCGTCATGGGTGGCGATCACGCAGGCGGCACGCTGTTCGCGGGCCTGGGCCAGCAGCGCTTGCATCACGCGCTCGGCATTCAGCGGGTCCAGCGACGCGGTCGGCTCATCCGCCAGCACCAGCTGCGGCGCATGGGCCAGGGCACGGGCGCAACTCACGCGCTGGCGTTGGCCTACTGACAAATCCGCTGGTTTCTTCGCCAACTGGTCACTGATCTCCAGCTGTTGGGCCAGGCGCGCCACGCTGCCGTCATCCTGCAAACCGAGCAATTGCCGCGACAAGGCGATATTGCTACGCACATCGAGAAAGCCCAGCAGGCCGCCGGTTTGCAACACATAACCCAAGTGCTGGCGGCGCAGCGCAGCCAGTGTGGATTGCTGATCGGCACGCCACAGCCCACCGATGTCGGCCTGGTGAAATTCAAACTGTCTAACGTGATCCGGCGCCAACACCAGCGCCAACAGATCCAGCAAGGTGCTTTTGCCGCAACCACTGGGCCCGACAATCGCCAACTGCTCACCGGCACGCAGCTGCAAAGCCGGAATCACCAGGCTGTAACGCTGGCTGCCCGTGCCCCGGCTTTTGTGCACCGCGCTCAAGTTCAGCATTACGGCAGCGTCGACAACGGCACACGGTACAACGCATCGCCCGGCTCGGCATCGCCGAATCGGACCCAGTTGGCCACGTCATTGTGGAAGGTTTCGTAGAGGCGGATTTTCGAATCCAGCTCGTCGATAAAGTCTTCCTGCTCGGCCACGCTCAGCGACAACCACAAGTCCTGGGTCATGTTCAGCGATTTGCTGCGATACGGCAGGCCTTCCAGGTACTCGCCGAGCAAGCCGCCATCAGCCAGGTTGCCACCCTTGCGCAGGGCCTGCGGGTCGCGGCTCATGTAAGCCGAGGCGCTGGCGATTTCCTGGAAGAAGTCCTTGGGCGAGGTCTGGGTTTTGCGCGCGGCATCCACGATCAGTTTCAGCGATTGCTGCAGGTCGTTGAGCTGCAACTTGGTGAGCATCACGCACACCTGGAACGCCGGCAGCGCCGGGTTGGTCAGGTCGCGGTCGGCGGTCCAGGCGCTGACCAACTGCGGCGCCTGGCTTGCAGTTTTGCGCCCGAGGAAGTCCATGTGCATGGCGTAGCCGACCGCTGCAGATTTGTCCGCCAGGCTCGGCGCGCCGCTCAGCAACGGTACCGGTTGCGGCGTGTCGCTGCGTACCTGGTGCACCAGATTGGCGAACACCGTGCCGATCTCATCGACCCGCTCACCCAGCTTGTGCACATCCCCACCGGGCACCGGCGTGTAAAGGTCTCCGATCTGCGGGTTGGCGTCGGCGGTGAGCACGCGGTACTGGGTTTCGGCACCGGCGTGGGTTTTCTTGCCGGCGTCGGTGCGCAGGTGCAAGGCGTAAATCTTGATCTGCTTACCGAGTGCCGCCTGACGCACTTCGGCTTCGTTCATCTGCGTGGCGGCGAACGGATCGTTTTTGCGCAGTGCGCCAGCGTCAGTTACCAGCAGAATGATGCGCCCGCCATAGCCGGACCAGTCCATACCATCGACCGCCTGCATCACCCCGGCAAATGCATCTTCGTTGAACGAATGGCTGGACACCGTAGACGCTTTGACCTGACGCGCCATGTCGAGGAAGCGCTGCGGGTCGCGGCCCTGATCCAGGGTGATAAGCGTCTTGGCGACGTATTCCAAACCGGGGGTTTTCTTGATGCTGTTGCGAAAGCCCACCAGCCCGAAGCTCACGCTATCAAGCTCGCCGCGCTCGGCGATGCGGGTTTGCAGTTCATGCACCACATCGCGAACCTGATCGATGTAGGGCTGCATCGAAACCGTCGTGTCGACTACCAACACCACGGCCGTGCGGAAAGCGTCTGCAGCGATCGCTTTGGTGGCCGGCTTGGCCGCCGCGCTGCCCGGGTCGATGGACGCCACATTGAGCAACTGCACCGGCTGGCCGTTTTCGTCGAAGCTTTCTTTGGAATCAAAAATCGGCAGCAGGTAAAACTGGTTTTGCGGCACGGCGCTGGCCGTCGGCTCAAGCGCCAGCACCTGTTGATTGTCTTCGCGGTTCTTCTGCGCCTTGGCCAACACGTTTTTGGCGGCGGCGGGATCAGCCAACAGCTTTTCCACCTCAGCCGATTGGCGCAAGAACATCACCGGCGCCCGGCCCGAGCGCTCGGTGAACTTGAGCACCAGGCTTTGCTTCCAGTCGCTGACTTGAGCGGCAGGCAGCCAACCATCGCTGCGCCCATCGGTAGCGGCGCCGACACGCACCCACGGGCTGCCGTCAATGTCTTTGCGCTGGTAAACGTAGAGCACCGAAAACGCTGGCAGGGCTTCACCTGCTGCACCACCGGCATCATGGGACAGCTTGGCGCCCGGCTTGCTGAGCACGCGCTGGAACAAGGTCTTTTTACCGGCCATCAGCAACGGCCGCTGACCGCCATCCGCCTCGGCCACCACCGGCGTTACCGCTGGCGGCGGTGTGGTCTTGGGCACCACGGCGACAGGCGGTTTGGCAGGTTCATCGCTGCCGCTCAACCACCAGTAACTGGCACCGCCGATGGCCAGCGCAACCGCCACGGCTACTGCCGCCAGCGCCAACACAGGCCCACGGCGCTGCTCGGACACAGCGCGGTGTTGCGTTGGCGTCACCACCGGCTGACGCAGCGGTTGCGGCTGGGGTTTTTCGGTCGGAATCTCGATGGATACTGGCGTCATTCCGGCCAAGTCAACACTCAGCGGAATTGGCAACGGCCGCACCAGCGTGGCTTCCGGCGAATCGTCCGGCAGTTGGTCCAGTGCGCGCAGCAACGCCGCCGCGTCCGGAAAACGCTCGGTCGGATCTTTGGCCAACAGCTTGCGCAACACGTCCTGATAACGCCCATGGTGCACCGGCAATTCCGGCAACGGCTCGGTCAGGTGCGCCAACGCCGTCGAAAGCGCATCGGTGCCGTTGTACGGCAGCTTGCCGACGAGAATTTCGTAGAGCACCACGCCCAGCGCATACAGGTCGGCACGGCCATCGATTTCCTGGCCACGCGCCTGCTCCGGGCTCATGTAGCTCGGCGTGCCCACGGCAAAACCGGCTTGAGTGAACTGGGTGCGATCGTCCAGGGACTTGGCGATGCCGAAGTCCGACAGCACGGCGGTGCCGTCAGCGCGAAACAGAATGTTCGCCGGTTTGACGTCGCGGTGTACCAGCCCTTGGGCGTGCGCATAGCCCAACGCCGAAGCAATCTGGCGAATCAGCGTCACGCCCTGCTCCGGCGTCAGGCCGGCGGCGATGCGCTCTTTGAGCGTACCGTTGGGCAGGTATTCCATGGCCATGTAGTACAGCTCACCGACATTGCCGATGTCATGGATGGTCACTGTGTGCGGGTGCGACAGGCGCGCCAGGGTCTTGCCCTCACGCAGAAAACGCTCGCAAAAGCTCGGGTCGGCCGCCAGTGCCGCCGCCATCACCTTCAAGGCCACCTTGCGCTCCAGCGAGCGCTGGGTCGCCAGGTACACGCTGGCCATGGCTCCTTCGCCGATCTCGCCTTCGATGTCGTAGCCCGGGATCACAATGTTCATGGCGAGACCTTCACGACAATGGCAGTGATATTGTCCGGCGCGCCCCGGTTAAGCCCCAGGTGCACCAGGCTGCGCACGATTTCGTCCGGCGCGTCATGGCCCAATACTTCGCGGATCTCATGGTCTTCGACGGTCTTGTTCAGGCCATCGCTGCACAGCAGGTAGCTGTCGCCGGGAGCGATCAGCAGGTCAGCCACCGCCACTTCCAGCTGGGCTTCCACGCCCACCGCGCGGGTGACGATATTGGCGCGAGGGTGCACGCGCGCGTCGGCTTCGCTGAGCAGGCCGCTGTCTTGCAGGTCTTGCACGTAGCTGTGGTCGCGGGAAATGCTGTCCAACTGCCCCTCGCGCAGGCGGTACAGGCGACTGTCGCCGGCCCATAAACACACGCCACGCAGGCCACGTGCGGCGAGCACCACTACGGTACTGCCCATCATGGTCACGCCACGGTTGGCGGTTTCTTCACGCACGCTGGCGTTGATGCGGATCAGGTCATTGCGCAGGGCCGCCGAGTATTCATCCAGAGAGCGCCCCACCGGCACATTGCGCAGGCTGTCGACGATCAGGCTGCTGACGTAATCGCCGGCCGCATGCCCACCCATGCCATCGGCTACCACCCACAGGCGGTTTTCCGGCAGGTCCAGGCACGCATCTTCATTGACCTGACGCACCATGCCCACATGGCTTTTGCTCGCTGATTTAAACGTCGCCCCCATCTACACCACACCTTCTTGTCCGAGCAAAAACTGCGCAAAATCGCCGGCAGCAGGCAAACCCTGGCACCGCAATAAACCTGGGGAAATACGTTCTGAACCACGGCCCCACCACAGGCTGGCGCCTTCACAGGCCTGCTCGGCCAGTGCGGTCATGCGGCTGTGGGGCACGGTGGCGGCGACCCGCTGCAGGCCCGCGAAGCGACTGTCGACCGCGCGTTGTTCACTGGCCGGGATGCCCAGGCTGTCGACGCCATCGTTGAAGCCTTCAAACGTAGCGCCAGCCTCCAGCGTGCTGAGCAACAGCGCTTCAGCCTGCTCAAACCACGTATCCGGGCCGCCCACCAGGGACGCCGGATTAGTCTCGTGATCAAGCAACGCCACCACCGCCAACGGGAAATAGCGCCCGACCCGATCAATGCTCGGCATCACCACGCCTGCCGCCGCGTCCGGCCCGCACACGCCCGGCGCCAACACAAAACGCCACAACGGGCTGACCAGGTACACATTGAGCCAATCGCCGCCCAGGCTGCTCTGGCTGGCGAGCAAACCTGCCGCCAGCCAACTGTCCCACGGGCCGATAAAACTCTGCGGCAAGGCGCGGCTGACGAAGTCACCGCGGCTGGCCAATTTGCCGTAGAAGCCCAGCGTGGTCATAACCGCTCCGGCAGGCTGAAGCCACTGAGTACGCGACTCTTGAACGGGTTGAAGGCGCTGTTGGCGCGCAACTCGTAGGCAATGCTCGCGCCGTCGACCCGCAGACGCAGGTTGAAGCGGTCCGGCGAATTGCCGGCGCTCAGGTCCGATTGCTCCAGCAGACGGAACCATGCCCACGGGCCGTCCAGGGTCACGCCGGAACGGCCACTGGCTGACGGCGGCGTGATCGAAATACGCACCACGCCAATGCTGCCGGGGTTCGGCCATTGCATCGCCACCGGACGGCTTGGGCCGTGGTCGTAGCTCAGTTGCTGGCCGTCGAGGTCGAGCAGGAACTGGGTGATGGTCGGGTCCATCGACACCGGTTTGAGCTCGAAACGCACGATCGGCTGGGTGCCCCCCGATCTAAAGAACGCGTCACGAATAGCCGCCGCACGCTGGAAGGTTTGCAGCACGCCCGGCGCAATCCCAAGCTTCTGCGCCGCGCCCGGCTGCCAGCGCCAGGTCTGCGCGGACGTATCCACGTAAGGCTGCAGGTATTTGCGGAAGTAGTTATCCATCACCCCGCCCACGCCGAAGAACTGGCCGAAGTCATCCAGCGTGGCGTCCCGTGCACTGCCCGGCGACATCGGATAACGCCCCGCCAACGATTGGCGATACACGTTGACCACTTCGCTCACCCACGCCGCATTCAGTTGGTTACGCACCCCGCCCATCATGCTGTTGGTGGTGGAGTTGACCACCGACTTGACCATGCCCTGCACCAGCGGCGGCTGGCGTTCGGCATTCAGGCTGACCCGCGTGGCCGCAGCCGCCGCCTGGTTCTTGGCCTCGCCGAGCAAGGCGTCGCCACTGGCGCCGACCATGGCGCTGACTTGCACATACAGCGCGTTCATGTCCGCCAGCAGACCGTCGATGGCCGCCGGTTCGCCTTCGTTTTTGCTGACGATGCTATTGAGTTCGGCAAAGTGCGCGGTCACCGGGTCATCCGCAGCGGCAGGTGCATTGGCCGTCGCTTGCTCCTGGCCGAGCAGGCTGCCGAGGCGCTCCTTGAGCTTGTCGACACCGCCTTCTACCGGCACGCCTTTGGCGGCCAGTTGGCGTTCTTCAGCCTGCAGGTCAGTCTCTTTGGCGACAGCTACCAGCAGTTTTTTCAGCGGCGAGGTCGGGCCGGAAATTACCCGCAGCACATCGGCCGCCTGGGCCACGCTGGTGATCGGCACAAAGTCGATGTCTGCAAGCAACGCATCCCACTGGCGCTGGTAGTCCTGGAAGTACAGGCGGCGCACATCGGCGGCCAGGCTCACCACGTTCTGCTGATCGGCTTGCTCGCGGCCCAGCACCCATTGCTCTTCGGCCAGGGTACCGGTCTGGTTCAGACTGCTCAGCAGGAACGCCTGGCGATAGCCTTTGGCGGTGAAAAACCCGCTCAGTGGTTCGCCCAATGGCTTACCGCTTTTACGGCTGAACACCAGCGCAGCATCACGGCCGGCGGCTTCGTTGAGGCGAAAGTCCGCAATGCCCTCGGGCAGTTTCTGGCGTTTGACCCGGTCGTAAACACGCTGTGCAACCGGCAGTTGTTGCAACTGGCGACGCAGGTCGTCGATCAAGCGTGGGTCAAGACGCGCATTGGGCGGGTGGCGGTCGAACAGCGCCTGCAAGTGCCCGGTCAACGCCTGGCGCTGATCGGCCGGCAGGTCACGTGGCAGGTTGCGGTCCCAGTCCAGGGCGATCCAGGCCTTGATGAAGTCCGGGTCGTAATGCTCGCTGTCGGCGAGCATCAGGTAGGCCTTGAGACCCTCGTAAAGGAAGTCGGACGTGCCGCCGCCGTGCAGTTGTTCTTCGATGCGCGTCACGAGTCGCGGCGCGAACACGGCGATCAACAGCTTGCGGTAGACGCTGGCGGATTCGGCTTCAAGCATATCGCCCTGATACAGGCCCAGGCCTTCAGACCAGCTTGGCGAATCACCCGCAAGGCTCTTCACCGCGTTGAGCAGCGGCAACACTGCCAGCACTTCGCGCTGCGCCGGGCTGAGGTTCTGTACGGCCTGGCCCAGCGGCGCGACCTTCTGATCAACCTGAGCGATATACGCCTGGTTGGCGCGATAACTTACCCACCACAGGCCACTGACCACCACCACCAAGGCGACGGTAGCTGCCAGCACACCGCGTGCAATCCACTTGCGGCGGCGCTCGACTTTCGGGTTCACACCTACCAACCCACGCTCGGCAAACGCCACGGCGGTGAACAGTTTTTCGATGAAATAACTGCGCCCGGTGCCGCTCTGGCGCGCCAGGTGCTGGCGGTCCAGGTTCATGCTCTGGGCCATGGCGCCGATCAGGCGATCAATCGGGCTGCCTTCCTGGGTGCCGCTGGTGAAGTACACGCCGCGCAACAACACGCGCTCTTCGAAGGCATTGGGTTTGAACACGCCTTCGAGGAAGCTTTGCAGGCAATCTTTCAACGCGCCGAACTGCTGCGGGAAGCCGTAGATCAGGTCGCGCCGTGCCGGGTCGCGCTCTTGTTGCAGACGCTCCACCAGCCGTTCGTTAAGGCGCTGTTCAAGCCCCGCGAATTCGCTTTGCAGATGGGCCAACGGGCTGTCGCTGTTTTTGCCGTCGTCCAGGGCGAAGGTCATGCCCCACACCTGGGCGCGGTCTTCCTTGCTCAGGTTGTCGAAGAACTCCATAAAGCCCGGCACCAGATCGAGCTTGGTCAGCATCAGGTAGATCGGGAAACGCACGCCCAACTGGGTGTATAGCTCCTGGATCCGCAGGCGAATCGCGGCCGCATGGGCGGCGCGTTCGGCATCCGTACCGAGCAGCAGATCCGACAGGCTGATGGCGATAAACGCGCCATCAATCGGGCGACGCGAACGCTGCTTTTTCAGCAGGTCGAGAAAGCCCAGCCATGCAGCTTTATCCACTGTGGAGTTGCTGTCCTGGGTGGTGTAGCGGCCAGCGGTATCGAGCAAAACGGCCTGGTCGGTAAACCACCAATCACAGTTGCGCGTACCGCCAACGCCGCGCACGGCACCGGCGCCCAACTGGGCAGCCAGTGGAAAGTGCAGGCCCGAATTGACCAGCGCGGTGGTCTTGCCCGAACCCGGCGGGCCGATGATCACGTACCACGGCAGCTCATAGAGGTTGCGGCGCTCATCACCGCCGAGCTTGGCCTTTTTCAGCAAGGTCAGGGCTTCGTCCATGCGCTGGCGCAAGGTCGACAACTCTTCGGCCGTGGCCACGCTGTTGGGGTCGGCCGGGGTTTCGGCGGCGAGGCTGCGCATCACTTCGGCGGCCTGGCGGCGCGCCTGGATAATGCGCACTACGCGGTAGGCGATCCACAGCGCAAACACCAGAATGATCAGCGCCCAGCGCCGCCCTTCCGGCATCAGCACATCGAGCAACGGCCCCACAAACCAGATGATCAGGCTCAGGGCAATCAGGCCCAGCACGGGGATCACCCAGCGAATCATGAAACTGAAAAACGCCTTCACTCGACGCCCTCCGCCAATACGGTGATTTCAACCCGACGATTGCGGGCACGGCCTTCGGCAGTGCTGTTGGTAGCCACCGGCTCGGTGTCGCTGCGGCCTTCGGCGCTGAAGCGATCCGCCTGGCCGGTCTTGGCCGCCAGAATTTCCAGCACCGACTTGGCGCGTGCTTCGGACAATGCCCAGTTGGACGGGAAACG
Organism: Pseudomonas sp. KBS0710; assembly: GCF_005938045.2. Classification (GTDB taxonomy): domain Bacteria; phylum Pseudomonadota; class Gammaproteobacteria; order Pseudomonadales; family Pseudomonadaceae; genus Aquipseudomonas. Next base: position 6,019,471 of record NZ_VCCF02000001.1, on the reverse strand, counting down.
CAGCGTGGCAATCGGGCGATTGTCGCTATGGCCGGTGACGCGTACCTGGCCCTTGACCTTGCGGATGGCGTCGGCGATGCGCAGCATCAGTGGCTCGAAGTCATCGCGGATGCTGGAGCTGGCAGACGCGAACAGTTCATCACCGCGGATCGTCACTACGGAACGGTCAACCTTGTCTTCCACCGCCACGCGGCCCGCCTTGATGTCTTCCACCAGGAAGCCGGCCAAACGCGGCCGCTCGATGACTTTGGGCTGCGCCACCGGGCGGTCGATGGCCTGCACCGGAATCTCGCCCAGGGCATGGATATTCTTGAACACCGGCTCCGCATCCGACGCCAGCTTCATGCGCAAGCCAAACAGCAACGCCAGCAGCAGCGCCAGGCCAATGGCCACGGCGATCCACGGCGGCATGAACTGCGCCAGGCGATCACGCGCCACGGTCACGCCGCGCCAATGCGGCGACAGCTCGCGCTCGTGCTCGCCACGCGCACTGCGAATGGCGGCGGCGGTGCGCTCACGCAGGGCTTCCAATTGGCTGCGCCCGTCATTCATCACGCGGTAGCGGCCTTCAAAACCCAGGCACATGCACAGGTACAACAGCTCCAGCAGGCACAGGCGCTCACGCGGGCTTTGCAGGCAATGGTCGAGCAACTGGAAGACTTTCTCGCCGCCCCAGGCTTCGTTGTGCACGGTGATCAACAAGCTCTGCTTGCCCCAGTCGCTGGCACTGCCCCACGGCGTGCTGAGCACGGCTTCATCGAGCGCCGTACACAGCGCGTAACGCGCCAGCAGCACTTCGTTGCGCGCCACGCCGGCGGCCTCGGCGCGTTCTTCGAACTGGCGCAGGTAGGCCAGCAACTGCGCACGCAGGCTGGCCGGCGCTGGGTGGGCGATGGTGTTGCGCAGGCGCGTCAACAACGCCAACAACGGCCCGGCGGCGCTTTCCAGCGGGTTGAGGCCCTGGCTTTTGCCGGTGAGAATCGGTGCCGCCGGCATCGACAGCGGTGCCGGCTCAGCTCGTGCAGGTTCTGGCGCACGGCCACCTGGGCGCGGCATGAACTGGGTGCGGTCATCATCATTGGGATGCATCGCGGATTATCCTCGGATCGCCCAAAAGGCCAGGTTCAAGCCCGGGAACTGCCCGGCGATATGGAAGGCAAACCCGCCGGAGTTGTTCAGTTGCTGCCAGTGCTCGCTGCCACGGTCCAGCTCGTAATAGGTGGAGCCTGCGTGGTAAGGGATCTGGCGTGGCGCAACCGGCAACGGCAGCAGGCCAATGCCTGGCAGTTGCAGGTTGACCATGTCGCGGATGTGCTCCACCGGGCCGACTTTGCTCTGCTGGCCGAAGCGTGCGCGCAGGGTTTCGCCGGGCACGTCGGCGCGCACCACGAGGATGAAACTGGCGCTGTCGAGCAGGGTTTTGTCGGCGAGCATGGCCACGTGGATGCCGTAGGCTTTTTCCACAATCGGGATTGGTGTGGCTTTGCTGTCGATCAGCATTGACAGTGCTTCACGCAACGCCGCCACCACCGGGGCGAAGCTCAGCGACAGGTCATCGTGCTGGTATTGCGGGTATTCCTGAGGGCGACGGCCTGAGGTTGAAAAGGTCGAAAACTCACCGGCCAGGCTCACCAGTTCGCTGAAGAATCGCTCTGGGTGCAATGGGCTTAACTGGCTCAAATGCTGGATCAGCGGCTGTGCCCGGTTGACCAATTGCAGCAGCATGAAATCGGCAATTTCCGACGCCCCACCCGCACCCGAGGCGACCACGCGGCCCGCCAAGGCTTCGCCGCGCTGGTGCAGCAGGCCGAGCAATTCGCTGCGAAAGGCCGTCAGCGGTTTGCTCGCGGTCACGTCCAGCACCGGTGGGATGTAAGTGTCGTCGAGTACCAGCGCGCGGTCGGCGCGTTTTTCCTTGATGCGCACCAGGCCGATGGCGGCGTAGTCACTGATGCCGTCCTGTGCGGTCAACAGCCGCAGCGCTCGAGAGCCAACGGCCACCGGCGCACGGTTTTCAAACGGGGCGTTATCGTCGCGCACTTCGCGCACCTGGCTGACGTAGCGCGCGGCTTCCAGCGCTTCACCTTCATCCACCGTGTCTCGCGCACCGGCGCGCTTGAGCGGCAAGGCCAGGTACACCAGGCCATCGCGCAGGTTGTCGTCGATATTCAGCGGGCTCGGCGCCAGGTCATCCTGAGGGATATTGAACGGCGTGCCGTCGGGCAACAGGCCACGCGCCGACACGATCGCCAGCTTGCCCTGGGCCAGCAGGCCCTGGTCAATCAGCAACTCGGAAAAGCCCCAGGCACCGGCGGACAACGGGCGGCTGCGCGCGTCGATGAGGTTTTCCAGGTAACGGTCATGCTGCTGGAAGTGCTGCGTTCCGATGAACATGCCTTCCGACCAGACCACGCGATTGTTCCAGGACATGGGGACTCCGAGGGTTTCTTATTGGGCAGGGCTGGATGGGGGAACCACGACGTCGGCGCGCACGGCGCGCACATCGAGGCTGATCTGGTATTCGGTGTATTGGCGCGCCGGAACGCTGAGCACCGTGCGCCATTGCGCGCGGTCCAGTTCGCGATAGCCCACCAGCAAGCCTATCTGGCGTGTGGAGGGGTCAAGGTCGCGCTGGATGCTCAATTGCTGGCCGGGCTGGATCATCACTTCATCCTGGTCCAGCAGGTCCAGGCCCAGGGTGGATTGCGCGCGATCAGCCAAGGCGAAGTAGTCGGAGCGGCTGAAGGTGGCGGCGTTTTTCAGCTCAAAAATGCGCACCCGTACCGGCGCAGCCTGGCCGTTGGCGCCGGGGTTCAGCCCGGCAATGGCGTGAAAGTGCAACTCGACGGCGGCAGTGCCTGCTTGCGCCTCAGCGGCAACCTCGGGTTTGACCGCGTCCTTGGCACACGCCGTCAGCAACAGCGCGGTGGCGGCTGCGAGTAAAAACCTGGGAATCATCCTGCGTCCTCAATGACGTACTTAGCTATCCGTTTTATCCATTGTTGCGGCGCGTTTTAGCGTCGCTGTCGTGCGCTGTGTTCTTCGTAAGCCCGGCTGAATTCACGACCGAACAGGTCCTGGAAATCTTCCTGGGCCTCACGGGAAATATTGCTGTAGAGCTCGGTGAACTGCTGCCAGTACTGCGCCTGGCGCGAGCCGTTGAACAGGCTCGACAGCCCGGCGGGCTTGCCCATGCGCTCTTCCAGCTGTGCCGGTTCAAAACGCGTGAGCAGGTGCTTGATCGCCGCTTCCACACCGGCCATCACCGCCAGTTGGTGAGCGCGCAGGTCGTCGAAACTGTCGCGCACGGCAATGTCCGGCGCCATAAACGCTTGGTTTCCATGACGAAGCAGCAGCAGTAAGGCTTCGTCAGCATTCGGCGCAAATTTCAACGGGTTGTTTTCAGCCGGCTGGATCATGGTCTGCTGCATGCGGAACTCGCCTTTGAGGCTGGCGCGGGCACGCAACACATCGATCAACCCTTCGACCATTAGGCGGTAGCTGCGGCCGATGCTTTCCATCTGTGCTTCGGCTTGAGCCTTGTCGAGGCGCAACTGGTCCAGCCCGGCGCCGCGCAGGAAGGCTTGCAGCAAGTCGGGCTGTTGGGTGATGGCCGGGGCGGTTGGCTGGACGACCGGCGCTGCCGGCGGTTCAGGTGGCGCAACCGGCGGTGGCGTTGCAACAACGGGCGCGGGCGTGTCGCCGAACAAATCCCAGTCTTCGGGAATCACCGAGCCCGATATCACGGGCTTTTCGACCACGGGCACCGCGACCGGCGTTGGCGGACGAAAATCGTGCTGCTCGCTGGGTACGTGGTCCGCCACGGTAGGCGGCGGTACGGTGGTCGGAGTGAGGAAGTCGAACAGGTCGGGCAACGTGTCCATCGACGACGCGCCTTGAAACTGCGGCGCGATCACCGGCACGGGTGCGGGTTTGTTCGCCACCGCGCCCATCAGCGCTTCAAAACTGTTCGGCGAATCGCCAGTGAACGGTTGGCTATCAAGCGCTTGCACGTTGAAATCAATACGCGCCTGGATCTCGTAATCGCCGATGCGGATCAACTCGCCATCTTGCAACGGCTCGCTGTTCCCTCTACGCATTCGGATACCGGCGTTAACCAACTCCACTCCGTTTGTACTGTTATCGGTTAGATAGTAACGGCCATCTTTGTATTGGATAACGCAATGCTGCGAGGAGACTAACCGCTCTGGATCAGGCAATACCCAGTCATTGTCGGAGCTGCGGCCAATAGCCATCACGCCCTGATTCATGGACTTTTCAGGGCATTGACCAGGGGTGATCTTGTGATAACTAGTGATAGTCAAACACAGCGACATCTTGCCTCCTTGCTGATACATCACGCGCGGTCTATTCCAAGGGAGAGCGCTTCCCGCAAGCACCCTGCCAAGTCGTGCAAACGACCGTAAATCTGCTTTTGTCAGCATGATTGCTGATCTTAACCGGCTTCTGTGACAAAAATCCTGTCTGCGGGCGCCGTCAGACCCGTCAGTCGCGCAGTGTGTTAAACACCGCACATCTGTCACAGAGGGCGAATAGCTTACCTTGACAACGCGTAACTACTACACCAAAAATGCACAACTTCTTGAACATAAGTGATGGCGCCGTAGTGGCACGCTGAGTATATGACCAAGAAAACATGCAAAGTTCATTGCGCAACTAATGCATGCATTGCCCGCCATCTAACGGGCTGATAAGGAGATCGAATCAAGTGGATGTGCCGTTGCTGCTCGCCGCCGTTTCCGCGACTTCGCCCTGTGGCGAAGACCTGGAATATGACGCGCAATTCCTTCAACTGGAACGTGATGCCAAGGGCCAACCCGAGCGCAGCATGGGCGACTCGATCTTGCCCGCCGAACCACCACAATGGCGCAGCATCCAGCAGCAAAGCCTCGATTTGTTGCAGCGCAGCAAAGACCTGCGTATCACCCATTTCCTGTTGCAAAGCTCCCTCGCCCTCCAGGGTGTGGCCGGGCTTGCCGAAGTCCTTACGCTGATCAACGCACTGCTGCGCGAATACTGGGCCGAGCTGTACCCGCGCCTGGATGCCGACGACGATAACGACCCCACGGTGCGCATCAACGCCCTGTCTGGCTTGACCAGCGACGCGACCATCCGCCTGCTGCGCGAAAGCATCCTCACGCGCTCACGCACGTTCGGGCCGGTGAGCCTGCGTGCGGCGCTCAACGCCAGCGGCCTGTCGAACTTCCCGGATGAACAACTCGGCGCCCAGCAACTCAATGCCGCGTTCCTCGACAGCGACTCCGAACAACTGCAAGCCACGCGCGACGCCTTGAGTGCCGCGCGTGCCGCCTGCGAGGCCATCGAACAACAGGTCAGCGATCAGGTCGGCTCGGCCCAGGGCGTGGACCTGAGCCTGCTGAAGCAACCGCTCAAGCAGGCGCTGCAGATCCTCAATCAAGCCGTACCCGACCCTGCAGGCAGCAGCGAACCCGAGGCCGTCAGTGAAGACGATGCCCCCTCGGTTGATTTCGCCGCCGCCCCCGCCGCACCGCGCCCCACGGGCGACATCGCCACCCGCGATGACGTGCTGCGCAGCCTCGACAAGATCCTTGCGTACTACACGCGGCACGAGCCTTCGAGCCCGTTGCCGGTGCTGTTGAACCGGGCGAAACATCTGGTGCACGCCGACTTTGCGGCCATCGTGCGCAATCTGATTCCCGACGGCATGTCCCAATTTGAAAACCTGCGCGGCCCGGAAGGCGAGTAAGCCGCCGGACTGTGCAGTAACAACACCGTCGCTCAAGCGACCAGGAGCAGCAACGTGGCGAAGCAAAGTTCTCAGAAATTCATCGCGCGCAACCGTGCGCCTCGAGTGCAGATCGAGTACGACGTCGAGCTTTACGGCGCCGAGAAAAAGGTCCAGCTGCCCTTCGTAATGGGCGTGATGGCCGACCTCGCCGGCAAGCCTGCCGAGCCGCTGGCGCCTGTGGCTGATCGCAAGTTCCTTGAGGTAGACGTCGACAACTTCGACTCGCGCCTCAAGGCCATGCAGCCACGCGTAGCCTTCCACGTACCGAATGAGCTGACCGGCGAAGGCAACCTGAGCCTGGACATCACCTTCGAAAGCATGGACGACTTCAGCCCCGCCGCCGTGGCCCGCAAAGTCGATTCGCTCAAGCAACTGCTCGAAGCCCGCACCCAATTGGCCAACCTGCTGACCTACATGGACGGCAAGACTGGCGCAGAAGAAATCATCATGAAGGCGATCAAGGACCCGGCACTGCTTCAGGCACTTGCCAGCGCGCCTAAGCCAGCAGGGGATCAGTAATCATGACCGACAATACCGCCCGCGAAGGCTCCCAGATTCTGGGGGCTACCGAAGAAGCCAGCGAGTTTGCCAACCTGCTGCTGCAAGAATTCAAACCCAAGACCGAGCGTGCCCGCGAAGCCGTGGAAACCGCTGTGCGCACCCTGGCCGAACAGGCTCTGGCGCAGACGGACCTGGTGTCCAATGACGCGATCAAGTCGATCGAATCGATCATCGCCGCCATCGACGCCAAGCTCACCGCCCAGGTCAACCAGATCATCCACCATCCGGATTTCCAGCAGCTGGAAAGTGCCTGGCGTGGCCTGCACTACCTGGTCAACAACACCGAGAGCGATGAGCAGCTGAAGATTCGCGTGCTCAATATCGCCAAACCTGAACTGCACAAGACCCTGAAGAAATTCAAGGGTACAGCGTGGGACCAGAGCCCGATCTTCAAGAAGATGTACGAAGAAGAATACGGCCAGTTCGGCGGCGAACCCTACGGCTGCCTGGTGGGCGACTACTACTTCGATCAGTCGCCGCCAGACGTAGAGCTGCTGGGCGAGTTGTCGAAAGTCTGCGCCGCCATGCACGCTCCGTTCATCGCTGCGGCCTCGCCTACCGTGATGGGCATGGGCTCGTGGCAGGAACTGTCGAACCCGCGCGACCTGACCAAGATCTTCACCACCCCGGAATACGCCGGCTGGCGTTCGTTGCGTGAATCGGAAGACTCGCGCTACATCGGCCTGACCATGCCGCGCTTCCTGGCGCGCCTGCCGTATGGCGCCAAGACCGACCCGGTGGAAGCCTTCGCGTTCGAAGAAAACACCGACGGCGCCGACAGCTCCAAGTACACCTGGGCAAACGCTGCCTACGCGATGGCGGTGAACATCAACCGTTCGTTCAAACACTACGGCTGGTGCTCACGCATCCGTGGCGTGGAGTCTGGCGGTGAAGTGGAAAACCTGCCGGCCCACACGTTCCCTACCGATGACGGTGGCGTGGACATGAAGTGCCCGACCGAAATCGCCATCAGCGACCGCCGTGAAGCGGAGCTGGCCAAAAACGGTTTCATGCCGCTGCTGCACAAGAAAAACACCGACTTCGCCGCGTTCATCGGCGCCCAGTCGTTGCAGAAACCGGCCGAATACGACGACCCGGACGCCACCGCCAACGCCAACCTGGCCGCGCGCCTGCCGTACCTGTTCGCCACCTGCCGTTTCGCGCACTACTTGAAGTGCATCGTGCGCGACAAGATCGGTTCCTTCAAAGAGAAGGACGAGATGCAGCGCTGGTTGCAGGACTGGATCCTCAACTACGTCGACGGCGACCCTGCGCACTCCACCGAAACCACCAAGGCCCAGCACCCGTTGGCCGCCGCCGAGGTGATCGTGGAAGACGTCGAAGGCAACCCGGGTTACTACAACTCCAAGTTCTACCTGCGCCCGCACTACCAGCTCGAAGGGCTGACGGTGTCGTTGCGCCTGGTATCGAAGCTGCCTTCGGCAAAAAGCGCATAACTAACGGTTGAACCGGCTCTTCTGTGGGAGCCGGGCTTGTGTGGGAGCGGGCTTGCTCGCGAATACGGTGGGTCAGTCGAAACATCTTAGGCTGATACACCGCTTTCGCGAGCAAGCCCGCTCCCACACAAGCGGGTTCCCACACAAACCAAATTCAGTGGCCCGTGCCACACAGGGAGAAAACATGGCTGTTGATATTTTCATCAAGATCGGCGACATCAAGGGCGAGTCCATGGACAAGGCCCACAAGGACGAAATCGACGTGCTGAACTGGAGCTGGGGCATGGCCCAGTCCGGCAACATGCATGTGGGCGGCGGCGGCGGCGCGGGCAAGGTGAATATCCAGGACCTGTCGCTGACCAAGTACGTCGACAAGGCGTCGCCTAACCTGATGATGCACTGCGCCAGCGGCAAGCACATCGACAAGGTCAAGCTGACCGTGCGCAAGGCCGGCGGCGAAAGCCAGGTCGAGTACATGGTGATCAACCTGGAAGAAGTGCTGGTCACGTCCCTGAGCACCGGCGGCTCGGGCACCGATGATCGCCTGACCGAAAACGTCACCCTGAACTTCGCCCAGGTGATGGTCGACTACCAGCCGCAGAAAGCCGACGGCACCAAAGACGGCGGCGCGATCAAGTTTGGCTGGAACATCCGTTCCAACACCAAGCGCTGATAGCCCTGGCGGCCGCAGCCCATGGCTGCGGCCCCTGGCTGCGACCCCTGGCACCTTGTCCCTCTCTTAGCCCGTCCGTGGAGCTGCTTTGGTGGTAACTGAAATCGCTTCCCGCGACCGTCTGCAACCGTCCCTGCTGGACCGGCTGACCGACGACGACCCGACCAATCCCAAGGAAAGCGCCGATAAACGCGTGCTGTCCCTGACCCAATTAAAAGCCTCGGTGCTGCGTGACCTGGCGTGGTTGCTTAACACCACGTCGCTACTCGACGCCGATGCGACGTTGCACACCCAAGCCGGTACTTCGGTGGTCAATTACGGCCTGCCGGCGCTGGCGGGCAACAGCGTTTCCAGTGTGGATATCAAAGCGCTGGAAGCCTTGATCTATCAAGCCATCGCCACCTTTGAGCCGCGTATTTTGCGCCACACGCTGCGCGTCAAAGCCCGTGTGGGCCATGGCGAGATGAACCATAACGCGCTGAGTTTCGAGATCGAAGGCGACCTGTGGGCGCAGCCGGTGCCGTTGCGCCTGCTGCTGCAAACCGACCTCGACCTGGAATCCGGGCACGTGCGTGTCGTCAACGCCGACCAGCGGAGGCGCCCATGAACCCGCGCCTGCTGGAGCTGTACAACCAGGAACTGCACCATGTGCGCGAAAGCGCCGCCGAGTTCGCCAAGGAATACCCGAAGATCGCCAGTCGGCTGACGTTGTCCGGCATGGACTGCGCCGACCCGTATGTCGAACGCTTGCTCGAGGGCTTTGCCTACCTCACGGCCCGCGTGCAGCTCAAGCTCGACGCCGAGTACCCGACCTTCACCCATAACCTGCTGGAAATCGCCTACCCGCACTACCTGGCACCCACGCCGTCGATGACCGTGGTGCAATTGCAGACCGACCCCGACGAAGGCTCGCTGGCCAGCGGTTTCCCGTTGCCGCGCGACACCGTGCTGCGTGCCGCACTGGGCCGCGAAACCCAGACCTGCTGCGAGTACCGCACCGCGCACCCGGTGACGCTGTGGCCGTTGCAGGTCAGTAATGCTGAGTACTTCGGCAACCCCGGCGCCGTGCTGGGACGCCTGGCCGCCAGCGAACCCAAAGCCAAGGCGGGTTTGCGCCTGACCCTGCGCACCGGCGCCGATTTGCAGTTCAACAGCCTCGACCTCGACAGCCTGCCGCTGTACCTCAGCGGTGCCGATGAGCAGCCGTTTCGGCTCTACGAACAATTACTCGGCAATGCCTGCGCGGTGTTTGCCCGCAAACCCGGCGGTGATTGGGTCGAGCGCCTGCCGCAAGACGCGTTGCGCTCCCGTGGTTTTGACGACGCCGATGCGGCCATGCCGGTGGTGGCCCGCGCGTTTCAGGGTTATCGGCTACTGCAGGAATACTTCGCCCTGCCCCACCGTTTCCTGTTCGTCGAATTCGCGCAGCTGAGCCGTGCGGTCAAACGCTGCGACGGCCAGGAGCTGGAGTTGATCGTGCTGTTCGACCGTCACGAACCGAGCCTGGAAGGCAGCGTCGGCGCGGCGCAGTTCATGCCGTTCTGCACGCCGGCGATCAACTTGTTTCCCAAACGCGTCGACCGTATTCACCTGTCGGACCGCGTTAACGAACACCATGTCATCGCTGACCGCACACGGCCGATGGATTTTGAGATTCACTCGTTGAGCGGCATCACCGGCCATGGCACTGGGCCGGAGCAGCCGTTCCTGCCGTTCTATGCGGTGCGCGATCCGTCCCGCTACGGCCGCGATCAGGCTTACTACACGCTGCGCCGGGAGCCTCGGGTGTTGTCCAGCGACCAACGCCGTAATGGCCCGCGCTCTACCTATGTGGGCAGCGAAACCTTCGTCAGCCTGGTCGACAGCCAGCAAGCGCCGTACCGCCATGACCTGCGCCAGCTCGGCGTGACCGCCCTGTGTACCAATCGCGATCTGCCGCTGTTCATGAGCGTGGGCAATGGCAAGACCGACTTCACCCTGGCCGACAGCGCGCCGGTGTTGTCTGTGCGCTGCGTCGCCGGGCCGAGTCGTCCGCGTGCCAGCCATGCCCATGACGCTAAAGCGTGGCGCCTGATCAGCCAGCTGTCGCTCAACTACCTGTCGCTGAGCGAACAAGGCCAGGGCGCTGGCGCCTTGCGTGAACTGCTGCGCCTGTACGGCGATAGCAATGACGCGGCGCTGCAATTGCAGATCGAAGGCCTGCGCGAAGTCAGCAGCAAAGCCGTGACCCGGCGCCTGCCGATGTCCGGCCCCATCGTGTTTGGCCGTGGCCTGGAAATCACCCTGGAATTTGATGAAAACGCGTTTCGCGGCACCGGCGTGTTCCTGCTCGGTGCGGTGCTGGAACGCTTCCTGGCACGTTACGTGTCGATCAACAGCTTTACCGAGACGGTGATCCGTACCACCGAACGCGGCGAGATCATGCGATGGAAAGCCAAGCCCGGGCGACGTCCGACCCTGTGAACACACTGGATGCGATGCATCAGGAGCCCTGGGAATACGATTTCTTCCAGGCGCTGCGGCGTATCGAGTGCGAATCGCCCGAGCTGCCGCGCCTGGGCCATTCCCTGCGTCTGGCGGATGACCCGCTGCGCCTCGGGCAACAGGCTGATTGCACCTTCGCCCCAGCCACCCTGGCCTCGGTCGACCCCGGCGGTGATGGCAAACCGGCGCGGCTGGAGCAGTTCTTTTTCGGCCTCGGCGGCCCCAATGGCCCGCTGCCGCTGCATATCACCGAGTACGTGCGTGAACGCCAGCGCAACAACGCCGACAGCACCAGCAAACAGTTTTTGGATGTGTTCCACCATCGCCTGCTCAGCCTGTTTTACCGAGCCTGGGCCGAGGCGCGGCCGACGGTCAGCCACGACCGCCCGGATGATGATTACTGGTCCGCACGCCTCGCAGCACTGAGTGGTAGAGGCATGCCGAGCCTGTTGAATCAGGGGCTGATTCCCGACACCGCGAAGCTGCATTACAGCGGCCACCTGTCGGCGCAAACCCGCTACCCGGACGGCTTGAAGGCCATTCTCAGCGAATACTTCGGCCTGCCGGTAGCCATCGAAGAATACGTCGGCCAATGGCTGGAACTGCCCGAGCGCAGCCGCGTAAGCGTCAGCGCCAACCAGCTGGGCGTGGACTTTTGCCTGGGCCGCCATGTGTGGGATCGCCAGCATAAATTCCGCATCCGTTTAGGCCCGCTCAAGCTGGACGATTACATGGGCATGCTGCCCGGCAGCCAGCCGTTCAACGAACTGGTGGCGTGGGTGGCCGAGTACCTGGGCCATGAACTGGACTGGGACTTGAACCTGGTTTTGCAACAACCCGAAGTCCCAAAGCTGCAACTCAATGGCCAGTTCCGCCTGGGCTTCAACACCTGGCTTGGCCAACCCAAGCATGACGCCAACGACCTAATCCTGGCCCGGCACTACGCCGACCACGCCACCACCTCAAGGAATCCAGAGCATGGGTGAAATCAGTCGCGCCGCACTGTTCGGCAAACTCAACAGCGTGGCCTACAAGGCCATCGAAGCCGCCACCGTGTTCTGCAAACTGCGGGGCAACCCGTATGTGGAACTGGCCCACTGGTTTCACCAATTGCTGCAACTACAGGACTCGGACCTGCACCGCATCATCCGTCAGTTCAACGTGGAGCCGGCGCGCCTGGCCCGTGACCTGACCGAAGCGCTGGACCGCCTGCCGCGTGGTTCGACGTCGATCACCGATTTGTCCTCCCACGTGGAGGAAGCCGTAGAGCGCGGCTGGGTCTACGGCAGCCTGATGTTTGGCGAAAGCCAGGTGCGTACCGGCTACCTGGTGCTGGGCATTCTGAAGACGCCAAGCCTGCGCCATGCGCTGCTGGGCTTGTCCGCCGAGTTCGACAAGATCAAACCCGAAGCCCTGAGCGAGCGTTTTGACGAATATGTCGGCGACTCGCCGGAGAATGCGCTGAGTGCCAGCGATGGCTTCAATGCCGGTGCCGTGCCGGGCGAAGCCAGCGGCGCCATGGCCCCCAGTGCGATGGGCAAGCAGGAGGCGCTCAAGCGCTTTACCGTCGACCTGACCGAACAGGCGCGCAGCGGCAAACTCGACCCGATCGTGGGGCGTGATGAAGAGATCCGCCAACTGGTGGACATCCTGATGCGCCGCCGCCAGAACAACCCGATCCTCACCGGTGAGGCCGGTGTGGGCAAAACCGCCGTGGTCGAAGGGTTCGCCCTGCGCATCGTCGCCGGTGACGTGCCGCCTGCGCTCAAGGATGTGGAGCTGCGCAGCCTCGACGTGGGCCTGCTGCAAGCCGGCGCCAGCATGAAAGGCGAGTTCGAACAGCGCCTGCGCCAGGTCATCGAAGACGTGCAGGCCTCGCCCAAGCCGATCATTCTGTTTATCGACGAAGCCCACACCCTGGTAGGTGCCGGTGGTGCCGCCGGGACCGGTGATGCCGCCAACCTGCTCAAGCCTGCGCTGGCCCGTGGCACCTTGCGTACCGTAGCCGCCACGACCTGGGCCGAGTACAAAAAACACATCGAGAAAGACCCGGCCCTGACCCGCCGCTTCCAGGTGGTGCAGGTGGCCGAGCCGTCGGAAGACAAAGCGCTGCTGATGATGCGCGGCGTGGCCTCGACCATGGAAAAACACCACCAGGTGCAGATCCTTGATGAAGCCTTGGAAGCCTCGGTGAAACTGTCGCACCGCTACATCCCTGCGCGCCAGTTGCCGGATAAATCCGTGAGCTTGCTGGACACCGCCTGTGCCCGCGTCGCCATCAGCCTGCATGCTGTGCCGGCCGAAGTGGACGACAGCCGCCGCCGCATCGAAGCGCTGGAAACCGAGCTGCAAATCATCGCCCGTGAGCATGCCATCGGCATTGCCATTGGTGCGCGTCAAACCAACAGCGAAACGTTGCTGAGCGCCGAACGCGAACGCCTGGCGACGCTGGAAAGCCGCTGGGCCGAAGAAAAAACCCTGGTTGATGAGCTATTGGCCACTCGCGCGACCTTGCGTGAAAAGGCTGGCGTGGTAGACAGCGGCAACGATGAACTGCGTGCGCAATTGGTCGACCTGCAACAACGCCTCACCGCCCTGCAAGGCGAAACTCCGTTGATCCTGCCAACCGTGGACTACCAGGCCGTGGCCTCGGTGGTCGCCGACTGGACCGGCATCCCGGTGGGCCGCATGGCGCGCAACGAGCTGGATACAGTGCTCAACCTCGACCAGCACCTGAAAAAACGCATCATCGGCCAGGACCACGCCTTGCAGATGATCGCCAAGCGTATCCAGACCTCCCGCGCCGGGCTCGATAACCCGAGCAAACCTATTGGCGTGTTCATGCTCGCCGGCACCTCGGGTGTGGGCAAGACCGAAACCGCCCTGGCCCTGGCCGAAGCCATGTACGGCGGTGAGCAGAACGTCATCACCATCAACATGAGCGAGTTCCAGGAAGCCCATACGGTGTCGACCCTCAAGGGCGCGCCACCGGGTTATATCGGCTACGGCGAAGGCGGCGTGCTGACCGAAGCGGTGCGGCGCAAACCCTACAGCGTGGTGCTGCTGGATGAGGTGGAAAAAGCCCACCCGGATGTGCACGAGATCTTCTTCCAGGTGTTCGACAAGGGCGTGATGGAGGACGGCGAAGGCCGGGTGATCGACTTCAAGAACACCCTGATCCTGCTGACCACCAACGCCGGTACCGAGCTGATTTCCCACGTGTGCAAAGACCCGGCGAACATCCCCGAGCCGGAAGAAATCGCCAAGGCTTTGCGCCAACCGCTGCTGGAGATTTTCCCGCCGGCACTGCTCGGCCGCCTGGTGACGATTCCGTACTACCCGCTGAGCGACGAGATGCTCAAGGCGATCACCCGCCTGCAACTGGGCCGCATCAAAAAGCGCGTGGAGAATACCCATAAAGTTGCTTTCGATTACGACGACGCGGTGGTCGATTTGATCGTCTCGCGCTGCACCGAAACCGAAAGTGGCGGGCGCATGATCGACACCATCCTCACCAACAGCCTGCTGCCGGACATGAGCCGTGAATTCCTCACGCGCATGCTCGAAGGCAAGGCACTGGCGGGTGTGCGTATCAGCAGCCGGGATAATGAATTGCACTACCAGTTCAACGATTAACCTGACGGAATACGATCAAAACTGTGGGAGCCGGTTCCTACAGTTATTACGCAATTTACGGGTCAACCGATGCTATTCAACCAAGCCTCACGCCTGGCCAAGATCACCAGCCCGCTCGGGCCGGATGTGCTGTTGCTCAATGAAATGGGCGGCGGCGAGGAGCTGGGCAGGTTGTTCAACTATGAGCTGCGACTGACCTCACTGGACGCCAACATCGACCTTAACCAGTTGCTCGGCAAGCCAATGAGCGTCGGCGTGCAGTTGGCGGACGGTGGCGAGCGGCATTTCCACGGCATCGTCGCGCGCTGCAGCCAGAATATCGACCAGGGCCAGTTCGCCAGTTATCAGGTGACCCTGCGCCCGTGGTTCTGGCTGCTCAGCCGCACCTCGGACTGCCGGATTTTCCAGAACCTGAGCATCCCGCAGATCATCAAGCAGGTGTTCCGTGACCTGGGCTTTTCCGACTTCGAAGACGCGCTGAGCCGCCCGTATCGCGAGTGGGAGTACTGCGTACAGTACCGCGAGACCAGTTTCGATTTCGTCAGCCGCTTGATGGAGCAGGAAGGTATCTACTACTTCTTCCGCCATGAACAGGACCGTCATGTGCTGGTGCTGGCCGATGCTTATGGTGCCCACACCACGGTGCCGGGCTACGCATCGATCCCGTACTACCCCAAGGACGAACAGCAGCGCGAACGCGACCATATGCACAACTGGCACCTGGCGCAGGAAGTGCAGCCGGGGTCGCTGGAGCTTAACGACTACGACTTCCAGCGCCCCAGCGCCAGCATCGACGTGCGCTCGGCCATGCCGCGCCCACACACCGCCGGCGACTACCCGCTGTACGATTACCCCGGCACCTACGTGCAAAGCGCCGACGGCGAACACTATGCGCGCACCCGCATCGAAGCCCTGCAAACCCTGCATGAACAGGTCGAGTTCAGCGGTAATGCGCGGGGCTTGGGCTCGGGCCATTTGTTCAGCCTCACCGGTTTCAGCCGCCAGGACCAGAACCGCGAATACCTGATCGTCGGCTGCCGCTATGTCATCGTCCAGGAAAGCCTGGAAAGCGGCGGTGGCTCGGGAGCGGCGCAGTTCGAAAGCAGCCTCACCTGTATTGACGCCCAGCAAAGCTTCCGCCCGCTGGCCAGCACCTATCGGCCCATCGTCAAAGGCCCGCAGACTGCGCTGGTGGTCGGCCCCAAGGGCGAGGAAATCTGGACCGACCAGTACGGCCGCGTGAAGGTGCATTTCTACTGGGACCGTCACGATCAATCCAACGAAAACAGCTCGTGCTGGATTCGTGTGTCGCAGTCCTGGGCCGGTAAAAACTGGGGCTCGATGCAGATCCCACGGATCGGCCAGGAAGTGATCGTGAGCTTTCTGGAAGGCGACCCGGACCGTCCGATCATCACCGGGCGCGTCTACAACGCCGAGCAGACCGTGCCTTACGACCTGCCGGAAAACGCCACCCAGAGCGGCATGAAAAGCCGCTCCAGCAAAGGCGGCACGCCGGCCAACTTCAATGAAATCCGCATGGAGGACAAGAAGGGCCTGGAGCAGCTGTATATCCACGCCGAGCGCAATCAGGACATCGTGGTGGAAGTGGATGAAAGCCACGCGGTGGGCCATGACCGCAACAAGAGCATTGGGCATAACGAGACGGTGACCATTGGTAATAACCGCCTGCGCATCGTCAAGCAGGAGGACATTCTCTCGGTGGGCCAGCGCAAGACCGACAGCATCAGCCAGAGCTACGTGATTGAAGTGGGCGAGAACCTGCGGCTGGTCTGCGGCGAAAGCATTCTGGAGTTGAATGCCAGCGGGCAGATCAACCTTACGGGTGTGAACATCAGTTTCTATGCCAGCGGCGATGCCGAGTTTAATACCGGCGGCCTCCTGCACCTGAACAACGGCGGCGGCCCGGGCGCCACACCCGATGGTCAAGGCCAGAAAGCCAGCATCGATGCCAACATCAAAGCCGCGTTCCCCACGCCTAAAAGCTCCTGACGAGACCTGTTTGCCATGACGTACCGAATCAACGAATTTCAGTTCCAACTGCCGGCCGCAGAGTTGCAGGACGCGACGATCAATATCCTCAAGTTCCCTGAGCTGGGCACGTCCCTGATCATCAGCCGCAGCCTGCTCAACGAAGGCGAAACCCTGCACAGCAACTTCGACGACCAACTCAAGCGCCTGGAAAAACAGGTGCAGGAGTTGCGCTGCCAACCGAGCGTTACCGTGCGCCTGGGCGCCGCTCAAGAGGTGGAAGGTATCGAGTTGCGCAGCCAGTTCAACAAGGGCAATGACAAGGTGTTCCAGTATCAGTTGGCGCTGGTGTTGCCGGGTACGCGCAAGATGCTTGCCTTGAGTTATGTGAAGGCCGAAAAGCTAGGCGATGCCGAGGCTGCGCACTGGGCATTGATCAAAAATTCACTGTCGTTTGACGCTATTTCCTGATGAGCTGCCTGCATGTCTGACGCGTTATGGGCAGCCCGGATGGGCGATGCGCTCTCCCACACTTCGATGATGGCGGACATCCTCGGCGGTGTGCTGGAGGTGGCGGCCAATATCGCGATCACGGCGGTGGCGACGGCTGCCGTGGTTGCTGCCACTGGCATTACCGTGGTCACCGGTGGCCTCGGCTGCTTCCTGCTGGGTGCGGTGGTGGGCACGATTGTTGGCCTGGCCATGAGCAAAAGTGGCGCGGACAAAGGGCTGACCAAGATATGCGATGCCTTCAGTAACGCCCTGTTTCCGCCCACGGTGCAGGCGAACATTCTCACCGGTTCCACCAATACCCTGACCAACAACATACCTGCCGCCCGTGCCGCCGGGGCGATCAGCTCCCATGTCACACCGGCCGGTACCGAGCTGGAAGCGCCTGAACCGGAACCCGAAGCGAGTTATCTGGACATGGCCGCAGGTTTCTTTTCGCAGATGTGGCGCCCAACCGTCGCCACACCTGCACCGGGTGCTGTGCCCAAGCCGCTGGACCTGGTGGTGTGTATGAAGCACCCGCCAATGCCGCCGCAGTTTCTGGCCGAAGGCTCGGATAAGGTCACCATCAACGGCCAACCCGCCGTGCGCAGTGGTGATCGCAGTACCTGCGATGCGACAGTGGTGTCGTCCGGGCTGATCTCATCCAACGTGACCATTGGCGGCGGTTCGGTGGTGGTGCGTGAGATTCGCAGCGGCAAGACGCCTGGCGTCGGGCTGGCGGTTACAGCGCTGTTGATGCTCAAAGGGGGCAAGGGCAAGTTCTTCAGCAAGTTGCCGTGCATGTTGGTCAGCGGGGCCACTTCGATGGCCATCAGCAGCGCGATGGGCGCTGCGGCTAACGCTGCGATGGGCTCGTCGAACCCGGTGCATGCCGCGACGGGCGCGAAGGTACTGGGTGATGTCGACGACCTGGATTTTGTGCTGCCAGGTATCCTGCCGATTGACTGGCAGCGCTTTTATAACAGCCGCGATGAACGCCCGGACAGCCTGTTTGGCATCGGCTGGAGCGTGCCCTACGAGGTGTACGTCGACATTCAGCCGCACCCCGAGGGCGGCGAAACGCTGGTGTATACCGATGAGCAGGGTCGGCCCATCGACATGGGCGCCATTCCCTTGGGCGGCGCAGTGTTCAGCGCCGGTGAAGGGCTTGCGGTGCGGCGACACCTCAATGGGCAGTTGCTGATCGAAAGCGACGACGGCGTGTACCGCCTGTTTGAACCTGTGCCAGCAAACCCGTCGCAACTGCGTCTGACCCAGCTGGGTGATCGTAACGACAACCGTATCTATATCGACTATGACGAAGCCGGGCAGCTGGTGCGCCTGCGCGATACATTCGATCTGGTTCAGGTTGAGCTGATCCGCGATCAGGGTCATGTGACTCATATTGAGCGCCTCTACCCGGATCAACGTCGCGAAGTGCTCGTGAGCTACGGCTACGACGCAGCGGGCAATCTCGCGCAAGTGCGTGATGCAACCGGCCAGGTACAGCGGCGCTTTGCCTACGATGCCGGGCGCCGGATGGTGGAGCATCAATTACCCACCGGATTGCGCTGTTTCTATGAGTGGGCACTGGTCGAAGGCCTGGAATGGCGCGTGGTTAAGCACTGGACCGATGAGGGCGACGCTTACCAGTTCGACTATGACCTGCAGGCGGGTATTACGCGCATCACCGATGGTTTGCAGCGCGTGAGTACGCGGCACTGGAACACTCAGCACCAGATCATTCAATACAGCGACAACCTCGGCCAGACTTGGCTGTTTGAGTGGAATGACGAACGTCAGTTGCTCAGCGCGACTGATCCGCTGGGTGGGCGCTATGAGTACAGCTACGACGAGAGCGGCAACGTAATTGGCGAAACCGACCCGCTGGGCCGCAGTGATTCGACCTTGTGGCTGGAGCATTGGGCATTGCCGCTGGTGGAAACCGACGCCGCCGACAACAGCTGGCAGTATCGCTACGACCCTCGCGGTAACTGCATCGCCGAGACTGATCCGCTGGGTTATATCACCCGCTATCGCTATGACGCCCACGGCCAGGTCGTGGAGATTGTCGACGCCACCGGCAAAAGCAAAAAGCTGCGCTGGAATGCATTCGGGCAGTTGGTCGAGCATATCGATTGTTCGGGTTACCCGACGCGTTTCAGCTACGACGAACGCGGTTATTTGCAGGTCATCACCGATGCGCTCGGTGAACGCACTCAGTTCAGCTACGACGCCCAAGGGCGTTTGCTCAGCAGCCAGCTACCAGACGGTCGCACTGAACAATATCAGCGCGATACCAGTGGCCAGTTGGTGGGCTATACCGATCCCGCCGGGCACACTACGCTCTACCAACACAACCGGCGTGGCCAGGTACGCCAGCGCACCGACGCCCATGGGCGGCAGGTACAGTTTGGGTATGACAGCTATGGGCGGTTGCAAGCGCTGGTCAATGAGAACGGTGAAAGCTATCGGTTTGCGTGGGACGCCGGGGATCGGCTGACCGAGCAACAAGACCTCGACGGCAGCGCCAAGCGCTACGACTACGACTTGCTCGACAACATCACGGCGGTGACTGCACTTCCTGCGCCTTATGGCAATGGTTTGGCGGTGGTGCCCGAGACGCCACCCGCGCCCATCGTTCATCGGCTGGAGCGTGATGCGGTCGGGCGACTGGTGGCCAAAACCACCGACGATGGCCGCACCGACTACCGCTACGATGCAGTGGATCAGCTCACGGCTGTGACCTTCACTGATCTGCAAGGCAATTCCCAAGCCTTGGGTTTCGCCTACGACGCTATCGGCCAGTTGCTTGCCGAACAGAGTGCTGCCGGCAACCTGCAACATCACTACGACGAACTCGGCAACCTGATCCAGACCCAACTGCCGGACGGCCGCTGGCTCAACCGCCTGTACTACGGCAGCGGCCATCTGCACCAGATCAACCTGGACGGCCAGGTGATCAGCGATTTCGAGCGCGACCGCCTGCACCGCGAAGTGCTGCGCACCCAGGGCCAACTCAGTACGCGCAGCGAATACGACCGCAGCGGCCGCCTGCGCTCACGCCAGCGCCGCCTGAACAGCCAGCCAACGCTGATGCCCGCAGCGGCACAAAAGCAATTCGAATACGACCCCGCCGACAACCTGATCGGCAAACTCGACCAGCAACCCACCGCGCAACATCGCCAACTGCTGCACTACGACGCCACCGGCCGCATCATCGCCAGCCAGGACAGCCTGCACGGGCAGCGCGAAACCTTTGCCTACGACGCCGCCGCCAACCTGCTGGATGGCCCGCAAGCGGGTGCTGGGTTGGTGGTGCATAACAAGCTGCTGACGTATCAGGACAAGCGTTATCGCTACGATGCGTTTGGGCGGATGATCGAAAAGCGCAGCGCTAAACGCGGAGTGCAGCGGTTTGCGTATGACGCTGAGAGCCGGTTGATGGAGGTGCGTAATGACGATGGTAGCGTGGTCAGGATGGTGTATGACCCGCTGGGCCGTCGGATAGAAAAAACCGAGCATGGCAGCGATGGGTATCCGCTGGGGGAAACGCGGTTTACCTGGGACGGTCTGCGGTTATTGCAGGAGCATAAACACAGTCAGACAAGCCTGTACGTTTATGAGGATGAAGGCTATCAGCCACTGGCTCGCGTGGACGGTGCCGGGCCGCTGCAAAAAATTCGTTACTACCATAACGACCTGAACGGGTTGCCGGAGCAGTTGACCGAGGCTGATGGGCACATGCTCTGGCAAGCGACTTATCGGGTGTGGGGCAACACGCTGGAAGAGGTGCGCGAGCCTTATTACATTGAGGAGCAGAACCTCAGGTTTCAGGGGCAGTACCTGGACCGGGAGACGGGGCTGCATTTCAATACATTCAGGTTTTATGATCCGGATGTGGGACGGTTTACGACGCCGGATCCGATTGGGTTACTCGGTGGTTTTAACCTCTACCAGTACACTCCTAACCCATTAACATGGATGGACCCGCTTGGATTAAGTTGCTCGAGCGATGCGAAAAAACTGGGAGGCCGCCTAGGTAAGGCTCCGAGCAAAGACTACCGAGCACACCACATTGTGATGTCCAACTCGAAAGACGTACGTATGCGCTGGTTGAGAAGACGGATGGACAGACTTGGTATAGACATAAACCAAAAAGAAAATGGAATATGGCTGCCTGCGAATTCAAAATCTCGCCTTCCAAATACAAAAGCAACCGCTCATGCTGGAGAGGGCGTCCATGGCAACGCGTACAAAAAGCACGTATGGGAGACTCTAAAAGGTGCAAAAACAAAATCCGAATTCGAGCAAGGTCTAAAGACACTCAACCTCGAACTTAGCGGCGGCAAAACTTTTCCGCTGGCCAAATAGGACTCTCTCATGAAAGATTTTTTGCACTCACTACTGAGTGAATATAAAGATAAATACTCTGAGCTCATATCTACAGTAGAGCATGCCCACAAAACAAAACAGTGGGGCATGGGAATCATGCCCTCATACAATCCCGCTCCTTATACTTGCGAACTGCAGGGGTGCAAGCCTGGCCGTCTGCTTAAAAAGGACTGCGAACCGGCTAAAGACAGACAATGCTATTTTTTTGATGAACATAAAAAAATAATAGGTGAAGTTCAATACGTAAAACATGTAAAAATTAAAAACCAGTGGATTGTTTATAGAAGATTTTTTCTGAACAAGCCAAACAGCATCATAACGTTAACCTTCGGCAGTGACTTTGAAGACGGCATGGAGGCTAATCTTGACTCGGCGGCCATCACTATGTTCGAACTTGACCGTGCGACAGCCCACTTCAGCTTGCACAATACCGGTGAATTCCTCGAAACGTTGTATGAGTACAAAGACGAAAAAATCGCGTCAGTCATTGAAAATATATGGCGAGAAACCCTCACCGTAAGAGTTTACGAAATACTGCATACGATAACTGACCTAACTATACTTGAGGTGCTTACGGACAATAACAAAATAGTCATTTATCCCGAAAATTGACTGAGCACCCAAAAAGCGCGGGATGGTGTGGCACACGAAGTACTGATTTGTGCAATCAGTCATTGCCGGAAATATAACGGTTTCATGTAAATCTGAATCCTGCCGGTTATCCGTTGGTCGAGACTCGGTTCATATGGGATGGCCTGCGTTTGTTGCATGAGCATAAACACAGTCAGACAAGCCTGTACGTTTATGAGGATGAAGGCTATCAGCCTCTGGCTCGCATGGACGGTGCCGGGCCGTTGCAGAAGATTCGTTACTACCACAACGACCTGAATGGGTTGCCGGAGCAGTTGACCGAGGCTGATGGCCATATGCTCTGGCAGGCGACTTATCGGGTGTGGGGCAACACGCTGGAAGAGGTGCGCGAGCCTTATTAGATTGAGGAGCAGAACCTCAGGTTTCAGGGGCAGTACCTGGACCGGGAGAGGGGCTGCATTTCAATACGTTCAGGTTTTATGATCCGGATGTGGAGTTCATCAAGCTTTTTGGTGGAGCATTCGGTGGCATCGACATTCATGCATTCCAAAACGGGGCATCGATCGGTAAAGCTACCGTTACCGAGATGACGGAGAAATTCTGGTGTGTCTACGCTGACAAAATTCCAGAAGAGTTAGTAGGTGCGGTGGTGATTGCAGACGATGGATCTGGAAACCCCATCCTGATCAACACAACGGGCGAAATTTATATCTACTTACACGAAGAGGGTGAAACCGAACTGTTGTATGACTCGCTAGAAGCACTGCTGACAAAATCTTGCCCGTAAAAAACCAGAAAATATCAAGCCGACAACCTGATCGGCAAACTCGACCAGCAACCCGCCGCGCAACATCGCCAACTACAGCCACAAATCGGTAGGAAGACAAGGAAACTCCAACACCACGGAATTAGCTAACGACGGAAAAACAGCCGTCAGTACCCACTCTGCGCAAGCGCACATCGGAATGTAAAATCCGCCAGACTACTCTACGGTATCGGGCCGACCTCACGGCAGTTAGAAGGTAATGATGATGTCAGCAGAATTCATTCTGTCCTTTGAGGACAACAATTGGTACGCGGCTCATTTCGACGAGATAACGCAGAACATCACCCGCCTTGAGACTTTTTCCGAGCTTTTTGAAGGCCGAGAGTTTCGGTTGGCAGGCATTGAGCCCAGAAGCGCAAGTGATTGGAGCTACGACGTGCGTATTTTTTTAGAACAAAAGCGTATTTTCCTGGAAATCAGCGCATATCCGAAAAGCATCGAACATGAGATGTCTGTACTTTTTGAATGGATCAGTTCCTGTATTCGTATTTCTATAAATGATGAAGATGGCGAGCCATTAAACTGGTAGACCCGTTCATGTCGAGAACAAATGGAGAAAACACGGGAACAGATTTATTAGTATTCGCACACTAAGCAAATCCGCCCCCTCTTAAATCACACCTTAATCTTCTAAATCTATCTGGTTCTGCTTAGCGGATATCAAATTCTTAGTCATCAAATTCATATGCTTGTAGCGTTGTTCAATAGACGTTATACGAGATTTATCTGTAGCGCCTTCCAAAGACTCAGGCTTTTGATAGGGAGAGTAGATAAGTCCATAACGTTTACCGATGTCTTCCATTTGAGCCTCTACTGCATCCATCCTCTTCTCGAGGGCGGTCAATCGCTTATTGATGTCGGTTGACGCCGCGGGGTCTTTACCTACTGCGTTAGCGTCTCCCCCTTCGTTGATGGACAGAATAATGTTGACCAATAGCTCTGTTTTTATTTCAGCGCCTTCCAGGCGTGCCGCTATTTTTTGCTGGTCTGTCGCGGACGGATCTACAGTACTTTTTGTTCCGTCTACGTTCCTTTTCTCTGCGCCGGGCATTTTAGATTGCGCGTAAATTCCATCCGCAATGGCTTTCGACGCTACATGCTCGGCCACGCTGAATGGAAGGTTGATCAGCGTACTTATACCCGCCTCAACGAATGAGTCTCGCGCACGAGAGGCCAGTGTGGACGCGATGGGAGGGAATCGCAAAGCGCTGGCAGTCCTGGCGTCAGTGCCAGCATTTGCGACACTGCTTGGCCGACTCGCCGACGATGCGGTGCGGGATTGGCCAGGCGGCGCTCCAGACTTGGATGGCGATCTCGATCCCGATGGCGATGGCGATGGCGATGGCGATGATGGCCTTACCGTACTTGGCTGTCTGGGTGGCTTGGTTCGAAACCTGATACGTCGGATCGTTCTATTACTATGCTCCTCAGCGGTACCCTCAGGGTAAGCATTTGGATCTAATATTTGCGCGTTCGGTTTAGTGTGCTGAGTGGATTGATCGAGTAGTCCAGGAGGTACCGGAAGTTTGGGGTTTTCCACACCGACGTTAGTCTGGGGCGAAAGGAGGGGAACATAGGGCTGATTCAATAGTTTCATTTTCGTGTCTCTAGTTAAGTTATCAACTCATAGAGGGCTCCCTGCAACCCCGGCCTATACGTGGTTGCATAAAGCAAAACCGTTCCAATTCAAATAGCTGCCTACCTCCGCACGCGTCACTATTGCGCTTAATCTGAATATATGGAAAGTTACAAAAACACAAAGCAACGAGACGGCCCGTCGCTTTCCACCCCCGTCTTTACAGCCATTGAAGTGCATGTGCCATCACCCGCTTTAACGAGGCCCAATAAAAATGGGCACCCAACCCAGTCGGCGTGCCCATTTTCTTACCCACCCGCCTCCCTTCAGACGGTCCTGCTCTTACGGGTTGACGCTGTCTTTGAGCGACTTGCCCGGCTTGAATGCAACGGTGTTGCTCGCCTTGATTTTCACTGGCTCGCCGGTTTGCGGGTTTTTGCCGGTGCGGGCGCCGCGGTGGCGTTGCAGGAAGGTGCCGAAGCCCACCAGGGTGACGCTGTCTTTGCGGTGCAGGGCGCCGGTGATTTCTTCGAGAACGGCGTTGAGAACGCGGTTGGCCTGTTCTTTGGTCAGGTCTGCTTTTTCTGCAATAGCGGCTGCGAGTTCTGGTTTACGCATAAGTGAAGCCTCTTTGACGGTTTTTTGTTGTTATGTCCGTGCTGCTCTCTGGTGGAGCAGCGCCCAAGGCGCCGCAGGCTCTACTCTGCGGCAGACGGGAGTGAGGATGGCATGCCCTCGCACGCTCCGCCAGTCTCGCGGCGACCTTTCTGGGGGTAAGAAGGTGCTGATTCCGACAGAACGACCGGTATTTACGCCAGCAATGGCGGAAGTTCTTTGTTAAGGGCGAGTTTTTCCATGACGGCGCTGCCGGTCAGCGCGTAACCCAGCAGGCGGCCGCTGGCGTCGCGGCACAAGGCCTTGATGTCGGCGCCCTGCCCTTCGACGCTCCACACGCCTTCGGCGCCGCGTGGCGGCGGCGATACCACCAGCGGGCAGATCGGGGTTTTCACGGTGATCGGCATCGGCCCATAGCTGACGGCCGTGGCGTTACCGGCCAAGGTTTGGGCCAGGGCGCGGGCGCAGCTCATCAATGGCATCACGTAGAGCAGGTTGAGGCCATCGACCTCGGCGCAGTCGCCCAGGGCGTAGATGTTGGCGTGGGAGGTCTTGAGGTGGCGGTCCACCATGATTCCACGGTTTATCTGCAGGCCGGCAGCGGCGGCGAGGTCTACGCGCGGGCGCAGGCCGATGGCCGAGACCACCAGGTCGCAGTGGATCACTTCACCATCGGACAGGTGCGCTTCCAGGCCATCCGCCGTGCGCTGCAGGCGGTTGAGCACCGGGCCCAGGTGGAAACGCGCGCCGAGGCCTTCCAGGCCGGCCTTAACCGCTGCGGCCGCCGCCGGGTGCAGCAGGGTCGGCATGACTTGCTCGCAGGGTGCGACCAGATCAATTTCGTAGCCGCCAAGAATCAGGTCGTTGGCAAACTCGCAGCCAATCAGGCCGGCGCCCAGCAGCAGCACACGGCGTTTGCCGGCAGCCGCTGCACGAAAGCGTGCGTAATCTTCAAGATCGTTGATGGGGAAAATAAGTTCCGCCGCATCGCCTTCTACCGGCACACGCACGGTTTCTGCGCCCCAGGCCAGGATCAGGTCGCGGTAGGCCACCGCTTCCTCGCCGATCCACAGGCGTTTGTGGCCCGGGTCGATGCCGCTGATGCGCGTGTGGGTGCGCACTTCGGCCTTGAGCTGCTCGGCCATGGCGCCCGGTTCAGCCATGCTCAGGCCATCAGCTTCCTTGTTCTTGCCAAAGCCGGTGGAGAGCATGGGCTTGGAGTAGGAGCGCCCGTCATCCGCGGTGATCAGCAGCAACGGGGTCTCGCTGTCGAGCTTGCGAAACTCCCGAGCCACGTTGTAACCGGCCAATCCTGTGCCGATGATCACGACAGGTGCGTTCATTCCTTTCTCCTCGTAGTACGTTTCTTAAACCGATGATTAGCCGATTTCGATCATTTCGAAATCCATTTTGCCCACGCCGCAGTCCGGGCACAGCCAGTCTTCCGGGACGTCCTGCCACAGGGTGCCCGGTGCGATACCGTCATCCGGCCAGCCGTCTTTTTCGTCATAGATCAGGCCGCAGACTACACATTGCCACTTCTTCATTACTTGCTTCCTCAGGGTCCAGGCGTCTTGGCCGACGGTCGATAGACCAACGTTGCCGTGCGGCTCAGGGCGTTTTGTACTGATCGGGGCCGACAGATGCAAGCATGTTCGGCGCAAACGGCCGGTTCAGCCCGGCAAAAGCTCAGGACGCCATGGTAAGCTCGCCGCCTCTTTTGCTGCCAATATTGACTCACCGTGCCGCACTCAATCGCCCATCCCGATGCTTGCCAATGGCTGACCCAGAGCCTTCTGAGCCCAATGCCCGGGCCTTTGACCCTCAACTGGCTGTTCGACGAAGGCTCGCTGACGCGCCGGCTTACGTGGCTGTCCAACGACGGCTTCAGCGTGACGCCGCTGTTCGAAGGCTGGCAGCCACTGCGCGAGGATGAATGTGCGGCGCTGGGCATGGCCCCGGCCACTGTCGGCTGGGTGCGCGAGGTGTATTTGCGTGGACATGGCCTGCCGTGGGTGTTCGCCCGCAGCGTGGCGGCGCGCAGTGCCCTGCAAGGCGACGGCTTGCACATGGATGAGCTGGGCAGCCGTTCGCTGGGCGAATTGCTGTTCTGCGACCGAGCCTTCGCCCGCCAGGCGATCGAGGTGTGCCATTACCCACGGCAATGGCTGCCGAGCGCCGACCAGGCCGATGGCCTGTGGGCGCGCCGCTCGCGCTTTGATCGCGGGCCGTTGAGCGTGCTGGTCGCGGAAATTTTCCTGCCCAGCTTCTGGCATGCGCTGCATGACCATCCGGAGAACTGCTGATGTATCAACGTCTGCTCAAGTCCTTGAACCGCCTGAACCCCAGGGCGTGGGATTTCATTCAGTTGACTCGCATGGACAAACCCATCGGCATTTACCTGCTGTTGTGGCCGACGCTGTGGGCGCTGTGGATTGCGGGCAAAGGCTCGCCGTCGTTGCTCAATATCGTGATTTTCGTGCTCGGTGTGGTGCTGACTCGCGCTGGCGGTTGCGTGATCAATGACTGGGCTGACCGCAAGGTCGACGGCCATGTGAAACGCACCGAACAACGACCGCTGGTAAGCGGCAAGATCAGCTCCAAAGAGGCACTGGTATTTTTTGCGGTGCTGATGGGCATCAGTTTTCTGCTGGTGCTGCTGACCAACGCGACCACTATCCTGCTGTCCCTGGGCGGACTGGCACTGGCGGCGAGCTATCCGTTCATGAAGCGCTACACCTATTACCCGCAGGTGGTGCTGGGCGCGGCGTTTTCATGGGGGATGCCGATGGCGTTCACTGCCGAGACCGGGCATTTGCCGGCCACGGCGTGGCTGCTGTACATCGCCAACCTGCTGTGGACAGTGGGCTATGACACCTATTACGCGATGACCGACCGCGATGACGACTTGAAAATCGGGGTGAAATCCACCGCCATTCTGTTTGGCGATGCGGACCGCGTGATCATTCTGACCCTGCAAGGTTTATCGCTGGTGTGCCTGCTATTGGCGGGGCAACGGTTTGAGCTGGGTGGCTGGTTCCACCTGGGGTTGCTGGCGGCGGCGGGCTGTTTTGCCTGGGAGTTCTGGTACACCCGCGACAAGGACCGGATGAAATGCTTCAAGGCGTTTTTGCACAACCACTGGGCGGGGTTGGCGATTTTTGTGGGGATTGTGGCGGATTACGCTTTTCGCTGAGATTTTGCGGTGGCTGTTCGGACGATTTCGCGAGCAAGCCCGCTCCCACATTTGAACTGTATTCACAAATCAAAATGTGGGAGCGGGCTTGCTCGCGAAGGTCTCAGTGGCGCCGAGTAGTCAAGGTTTGATGACGTGCCATGCCCCACCCTTACCATCACCGGTTTTGTCACCAGCCTTGTGGTCATCCTTGTAGGTATAGACCGGCTTGCCGTTATAGGCCCACTGGCTGGTCTGATCGTCGCGGGTGATCACCGTCCATTTGCCCATCGACTTGTCAGTAGACTCAGCCTTCAGCGGCGGCCAGTTGGTGGCGCACTGGTCTTTGCACACTGACTTGCCGTCGGCGTCCTTGTCGAAGGTGTAAAGGGTCAGCCCTTTGTGATCCACCAACACGCCGTCCTTGGTCATCGCCGGCTCCGCCGCAAACGCCAGTGTCGGCAGGGTCAACGCCGCCGTTACCAACAGGGCTTTCCAGGAAAAAGTACTTTGAGTCATCGGAACCTTCCTTTTGTGGTTGTCAGGATTCGGACCCAAAGGGTAGTCCAGAGTGCCGCGAATTGCCCGATCGACTAAATTACTGTCACACGACTGCAATAATTCCGTTATCTAATGCGGCGCAAGACAGTTAAATGACAAGAGGATTTTGAGCATGGTTGGCAGGAGCATTCTGATCGTTGACGACGAAGCGCCCATTCGCGAGATGATCGCCGTTGCGTTGGAAATGGCCGGCTATGACTGCCTGGAGGCGGAGAACTCCCAGCAGGCCCATGCCATTATCGTCGACCGTAAGCCGGACCTGATCCTGCTGGACTGGATGTTGCCCGGCACCTCCGGCATCGAACTGGCCCGCCGCCTCAAGCGTGACGAATTGACCGGGGATATCCCGATCATCATGCTCACCGCCAAGGGTGAAGAGGACAACAAGATCCAGGGCCTGGAAGTCGGCGCTGATGACTACATCACCAAGCCGTTTTCCCCACGTGAGCTGGTCGCGCGCCTGAAGGCCGTACTGCGCCGTGCCGGCCCGACTGATGGCGAAGCGCCGATCGAAGTCGACGGGCTTATCCTGGATCCGATCAGCCACCGCGTGACTATCGACGGCAAGCCGGCCGAGATGGGACCGACCGAATACCGCCTGCTGCAATTTTTCATGACCCACCAGGAGCGCGCCTACACCCGTGGCCAATTGCTCGACCAGGTGTGGGGTGGCAACGTGTATGTGGAAGAGCGCACGGTTGACGTGCATATCCGCCGCCTGCGCAAAGCCTTGGGCGATGCCTACGAGAATCTGGTACAAACCGTGCGCGGCACCGGCTATCGCTTTTCCACCAAAGGCTGAGCCGGCCCTTCCTTTCCTTAACAGCTGACAAGGACGCATGTTTAAGTGAACCAGAACTGGCATGGCACCCTGATTCGCCACATGCTTCTGTTGATCACCGGCTGCTTGGTAGTGGGTTTGATCAGCGGTTATTACGGTTGGAGCCTGGCCGTTGGTATCGGCCTGTACCTGGGCTGGACCCTCAAACAATTGCTGCGCCTGCATGAATGGCTGCGCCAGCACAAACCCGACGAAGCACCACCCGACGGCTACGGCCTGTGGGGCGAGGTGTTCGACAGCATCTACCACCTGCAACGCCGCGACCAACGGGTTCGCGGGCGCCTGCAAGCGGTGATCGACCGGGTGCAGGAGTCCACCGCCGCGCTCAAAGACGCGGTGATCATGCTCGACAGCGACGGCAACCTGGAGTGGTGGAACCGCGCCGCCGAGACCCTGCTGGGCCTCAAGACGCCCCAGGACAGCGGCCAGCCGGTGACCAACCTGGTGCGCCACCCGCGCTTCAAGGAGTACTTCGAACAGGACAACTACGAAGAAGCGCTGGAAATCCCCTCGCCCACCAATGACCGTGTGCGCATCCAGCTGTACCTGACGCGCTATGGCAACAACGAGCACCTGATGCTGGTACGCGACGTGACCCGCATTCACCAGTTGGAACAGATGCGCAAAGACTTCGTCGCCAACGTCTCCCACGAGCTGCGCACGCCATTGACGGTGATCTGCGGCTATCTGGAGACGCTGCTGGACAACGTCGACGAGATCAACCCGCGCTGGAGCCGTGCCCTGCAGCAGATGCAGCAGCAGGGCTCACGCATGCAAACCCTGCTCAATGACCTGCTGTTGCTGGCCAAGCTGGAAGCCACTGATTACCCATCGGACAACCATCCGGTGGCGGTGCAAAGCCTGCTGCAGACCATCAAGAATGACGCCCAGGCGCTTTCCGGCGAGCGCGGGCAACAGATCACACTGGAAGCCGACCCGCAGGTGTTGCTCAAAGGCAGCGAAGGTGAGTTGCGCAGCGCGTTTTCCAACCTGGTGTTCAACGCCGTGAAGTACACCCAGGACAAGGGCAATATCCGCATCCGCTGGTGGAGCGACGAGCACGGCGCACACTTGAGCGTGCAGGACTCCGGCATCGGTATCGACGCCAAGCACCTGCCGCGCCTGACCGAACGCTTCTACCGCGTCGACTCAAGCCGCAACTCCAACACCGGCGGCACCGGGCTGGGCCTGGCGATCGTCAAACACGTGCTGTTGCGCCACCGCGCACGGTTGGAGATCAGCAGCGTGTTGGGCCATGGCAGTACTTTTACATGCCACTTTCCGCCGGCGCAGGTGACCCGCTCGCGGGTGATCGGTACAGATGAATAACCTGAAAACGACGCTGGACTAAGTGTGGGAGCTGGCTTGCCTGCGATAGCGGTGGGTCAGCTGAAAATACGTCAACTGACAGTCCGCTATCGCAGGCAAGCCAGCTCCCACATTGGATTTGTGTGGTTTGACAGAAGGCTTTCCACGCCCCGCCCGGCAGCGGGCACTAGGCAAGCGCCCCGTCAGCCGCTACATTGGCCGACTTGCGCCTGCCTTTCAGGCCTGTCTGTCACCCCTTATTGAACACACGGAACCTGCAAAACCCCATCATGGACCCTTCCCCTGGTATCACCCTCGCTACACTCTTCGCCGATTTCGGCATGATTCTTTTTGCACTGATCCTGGTACTGCTCAACGGTTTCTTCGTTGCGGCGGAATTTGCCATGGTCAAACTGCGCGCCACCCGGGTCGAGGCCATCGCCCACAAGAACGGCTGGCGCGGGCAGATCCTGCGCACCGTCCACAGCCAGCTCGACGCCTACCTGTCGGCCTGCCAGCTGGGTATTACCCTCGCCTCCCTGGGCCTGGGCTGGGTCGGTGAACCGGCCTTTGCGCACATCCTCGAGCCATTGCTGGGCGCCATCGGCGTGCAGTCGCCTGAAGTGATCAAGGGCGTGTCGTTCTTTGCCGCCTTCTTCGTGATTTCCTACCTGCACATCGTGGTCGGTGAATTGGCCCCCAAGTCCTGGGCAATTCGCAAACCCGAGCTGCTGTCGCTGTGGACGGCGGTGCCGCTGTACCTGTTCTACTGGGCCATGTACCCGGCGATCTACCTGCTCAACGCCAGCGCCAACGCCATCTTGCGTATCGCCGGCCAAGGCGAGCCTGGCCCGCACCATGAGCACCATTACAGCCGCGAAGAACTCAAGCTGATCCTGCACTCCAGCCGTGGCCAGGACCCAAGCGACCAAGGCATGCGCGTACTGGCTTCGGCCGTGGAAATGGGCGAGTTGGAAGTGGTGGACTGGGCCAACTCCCGCGAAGACCTGGTAACCCTGGACTTCAACGCCCCGCTCAAGGAAATCCTCGCCCTGTTCCGCCGCCACAAATTCAGCCGCTACCCGGTGTATGACGCCGACCGCAACGAGTTTGTCGGCCTGCTGCACATCAAGGACCTGCTGCTGGAACTGGCCGCCCTGGAACACATTCCCGAGTCGTTCAACCTGGCCGAGCTGACCCGCCCGCTGGAGCGCGTATCGCGGCACATGCCGCTGTCGCAGCTGCTGGAGCAGTTCCGCAAAGGCGGCGCGCACTTTGCCCTGGTGGAAGAAGCCGACGGCAAAGTCATCGGCTACCTGACCATGGAAGACGTGCTGGAAGTGCTGGTCGGCGATATTCAGGACGAACACCGCAAGGCCGAGCGCGGCATCCTCGCCTACCAGCCAGGCAAGCTGCTGGTGCGTGGCGATACGCCGCTGTTCAAGGTCGAGCGCCTGCTGGGCGTGGACCTGGACCACATCGAAGCCGAAACCCTGGCGGGCTTGATCTACGACACGCTCAAACGCGTGCCGGAAGAGGAAGAAGTGCTGGAAGTTGAAGGCTTGCGCATCATCATCAAGAAGATGAAAGGGCCGAAGATCGTGCTGGCCAAGGTGTTGTTGCTCGATTGACGCCTTAATTGCCCAACGCAAAGTTGGGCAATCTACCGACCGGCTGGTTGAACTCATACGGAATCGAAACCAGCCCGGCCTCGGAAACCTTCTGCACCACAAAGTGCAGGTGCGGCCCGCTGCTGTTGCCGGTATTGCCCGACAACGCCAGCGGGCTTCCCACTACTACACGCTGCCCTGCCCTGACGCTGACCGAACCTTGCTTGAGGTGCAGATACACGCCCTCGGTGCCGTCATCGTGACGTATGCGCACGAAATTTCCTGAGGCGTCACCGCCGCGTCCCGCCTGCTGGTTTTCAGTCTTCACCACCACACCGCTGCGTGCCGCAATGATCGGCGTGCCTTCCGGCATGGCGATGTCCATGGCGTAGCGGCTCCTGGCATCGGTGTGGCTGAAGCTGCCGTTTGGGCCTTGGGTCAAGCGAAACGGCCCACCACGCCAGGGCAAAGGATAGCGATAGGCCTGTTGTGGGTAACTCGATCGTGGGATATCCAGCACTGGCCGTTCAACCCGCTCAACCTTACGCTCCAGCATCACGAACGCCTGGGCGCCCGGCGTTTGCCGGTCGCTGAAAGACACCACGCCATTGGCATCGGTGGATTTGTAGAGGGTCATGGCCAGGGTCGACGTGCAAACCGAGACCAGCCCACAGAACAGGACTAGGCGAATGAACATGGCGTACCTGCCGGGATGACTGAACGGCAGGCTAGCAAGGGTTGATGACAACACTGCGTGAAGCACAGAAGATCAACTGTGGGAGCGGGCTTGCCCGCGATAACGGTGTGTCAGGCGCACATCAAGTGGCTGATATATCGCTATCGCGGGCAAGCCCGCTCCCACATGGGTTAAGTGTCGCTCTGTAGATCACGCACCCGGCACAAAGTGCTTCTGCGCCGTACCGCGCGCGATCAGGCGGGAGATGTAGTCGAGCTTCTGCGCATCCTGGTCGATAAACCGGAAAGTCAATTGCAGCCAGTCGCTGTCGGGCCTTGGCTCATAGGCGACGACGGCGTGCAGGTAGCCGTTGAGGCGCGCGACTTCGGCGTTTTCGCCTTGCTCAAGGTCGAGTACGGCGCTTTCCAGTACCTGGGGCAGCACTTCGCCGCGACGGACCACCAGCAGCGCTTCCTTGATGCTCAGCGCCTTGATTACGCATTGCTGGTTGCCGCTGGACAGCCGCAACTGGCCTTGGCCGCGACCGCCGGCAGGCGAGGCTGCAGGCGCTTGCACCGGTTGGCTGTTGAGCAGGCCTTTGCTTGGGGCCGCCACTGGCGCCGGTTTGGCCGCCTCGGGCTTGCCGCCGGTCAGGGCGTTCAGGGAGTCGTTGCCGAAGGCCGAATTCATCTTGGTCGGCGCGCTGGCGATCAGGGCGTCGAGGCGGCCGATCTTGTGCAAAGCCTGCTTGACCTTGTTCAACAGCTGCTCGTTGGTGAACGGCTTGCTGACGTAACCGGAAACCCCGGCCTGAATGGCCTGCACCACGTTTTCCTTGTCGCCACGACTGGTCACCATCACGAACGGCATGGCCTTCAGGTGCGCTTGCTCACGGCACCAGGTCAACAGTTCAAGGCCGGACATCTCAGGCATTTCCCAGTCGCACAGCACCAGGTCGAAGGTCTCGCGCATCAGGATGGATTGCGCCTTTTTGCCGTTCACCGCGTCTTCAATCTTGATGCCCGGGAAGTAGTTGCGCAGGCACTTCTTCACCAAATCGCGGATAAACGAGGCGTCGTCCACCACCAATACACTGACTTTACTCATCGACCCTTCATCCTATTAAAACGTCGGCATGCAAAACGCCTGACTGATGGCATTTTGCCAAAACCCGCTGGTCACAGAAGGACTTTATTGCTCCTGCTGCGCAAAAAATTCAGATGCCACAAACGAAAACGCCCGACCAAAGGCCGGGCGTTATTTTCTCGGGCAACCTTACTTATCGTCAGATTCGCCCGGAACATTAGGGATTTGATCAGCAGTGCCCTCAACTTCGGCTTTCATGCGCTTGAGGCCCATGTGCCGCACGTCGGTGCCGCGCACCAGGTAAATCACCAGTTCCGAGATATTACGGGCGTGGTCACCGATACGTTCCAGGGAACGCAGCACCCAGATGATGTTCAAGACCCGCGAGATAGAGCGCGGGTCTTCCATCATGTAGGTGGCCAACTCGCGCAGTGCGGTCTTGTATTCGCGGTCGATGGTTTTGTCGTATTGCGCTACCGACAATGCCAATTCGGCGTCGAAGCGGGCGAACGCGTCCAGCGCATCACGCACCATATTGCGCACTTGGTCGCCGATGTGGCGCACTTCCACATAACCGCGTGGCGCTTCGCCTTCTTCGCACAGCTGGATGGCACGGCGGGCGATTTTGGTGGCTTCGTCGCCGATGCGCTCCAGGTCGATCACCGACTTGGAGATGCTGATGATCAAACGCAGGTCGGAGGCCGCCGGCTGGCGACGGGCCAGAATGCGCAGGCATTCTTCGTCGATGTTGCGTTCCATCTGGTTGATCTGGTCATCGATCTCGCGCACTTGCTGGGCCAGGCCCGAGTCGGCCTCGATCAGCGCGGTGACCGCATCGTTGACTTGCTTCTCCACCAGCCCGCCCATCGCCAGGAGGTGGCTGCGCACTTCCTCAAGCTCGGCGTTGAACTGCGCGGAGATGTGGTGGGTAAGGCCTTCTTTGCTAATCATGTTGGCGTCCTTGGAACGTCCGGTAAGGTGCGGAGAACCGCAGCATTCAATGCAATCAGAACCACCGCGTACTAGCCGTAGCGACCGGTGATGTAGTCTTCGGTCTGCTTCTTCGCCGGGTTGGTGAACAAGGTGTCGGTGTCGCCGAATTCCACCAATTTGCCCATGTACATGAACGCGGTGTAGTCGGAAACCCGCGCCGCCTGTTGCATGTTGTGGGTCACGATGACGATGGTGAACTTGGATTTCAGCTCGTAGATCAGCTCTTCAACTTTAAGTGTCGAGATCGGGTCGAGTGCCGAGCACGGTTCGTCGAGCAGCAATACTTCCGGCTCCACGGCGATGGTACGGGCGATCACCAGACGCTGCTGCTGGCCGCCGGACAGGCCGAGTGCCGATTCATGCAGGCGGTCTTTGACCTCGTCCCACAGCGCCGCGCCTTTCAAGGCCCACTCAACGGCTTCGTCGAGGATGCGTTTTTTGTTGATGCCCTGGATGCGCAGGCCATACACCACGTTTTCGTAGATGGTCTTGGGGAACGGGTTCGGCTTCTGGAACACCATGCCCACGCGACGACGCAGCTCGGCCACGTCTTCGCCTTTACGGTAGATGTTGCTGCCGTAGAGGTTGATCGCGCCTTCTACGCGGCAACCGTCAACCAGGTCGTTCATGCGGTTGAAGGTGCGCAGCAACGTGGACTTGCCGCAGCCGGACGGTCCGATAAAGGCGGTCACGCGTTGCTTGGGGATGTTCATGCTGACGTCAAACAGCGCCTGCTTCTCACCGTAGTACAGGCTCAGGCCCGGCACTTCGATAGCCACGGTTTCCTGGGCCAGGCTCAGGCTCTGCTTGTCGCGACCCAGGGCTGACATGTTGATGCCGTGGGAATGGGTTTCATGTTGCATGGGATGCTCCCTGTGCTACCAATTCGTTTGGTTGAACCGCCGGGGCGGTTTACTCAAGTTCTTTGTCTGGCGCCGATCCTTGTGGGAACTGGCTTGCCTGCGATGCGGGCGCCGCGGTCTTTCAGAAACACCGCAGTGATGCCATCGCAGGCAAGCCAGCTCCCACAGGGGATCGCATTAACTGTCCAGTGCTTTGTATTTTTCGCGCAGGTGGTTACGAATCCACACCGCCGACAAGTTCAGCGTCGCAATCACCAGCACCAGCAGCAGCGCGGTGGCGTATACCAGCGGGCGTGCCGCTTCGACGTTGGGGCTCTGGAAGCCGACGTCATAAATGTGGAAGCCCAGGTGCATGATCTTCTGGTCCAGGTGCAGGTACGGGTAGTTGCCGTCCAGCGGCAGCGACGGTGCCAGCTTGACCACACCCACCAGCATCAGCGGCGCCACTTCACCGGCGGCACGGGCCACGGCGAGGATCATGCCGGTCATCATCGCCGGGCTGGCCATCGGCAGCACGATCTTCCACAGCGTTTCCGCCTTGGTCGCGCCCAGTGCCAGGGAACCTTCACGCACGGTGCGGGGAATCCGCGCCAGGCCTTCTTCGGTGGCCACGATCACTACCGGTACGGCCAGCAGCGCCAGGGTCAGCGAGGCCCACAACAGGCCCGGTGTACCGAAGGTCGGTGCCGGCAGGGCTTCGGCGAAGAACAGGCGGTCAACCGAGCCACCCAGTACATACACGAAGAAGCCCAGGCCAAACACGCCGTAAACGATAGCCGGTACGCCGGCCAGGTTGTTCACCGCGATACGGATAATGCGGGTCAGCGTGTTCTGCTTGGCGTATTCACGCAGGTACACCGCCGCCAGCACGCCGAACGGGGTCACGATCATCGCCATGATCAGGGTCATCATTACGGTGCCGAAGATGGCCGGGAAAATCCCGCCTTCAGTGTTGGCTTCCCGTGGGTCGTCGCTCAAGAATTCCCAGACCTTGCTGAAGTAGAAACCCACCTTGGTCAGGGTGCCCATGGCGTTCGGCTGGTAGGCGTGCACCACTTTGCCAATACCGATTTCGATTTCTTTGCCGTTGCCGTCGCGGGCTGTCAGGCTGTCGCGGTTGAACTGGGTGTGCAGGTCGGCCAGTCGCGCTTCGATGTCCTGGTAACGGGCATTCAGCTCGGCGCGGCCGGAGTCCATGTCAGCCTGGGCGGCAGCGTCGAGCTTGCCTTCCAGCTCCAGCTTGCGGCCGTGCAGGCGGATGCGCTCAAGGCCTGCGTTGATCGCGCCGATGTCGGTTTTCTCAAGACTCTTGAGCTGGGCCGCCAGCTTGTTCACACGGTCGACGCGGGCTTGCAGCTCCGGCCATGCGGCTTCGCCTTCGGCGATCACCTTGCCGTCCTGCTTGACGTTGACCAGGGTGCCGTAGAAGTTGCCCCACTCACGACGTTCAATGGCCATCAAGTTCTTCGGCGTGGTCTGGTCTTTCAACCACTCGCCGACGATCCAGGTGAAGTCGTTGCCATTCAAGTCGCGGTTACCGACCTTGATCAGCTCGCGGGTCATGAATTCCGGGCCTTGGTCCGGCACCGGCAGGCCCGCGCTTTTCAGGCGTTCGCGCGGCACTTCTTCCTTCTGCACCACTTCGCCGATGACGATATGGTTTTCCTGGCCAGGCACGCTGTAGTTGGCCTGGATCAGGTCGGCCGGCCAGAAGTGGCCCAAGCCACGCACGGCAATCACGGCCAGCAAACCAATGGTCATGATGACCGCGATGGACACCGCGCCACCGCTGATCCAGACGCCAGGGGCGCCGCTCTTGAACCATCCATTCAGGGAGTTCTGTTTCACAGACTTCTACCTTTCTTAAAGCGACGAGTATTTCTTGCGCAGACGCTGACGAATCAGCTCCGCGAGGGTGTTCATGATGAAGGTGAACAGCAGCAGCACCAGCGCCGAGAGGAACAGCACGCGGTAGTGACTGCCACCGACTTCCGACTCAGGCATCTCCACCGCAACGTTGGCCGCCAATGTGCGCAGGCCTTCGAACAGGTTCATCTCCATCACCGGCGTGTTACCGGTGGCCATCAGCACGATCATGGTTTCACCCACTGCGCGGCCCATGCCGATCATCAGTGCGGAGAAGATGCCCGGGCTGGCGGTCAGGATCACCACGCGGGTCATGGTCTGCCATGGCGTGGCGCCCAGGGCCAACGAGCCCAGGGTGAGGCCGCGCGGCACGCTGAACACGGCGTCTTCGGCGATGGAGTAGATGTTCGGGATCACCGCAAAACCCATGGCCAGGCCGACTACCAGTGCGTTGCGCTGGTCGTAGGTAATCCCTAAGTCGTGGGAGATCCACATGCGCATGTCGCCGCCGAAGAACCAGGTTTCCAGGTACGGGCTCATGTACAGCGAGAGCCAGCCCACAAACAGGATCACCGGGATCAGGATCGCGCTTTCCCAGCCATCCGGAACCCGCAGGCGGATTGACTCAGGCAAACGGCTGAAGACAAAACCGGCGACCAGGATGCCAATCGGCAGCAACATCAGCAGGCTGAAAATCCCCGGCAAGTGCCCTTCTACATACGGCGCCAGGAACAGGCCGGCGAAGAAGCCGAGGATCACCGTCGGCATTGCTTCCATCAGTTCGATCACCGGCTTGACCTTGCGGCGCAGGCTCGGGGCCATGAAGTAAGCGGTGTAGATTGCCGCAGCCACCGCCAGCGGTGCCGCCAACAGCATGGCGTAGAACGCAGCCTTGAGGGTACCGAAGGTCAGCGGGGCCAAACTCATTTTGGGTTCGAAGTCAGTGTTGGCGGCGGTCGATTGCCAGACGTATTTAGGCTCGTCGTAGTTTTCGTACCAGACCTTGCTCCACAGCGCGCTCCAGGACACTTCCGGGTGCGGGTTGTCGAGCAGCAGCGGTTGCAGCTTGCCACCGGCTTCGACGATCACGCGGTTGG
Organism: Pseudomonas sp. KBS0710; assembly: GCF_005938045.2. Lineage (GTDB taxonomy): Bacteria > Pseudomonadota > Gammaproteobacteria > Pseudomonadales > Pseudomonadaceae > Aquipseudomonas. The sequence continues at coordinate 5,980,309 of NZ_VCCF02000001.1, read as the reverse complement.
CGCGTGGCGACATGCCGAACAGACCTTGGCCATCCACCACAGGGTCGACCAGCAAGGTGCGATGCGCGGTGCTGTGGAACACGCCGAATTTGCCGGATGCGTCCAGGGCGGTGAAGCCTTTGCGACGTTCCTCGGCGGTGATTTCGACGATAGGCGCGGTGCCCATCTGGAAGGTGCGGATCTGCTTCAGGCGTTGCTCGCCGTCCGGGTCACGGGCCATGAACCACTGGGCCAGGCCACCCTTGGAGTTACCGACGATCAGCGAGATACCGCCCACCAGCTGGGTGCTGGCGGTGATTTCAGCGGCGCCGTCTTCCAGCAGTTTGTAGCGACCGTTGAGGCTGTTGTCGCGCAAGCTGAAGACGTCAGCGAGGGCACGGCCGTTGATTACATACAGCCACTGCTGACGTGGGTCGACGAAAATCGCCTTCACCGGCTCGGTCATTTGCGGCAGCTCGATGCGCTTCTGCTCGCTGGTGACTTCACCGGTCATCATGTTTTCTTCGCGGCTCAGGCTCAGTACGTTCAAGAACGAACCGGCGGAGCCTGCCACCACCAGCGATGAATCGGTGGCGTTGAGCGCGACGTGCTCCAGCGGGCGGCCCTGCTCGTCAAGGACGATAGGCGTTTCGCCATAAGGGTATTCAATGGCCGGCGTGATGGTCTTTTTGCCGTCCGGGTAGGACACCTTATAGGTGTGACGGAACACCAGGGACTGGCCATTGGACAAACCGAGGATCACCAACGGGCTGCCGGGCTGGTCCTTGCCGATCGAAACCACGGTGGCGCCCGCAGGCAGCGGCAGGTCGACACGCTTCAATTCGGCACCGGTGCTCACATCAAAGAACAGCGCCTGGCCCTTGTCGGAAACCCGCATGGCCACTTGGTTCTGTTCTTCGAGGGAGATCATCAACGGCTTGCCGGCATCCTGCATCCAGGCGGGTGTCAGCGCGTCTTCCTTGGTCAGCGAGGCACCTTGGAACAGTGGCGCGACTACATAAGCCAGGAAGAAGAAGATCAGGGTAATCGCGCCGAGCACGGCGAGGCCGCCGATCAACACATACCAGCGGGTCAGGCGATCTTTGAGCGCGCGAATGCGGCGCTTGCGTTGCAGCTCAGGCGTATTGAAATCAATACGCTTGGGGGGAGAAGTCGTCGTCATGGTGGAATTGGCCAGATCATTCATGCGCACACCCTAGCGATCCTGTATGACAGAAAGATGACAATGCAGTGACGCAACAAAGCCGCCGCGTAGCAGAGCTGGCAGCGGACTAAAAAATTAGGGATGCGGGACCGGCGAACCGATCCCGCGCAGGCAACTTAGTTGCCTTCTTTCAGGCCCAGGTCAGCCAGTGCCTTGGCGGCAACTTTGGCTGGCAGTGGGATGTAACCGTCTTTCACTACTACTTCCTGGCCCTGTTTGGACAGAACCAGTTTCACGAACTCAGCTTCCAGCGGGGCCAGAGGCTTGTTCGGGGCTTTGTTAACGTACACGTAGAGGAAGCGCGACAGCGGGTATTTGCCGTTAAGGGCGTTTTCTTCGCTGTCTTCGATGAAGTCAGTGCTGCCTTTTTTGGCCAGGGCCACGGTCTTCACGCTGGCGGTTTTGTAGCCGATGCCCGAGTAACCGATGCCGTTCAGCGAGGAGCTGATCGACTGCACGACCGATGCCGAGCCTGGTTGTTCGTTGACGTTTGGCTTGTAGTCGCCTTTGCACAGGGCTTCTTCTTTGAAGTAGCCGTAGGTGCCGGATACCGAGTTACGACCGAACAGCTGAACTGGCTTGTTGGCCAGGTCGCCGGTCACACCCAGGTCACCCCAGGTTTTAACGTCGGCTTTAGCGCCGCACAGACGCGTCGAGGAGAAGATCGCGTCGACTTGTTCCATGGTCAGGTGCTGGATCGGGTTGTCCTTGTGCACGAACACGGCCAGGGCATCCACGGCAACCGGGATAGCGGTTGGCTTGTAGCCGTACTTCTGCTCGAAGGCCGCCAATTCGGTGTCCTTCATTTTGCGGCTCATCGGGCCCAGGTTGGAGGTGCCTTCAGTCAGCGCAGGAGGTGCAGTGGCGGAGCCGGCAGCCTGAATCTGGATGTTGACGTTCGGGTATTCCTTTTTGTAACCCTCGGCCCACAGAGTCATCAGGTTAGCCAGGGTATCGGAGCCGACGCTGGACAAGTTGCCCGACACACCAGTGGTCTTAACGTAAGCCGGAATTGCCGGATCAACACCAGCGGCCACCGCGTTGGCGGTCGCAACGCCAGCAGCGACAAAAGTCATTGCCGCCATCAAACGTTTCAGTTTCATGCCTTGCTCCTAGCAGATAGGGATAGTTGGATCGGGGCCAAGTATCGGTAGGCCGTGTGAACACTCTATGTCTGGAATATGACAATTAGATGAAAGGCCAGTATTTGTGAAAAACCTGACAGGAAGGGGAAAGTGCAATAAATCCGGGGCTTGCGAGGAGGTTTGACGGCTGAAGCGATGTTTCAGAAACACTCTGTAATCGTTGGCAGAGCCAAAAACCTGTGGCGAGGGAGTTTGCTCCCTCGCCACAGGGTTATATCAGCGCCCGCGTTTCCACAGGTAGCCGCCCACCGCCATCCCCATCACACACAAGACAGCCACGTAGTAAGCAGGCCCCATCGGGCTTTCCTTCATCAGCAGCGATACCGCCAATGGCGTCAGGCCGCCGAATACGGCATAGGCCACGTTGTAGGAGAACGATAAGCCGCTGAAACGCACCACCGGCGGGAAGGCTTTCACCATTACGTAAGGCACTACACCGATGGTGCCCACGAACAGGCCGGTCAATGCGTACAACGGGAACAACCAGTCCGGGTGGGCCATCAGGCTGTGATACAGCGTCCAGGAGGTGGCCAGCAGCAATGCGCAACCGGTGACCAAAACGCGACCGGCACCAAAACGGTCAGCCAGCGCGCCGGAAGCGATACAGCCCAGGCTCAGCGTAACGATCGCCAGGCTATTGGCTTGCAACGCCACGGTCGGGCTGAAGTGGTAGACGGTTTGCAGCACGGTCGGGGTCATCAGGATGACCACAACCACACCCGCCGACAGCAGCCATGTCAGCAGCATCGACAGCACAATGGCGCCACGGTGGTCACGCAGTACCGCGCGCAATGGCAGTTCGGCAGCCAGGGTTTTGCGCTGCTGCATCTCAGCGAAAATCGGTGTTTCATGCAGCCAACGGCGCAAGTACACCGACATCAGGCCAAACACACCGCCCAGCAGGAACGGGATACGCCACGCGTAATCCGAGACCTGCTCCGGGGTATAGAGAGTGTTGATGGCGGTCGCCACCAGCGAACCCAGCAAAATACCGGCGGTAAGGCCGCTGGTCAGGGTGCCGCAGGCATAGCCGATGTGGCGCGGCGGCACGTGTTCGGAGACGAACACCCAAGCGCCAGGTACTTCGCCGCCAATGGCGGCGCCCTGGATGACGCGCATCAACAGCAACAGCAGCGGCGCCCACAGGCCGATCTGTGCGTAGGTCGGCAGCAGGCCCATGATCAGGGTCGGCACGGCCATCATGAAGATGCTCAGGGTGAACATTTTCTTGCGGCCCAGCAGGTCACCAAAGTGCGCCATGATGATGCCGCCCAGCGGGCGTGCCAGGTAGCCGGCGGCGAAGATGCCGAAGGTCTGCATCATGCGCAGCCATTCAGGCATGTCGACGGGGAAGAACAGCTTCCCGACCACGGTGGCGAAAAACACGAAGATGATGAAGTCGTAGAACTCCAGCGCCCCGCCCAAGGCAGACAGCGACAGGGTTTTGTAGTCGTTGCGGGTCAGCGGGCGCGAAGGTTGCGCACTGCTTGCAGGCACGGAGGACATGGCAAGGCTTCTCTTATTGTCAGGACGGCGAACGCGAGACCCCGGCAAGCGCCGGGGTCGATTCGGCACGATAACAAATCGCCCGCAAAAGCACAGCGTTGCTTAACGCCCGCGTTTCCATAGGCAGTCACCGATAGGCGCTCGCGGGAACGGTAGGCATATCGGGCTTCTCTTCTAAAGGTGCTGACCCGGATAACAGTCCGGATGCCGCAAATATTCCCGGCGATAGGCACAGTTTCTGCAAAAAGCCGCGATACAGCGCAGATTTGCCGACCAAATGAGCTTGCAGAGGTCGTCGCCGCCACAGGGTCTCGATATACTCGGCCCGTGCAAGCGCCAAACCCGCTGTCTTGAGGGGCTGCTGTGCCAAAACGTTGTTGGATGACCCTAAGGGTGTGTTCCAGCCGCTTTGGCAGAGTTTCCCTTTAGTGCGCCTTACGAGAAACGTATCGAGCGGTGTAGGTTGGTGCTGAAACGTTTTTCCAGAAGACGGCTATCCACTTGAAATACCCATGAAGCGTCACGGGTCAGAGGCACCCTCGGCATGATCGAATTCGAACAAGAAGATCCTATCCCGCAAGGCGATCTCGCCTTGCAAATCACCGCACTGCCGCGTGAAACCAACGGATTTGGCGATATCTTCGGCGGCTGGCTGGTCGCGCAGATGGACCTGGCCGGCACGGCCATGGCCAGCAAGGTCGCCGGCGGCCGCGTGGCTACCGTGGCCATTGATCGCATGGCGTTCCTGGTGCCGGTGGCGGTGGGCGCGCAGCTCTCCTTCTATACCCAGGCCCTGGAAATCGGCCGTAGCTCGATCCAGATGATGGTCGAAGTGTGGAGCGACGACCCGCTGTCCAGTGAATGGCGCAAAGTCACCGAGGCGGTGTTTGTGTTTGTCGCCATCGATGGTAGCGGCCGCACGCGTTCGGTGCCTTCACGCGCGCGTTAAACCTCGCCGGGTTTTGACGGTCAATTGCCCCATTGCCTGCCATAAAGAGTGCTTTGTATGCCTGTGCCCCACGTTGAAAGCGTAAAAATCGACGAGTTGGACTGCTGGCGCATTCGCCACAACGGCGCCGAACTGATGGTGGCCCAACAGGGCGCGCACATCTTCAGTTACCAGCGCCAGGGCGAACAGCCGCTGATCTGGCCGAACCCTGAAGCGGTGTTCAAGCAAGGCAAAGGCATTCGCACCGGTGTGCCGGTGTGCTGGCCGTGGTTTGGCGTATTTGATCGCAACCCGCAGAGCGTGAAAGCGATGCGCCAGAGCGAGCAACCGGCCGGTGCCCATGGTTTTGTGCGCACGGCATTGTGGGCGTTGGCGGCGAGCGAACTTGAGGGCGAAGCGCTACGGGTGGATTTGGTGTTGCCAGTTCCCGAGGGCGGCTTCCCCGGCTGGCCGCATCAGGTCGACCTGACACTGAGCCTGCTGCTGGACGACCAACTGCACATCCGCCTGACCAGCCACAACCTTGGCACCGACACCGTGACCCTCAGCCAGGCATTGCACACTTACTTTGCCGTGAGTGACGTGCGCAAGGTGCAAGTTGAAGGGTTGGATGGACTCGCGTATATCGACACCGCCGATGGCTGGGCCGAGAAGAAGCAATCCGGCCTGCTGCACTTCAGCGCCGAGACTGACCGCATCTACCTGGATACGCCGGCGCAGTTGAATATTGTCGATGCAGATTGGCAGCGCCGCCTCCAGCTCACCAGCCAGGGTTCGAACTCGACCGTGATCTGGAACCCATGGACCGAACGCGCCAAGGCGTTTGATGACATGGCCGATGATGGCTGGCAGGGCATGCTGTGCATCGAGACGGCGAATGTGCTGGATGATGTGGTGAGCTTGGCGCCGGGCGAAAGCCATACTTTGGGCGTGAGCATCACCAGTATCGGCCTGTAAACCCAATCAAAAATGTGGGAGCGGGCTTGTGTGGGAGCCGGGCTTGCCCGCGATACAGGCGCCTCGGTGTATCAGTGAAACCGAGGCGATCTTATCGCAGGCAAGCCAGCTCCCACACAAGCCCGCTCCCACATTGGGTTCTGCGTCATGGTCTAGAGATCGGACTCTTTCACTACCCTGACCTTCCCCGCATCCAGCGCATACGCCGCGTCCGCCAGGTCATTGTTGACTTTCTCCACCTTCAATGTGCCCGTCACCCACAGTGGCGTGTAGATATCATCCAGCTTCAGCCCCTTGGGATAACGCACCAGCACCAACTGGTTAGGCGGCGGTGGCGGCACGTGGATGCAGGCGCCTGGGTACGGCACCAGGAAAAACAGCGTGCTGCGGCCCTTGGCGTCAGTTTCCAACGGCACCGGGTAGCCGCCGATGCGAATGTTCTTGCCGTTCATGGCGGCCACGGTCTTGGTCGAGTACATCACCGCCGGCAAGCCTTTGCTTTGCTTCAAGCCACCTTTGTCGGTGAACGTGCCTTGGGCTTCGGGGGAGTTGTGGTCGATCTCGGGCATGGCTTCGAGGGCTTTCTGGTCTGAAAGCGGCATCAGCTCGAGCCAATCGGTTTCCGGCAGTTCGCCGGCGTGCGCCAGGCCAGAGCCCAACAGGAGGAGTGTGAATAAAAGACGGCGCATGAAAAAGCTCGGCAAGTTCAGATGCCGAGCATTCTAGCCCTCTGCGCCTGCGCAGCGCAGAGGGCTTTGTCGCTTAGATCATTTCTTTTTCAGCAGGCCGTAGATCACCAGCAGCACGATGGCGCCGATCAGCGCGCCGAGGAAGCCCGCGCCTTGACCCGCCTGGTAGATGCCCAGGGCCTGACCACCGTAGGTGGCGACCAGGGAACCTGCGATGCCCAGCAGGATGGTCATGATCCAGCCCATGCTGTCGTCGCCAGGCTTGAGGAAACGCGCCAGCAGGCCGACGATCAAGCCGATAAAGATGGTTCCGATGATACCCATGGCATTTCCCTCTGAATGAAGTGAACTACACGAAAGCCTAGTCAGACTTTAGCGTCCTGCAATCAGAGAGGCGGCGATAACCAATGGTTCCCGCCACCCCAAAGGTTATTGCTCGGCGATCAACGCTTCGACCTTGAGGATCTGCGCTTCAAGGGTCGCACGGTCCTTGCAACGCAGGTTGGCGTGGCCGACCTTGCGCCCGAGCTTGAACGCCTTGCCGTAGTGATGCAGGTGGCAGTCATCAATGGCGATGACTTTTTCCACCGGCGGTACGACGCCGATAAAGTTGAGCATCGCGCTCTCGCCAACCTTGGCCGTGGAGCCCAACGGCAAGCCTGCCACCGCCCGCAGGTGGTTTTCGAACTGGCTGCACTCGGCGCCTTCGGTGGTCCAGTGCCCGGAGTTATGTACGCGCGGGGCGATTTCGTTGGCCTTGAGGCCGCCGTCGACTTCAAAGAACTCGAACGCCATCACGCCGACATAATCCAGCTGCTTGAGCACACGGCTGGAATAGTCTTCGGCCAGGGCCTGCAACGGGTGGTCGGTGCTGGCCACGGACAGCTTGAGGATGCCGCTGTCGTGGGTATTGTGCACCAACGGGTAGAAGCGGGTCTCGCCATCGCGGGCGCGCACGGCGATCAGCGACACTTCACCGGTGAACGGCACGAAGCCTTCCAGCAGGCAGGCAACGCTGCCCAGTTCGGCAAAAGTACCAACCACATCGGCAGCGGTGCGCAGGACTTTCTGGCCCTTGCCGTCATAACCCAATGTGCGGGTTTTAAGCACGGCCGGCAGGCCGATGCTGGCGACGGCCGCTTCCAGGTCCGCTTGGGACTGGATATCGGCGAAGGCCGGGGTCGGAATGCCCAGGTCCTTGAACATGCTCTTCTCGAACCAGCGGTCGCGAGCGATGCGCAAGGCTTCGGCGCTCGGGTACACCGGCACGAACTGCGACAGGAAGGCCACGGTTTCGGCCGGGACGCTTTCGAATTCGAAGGTCACCAGGTCGACTTCATCGGCCAGTTGGCGCAGATGGTCGGGGTCGCTGTAGTCAGCGCGCAGGTGTTCACCCAAGGCCGCCGCGCAGGCGTCGGGCGCCGGGTCCAGGAAAGCGAAGTTCATCCCCAGCGGGGTGCCCGCCAAGGCCAGCATGCGACCCAGTTGGCCGCCACCGATTACACCGATTTTCATCAATCAATACCTTCAGGCGATACGTGGGTCTGGGTTGTCCAGCACGCTGTCTGTCTGCTCAGCACGGAATTTTTTCAGCACCGCGTGAAACTGCGGGTGCTTGGCGCCCAGGATGCTGGCGGACAGCAACGCGGCGTTGATCGCGCCGGCCTTGCCGATCGCCAGGGTGGCCACCGGAATACCGGCCGGCATCTGCACGATGGACAACAGCGAATCCACGCCCGAGAGCATCGACGACTGCACCGGCACACCGAGCACCGGCAGGTGGGTCTTGGCCGCACACATGCCTGGCAGGTGCGCCGCACCACCGGCACCGGCGATGATCACCTCGATGCCACGGGATTCTGCTTCATCGGCATACTGGAACAGCAAATCCGGGGTGCGGTGGGCAGAGACCACTTTCACTTCATACGGAATGCCGAGTTTTTCCAGCATATCGGCGGTGTGGCTAAGGGTGGACCAATCGGACTTGGAGCCCATGATCACGCCAACCAATGCACTCATCGTCGTGCCTCTTCTCTCTGGGCGCCCGCAGGCGCGTCAAAAAACAACAAGCCACGCGGGAAATCCGGCGTGGCTTGGTGTACGAATTAAGGCCGGTTGGACCGGCCGAAGGCCGCGCAGTATACCGTAATAATCCAGATAAACAGCCCCTTGGATGACCATCTGTCTTACGGCGCAAAGTGGCGGTTTTATTGACTTTCAAGTCAGCGAACACAGCGCAATTTTCCTATGGAAATTGGATCAATGTGCTCAGGTGTTTTGTGCAGCCCCGCCTTCAAGCTTGCGCCACAGCAACCGCACATTCGCCTTGCGCACCAGCGCACAGCGATACAGACGAATCTCCAGCGGCACGTGCCACTGCTGGCCGCCGCACACCACCAGTTCGCCGCGCGCCAGTTCGGCACGCACGCTCAACTGCGGCACCCAGGCAATGCCCAGGCCTTCCAGGGCCATGCTCTTGAGACTGTCTGCCATGGCAGTTTCGTAAATGGTGGTGAAACGCAGGGCGCGCTGTCGCAACAGCAGGTTCACTGAGCGTCCAAGAAACGCACCGGCACTGTAGGCCAGCAACGGCACACTGCCCTCACCTTCCAGGTCGAACAAAGGCTTGCCATCGGCATCGGCGGCGCACACCGGGAGCATCTCGGTGTTGCCCAGGTGCAGCGACGGGAAGATTTCCGCGTCCATCTGCATCGCCGCATCCGGGTCGTAGAACGCCAGCATCAGGTCGCAGCCGCCCTCACGCAATGCGTGAACCGCGTCGCCAACGTTGGTAGCAACCAAGCGCGTGGCGATGTTCAAGCCCTCATTGCGCAGTTGCGCGATCCAGCGCGGGAAGAAGCCCAATGCCAGGGAGTGGGCGGCGGCCACTTGCATGACTTCGCCTTGCCCGCCTTCCAGATGATGCAAATGGCGCAGCACTTCACCGAGCTGTTCGACCACCGTGCGCGCGGTGACCAGGAACAACTGCCCCGCCGCCGTCAGCTCGACTGGCGTGCGCGAGCGGTTGACCAGGGTCAGGCCCAACGCGGCTTCCAGGCTGCGGATGCGCCGGCTGAACGCCGGCTGGGTCACAAAGCGCCGCTCCGCCGCCTGGGAAAAGCTGCGGGTGGCCGCCAGGGCGCTGAAGTCTTCCAGCCATTTGCTCTCAAGGTTCATCACTTCCTCCCACGGGTATGCACCATTTTGGCACACACGCCCGCCATGATAACCGGGTCACACCTACATTATGCCGTTTGTGCATAGGCCAGTGCTGAACAGCATTGGCCCAAAAACTTCTACAAGCCTAGCATTCGCAGCGTTCCGGCCTGTTCCGGGTCCATATCGAGATGATTTCCGTCATGTCCTCCGCTGCATCATTCCGCACAGAAAAAGACCTGCTTGGCGTACTCGAAGTACCAGCTCAAGCGTATTACGGCATCCAGACCCTGCGAGCGGTGAATAACTTCCGCCTCTCGGGCGTTCCGATTTCGCATTACCCGAAATTGGTGGTCGGCCTGGCAATGGTCAAGCAAGCAGCCGCTGACGCCAACCGCGAGTTGGGCCAGCTCAGCGAAGCCAAGCACGCTGCTATCAGCGAAGCCTGTGCCCGTCTGATCCGCGGCGATTTCCACGAAGAGTTCGTGGTGGACATGATTCAAGGCGGCGCTGGCACCTCAACCAACATGAATGCCAACGAAGTCATCGCCAACATCGCGTTGGAGGCCATGGGCCACAACAAGGGCGAGTACCAGTACCTGCACCCTAACAACGACGTGAACATGGCGCAGTCGACCAACGACGCCTACCCGACCGCGATCCGCCTGGGTCTGCTGCTGGGCCATGACGCGCTGCTGGCCAGCCTCGACAGCCTGATCCAGGCGTTCGCCGCCAAAGGCGTCGAGTTCGGCCACGTGCTGAAAATGGGCCGCACCCAATTGCAAGACGCCGTGCCGATGACCCTCGGCCAGGAATTCCGCGCCTTCGCCACCACCCTGGGTGAAGACCTGGCGCGCCTGAAAACCCTGGCGCCAGAGCTGCTGACCGAAGTAAACCTGGGCGGCACCGCCATCGGCACCGGCATCAACGCCGACCCGCGCTACCAGGCCCTGGCCGTACAACGCCTGGCGCTGATCAGCGGCCAGCCGCTGGTTCCGGCTGCCGACTTGATCGAAGCCACCTCCGACATGGGCGCTTTCGTGCTGTTCTCCGGCATGCTCAAGCGTACGGCGGTGAAGCTGTCGAAGATCTGCAACGACCTGCGCCTGCTGTCCAGCGGCCCACGCACCGGCATCAACGAGATCAACCTGCCGGCACGCCAGCCAGGCAGCTCGATCATGCCCGGCAAGGTCAACCCGGTGATCCCGGAAGCCGTGAACCAGGTAGCGTTCCAAGTCATCGGCAACGACCTGGCGCTGACCATGGCAGCCGAAGGCGGCCAACTGCAGTTGAACGTGATGGAGCCGCTGATCGCTTTCAAGATCTTCGACTCGATCCGCCTGCTGCAACGCGCCATGGACATGCTGCGCGAACACTGCATCGTCGGCATCACCGCCAACGAAGCACGCTGCCGCGAACTGGTGGAACACTCCATCGGCCTGGTCACCGCGCTGAACCCGTACATCGGCTATGAAAACGCCACCCGCATTGCGCGTATCGCCCTCGAAAGCGGCCGCGGCGTGCTGGAACTGGTGCGCGAAGAAGGCTTGCTCGACGACGCCATGCTCGACGACATCCTGCGCCCCGAAAACATGATTGCCCCACGCTTGGTCCCGCTGAAGGCCTAAGCGTTTGATGCACCGCTCACCAGGTTGAGGGACTAGACACCTCTCACCTTTTGAGGGCCTGAAGGCTCGTTCTTCAGGCCCTTTTTTTTGCCCCAAGGTTGTGAAATGAAGCCCATAAAAAATCCAATATCGCCCTGCAAACCCTCCTTGCCTGCAACCGCCTGGCTGAAACCTTTAATCGCCCCGTGCAGACGGATCACGCTCGCCTAGGTATAGTGCCGCCCCTCTTCGCGTCTGCGGCCGTCGGTAACGAGGCCCGGATACAACGCGAAAGCGCATGAATAACAACACCCGCAAAAGGATTGGGGTCGAACCGTCGCGCACTGCCTGGTGCTATGTGAGGGATCGGACCGTCCTGCGTTTGCCATTAGAAAAATCAGCGAGGAACACTCCATGCTCGAAGTCATCAACGACTTCCTCTCAGGGAAAGTACTGATCGTGCTCATTGTCGGGCTCGGCGGTTATTTCACGATCCGCTCGCGTTTCGTACAGTTGCGTCACTTTTTCCACATGTTCTCGGTGTTTAAAGACAGCCTGAAGAGCAGCTCCGGCCAGCTCAGTTCCTTCCAGGCGCTGATGCTCAGCCTGGCCGGCCGCGTGGGTGCCGGTAACATCGCCGGTGTCGGCATTGCCGTGACCCTGGGTGGCCCGGGTGCCGTGTTCTGGATGTGGGTCACCGCGCTGGTGGGCATGTCTTCGAGCTTTATCGAGTGCTCCCTCGGCCAGTTGTACAAGCGCACCGATGCCGAAGGCACCTACCGTGGCGGCCCGGCGTATTACATCCAGCACGGTTTGCAGAAGCGCTGGCTGGGTATGGTCATGGCGTTCCTGTTGCTGGTGACTTTCGGTTTTGCCTTCAACGGCCTGCAAGCCCACGCCGTGACTCACTCGCTGAACAACGCCTTTGGCCTGGACACCACCTACACCGGCCTGGCGCTGGCGGTATTGCTGGGCCTGGTGTTTATCGGCGGGATCAAGCGCATCGCTTCGATCGCCGACCTGCTGGTGCCGGTCAAGACCCTGGTCTACATCGCTGTGACCCTGTACGTGATCGTGCTGCAATTCGACCACGTGCCGGCCATGCTCGCGACCATCGTCAAGAGCGCTTTCGGCCTCGACCAAGCCTTCGGTGGCTTGGTGGGCAGCGCGATCATCATGGGTGTGAAGCGCGGCGTGTTCGCCAACGAAGCAGGTTTAGGCAGTGCGCCTAACGTGGCAGCAGTGGCCTCGGTAGAGCACCCGATCGCCCAAGGCGTGGTGCAAGCGTTCAGCGTGTTCCTCGACACGTTCGTGATCTGCACCTGCACCGCGTTGCTGATCCTGCTCTCCGGCTTCTACACCCCAGGCTTTGAAGGCGACGGCATTGCCCTGACCCAGAACTCCCTGGCGGCGGTGGTCGGGGACTGGGGCCGCATGTTCATCTCGGTGGCCCTGGCGTTGTTTGTGTTCACCTCGATCATGTACAACTACTACCTGGGCGAGAGCAACCTGCGCTTCCTGGTGGGCAACAACCGCAAGGTGCTGATGGGTTACCGTGCGCTGGTGCTGGTGCTGATTTTCTGGGGTTCGATCGAGAACCTGAGCACCGTGTTCGCCTTCGCCGACATCACCATGACCCTGCTGGCGTTCGTGAACCTGTTCGCCCTGGCGTTCCTGTTCAAGATTGCCATGCGCATCCTCAATGACTACGACAACCAGCGCGCGGCGGGCATCAAGACGCCAGTGTTCGACTCCAGCCAGTTCCCCGACCTGGACCTGGACCGCAAGGCCTGGCCGGCCAACCCGGCAAAGCCGGAAGCAGCCGCCTCGGCTGAACTGAGCGCTCAGGCGCAACGTTAATCACCGTTAGATGACACGCCGCCCGGCCTTGGGCATGCTCTGGGCCCGGCGGCGTTTTTCGTTCAGGAGATTTTTCATGCAACCAGCTAACAACGTGATGGTGCTCTACACCGGCGGCACCATTGGCATGCAGGCCAGCGCCAACGGCCTGGCGCCGGCGTCGGGTTTTGAGGCACGCATGCGCGAACAGCTCGCCGATGCAGCAGTGCCCATCTGGCGCTTTCAAGAGATGTCGCCGCTGATCGACAGCGCCAACATGACGCCCACCTATTGGCAGCATCTGCGCAGCGCCGTGGTTGAAGCCGTGGACGCAGGCTGCGATGCGGTGCTGATCCTGCACGGCACCGACACCCTGGCCTACAGCGCGGCAGCCATGAGTTTTCAACTGCTGGGCCTGCCGGCGCCGGTAGTCTTCACCGGCTCCATGCTGCCGGCCGGCGTGCCCGACAGCGATGCCTGGGAAAACGTCAGCGGCGCGTTGACCGCGCTGGGCGAAGGCTTGGCGCCGGGCGTGCAGCTGTACTTTCACGGCGCGCTGATGGCCCCGACCCGTTGCGCGAAGATCCGCAGCTTCGGTCGCCACCCGTTTGCAGCCCTGCAGCGCAATGGCGGCGTCGCCCAGGCCGACATGATCCCGGCCGCACTGCATTACCGCCAGCCCAAAGCCTTGGCCAATGTCGGCGTGTTGCCGCTGGTTCCGGGCATCGCTGCCGCGCAACTGAACGCGTTGATCGACAGCGGCATCCAGGCGCTGGTGCTGGAATGCTTCGGCAGCGGCACCGGGCCGAGCGATAATCCTGAGTTCCTCGCCAGCCTCAAGCGTGCGCAGGATCTGGGTGTGGTCGTAGTCGCAATCACCCAATGCCATGAAGGCGGCGTGGAGCTGGACGTGTACGAAGCTGGCAGCCGCTTGCGTGGCGTGGGCGTGCTGTCCGGTGGCGGCATGACCCGCGAAGCGGCGTTCGGCAAGCTCAATGCCTTGCTCGGCGCCGGGCTTGAGGCCAGCGAAGTGCGCCGTCTGGTGGAACTGGACCTGTGCGGCGAACTGAGCTGACCGGCATATAACTTGCTGCCCTTCCAGCCATCCCCTGGCTGGAAGTTCCCATGCTGCATTCCCACCTCACCACCCTCAATGCTGTTTCGCTGGTGCTCAGCACCTTCAAAGGCTTGCCCCACGAAGCACTGCTGGCCGGCAGCGGCATCTGTGCGGCGGACTTGAGCCGGGCCGACACGCGCATCACCACCAATCAGGAAATGCGCGTGTGCGCCAATGCCGTGGCCCTGCGTCGCGATGTCGGCTTGGAGCTGGGCGCACAAATGCATGTGTCGGCTTACGGCATGCTCGGTTACGCCCTGCTCACCAGTGCCACCTTTGGTGACGCGTTACGTTTGGCGCTGCGGTATCCGGCGTTGTTGGGAACACTGTTCGAGCTGAGCCTTGAAGAGGACGGCGAGCGCATCTGGTTCACCGCTGGCGACTACCGGGAAAACCCCAGCCTGGAAATGTTCAACGTCGAGCTGTGCCTGGCGTCATTGAAAGTGATCTGCGACGACCTGCTCGGCCAGCCTCTGCCCTTACTGGCTGCACGTTTTGAACATGACGCCCCCGACTACCGCGCGCGCTACGCCGAACGCTTCCCCTGCACGTTGCAATTTCAGGCCACCGCCAATGCCTTTGCCTTCGATAAACACTGGCTGGACCAGCCTCTGCCCCTGGCCGACGCCATCACCCACCAGGCCATGGCCGAGCGTTGCCGTAAACAAAACCTGGAGTTCACCGGGCGCCAGGCCTGGCTCGGCAGGATTCGCCAACTGCTCACCGCACAGCTCAACGCCGCGCCCGGCCTGGAGGGTTTGGCCGAACAGATGAACTGTTCAGCGCGCACCCTGCGCCGGCATCTGCATGACCTGGGTTGCAGCTACCAGGAGCTGCTGGACGAGCTGCGTTTCGAGCGCGCCAAGCAACTGCTGGCCGAGGACCAGTGGCCGATCTACCGGATTGCCGAGGCACTGGGTTTTAGCGAAACCGCAAGTTTCAGGCATGCCTTTGTGCGTTGGAGCGGCGTGGCGCCGAGCCAATTTCGAGCGTAAGGCTCCATCAGGGGGCGAATTTCGGACAGGCACTTTGGCCATATCCATCCCCTTTTGGCCGCTCCTGCCGTTCTCTTAAACCGTGCCCGCCGCAAGACTGGACCCACCGATACAGCCTGCGGAGAACAACAAATGCTGACGATCTACTCGGACGATCACCACCTGCACCATGGCCGCTGTGAATTGATGGACGGGCAACTGATGCCCTGCTTTGAAATGCCCTCGCGCGCCGACCATGTGTTGCAACGGGTCAAAGACCGCGAACTGGGCCCGGTACACGCGCCGCAGGATTTCGGCCTGGCACCGCTGCAGCGTATCCACAGCCCCGACTACCTCGACTTCTTCCAAGGCGCCTGGCAGCGCTGGACCGAGTACGGCCAGGAGGGCGACTTGCTGCCCTACACCTGGCCCGCGCGCACACTGCGCCGGGTGATCCCCACAAGCCTGCATGGCCAGCTGGGCTATTACAGTTTCGACGGCGGCGCGCCGATTACCGCCGGCACCTGGCAAGCGGCTTACAGCGCGGCGCAAGTTGCTCTCACGGCGCAGCAGGCCGTCCAGAACGGCGCCCACAGTGCCTTCGCCCTGTGCCGCCCACCTGGGCACCACGCCGCTGGCGACTTGATGGGCGGTTATTGCTACCTCAACAACGCGGCGATCGCGGCTCAAGCGTTCCTCGACCAGGGCCACAAGCGCGTCGCGATCCTGGATGTGGATTACCACCACGGCAACGGCACCCAGTCGATTTTTTACGCCCGCAACGACGTGTTGTTCACCTCGATTCATGGCCACCCGGAGGCGGAGTTTCCGTTTTTCCTCGGCTATGCCGACGAGCTGGGCGAAGGTGACGGCGAAGGCTTCAACTTCAACTACCCACTGCCGGCCGGTTCCGGTTGGGCAGCCTGGAGTGCCGCACTGGAAGAAGCCTGCACCGAGATCGAACGCTATGGCGCCGACATCATCGTCGTGTCCCTGGGCGTGGACACGTTCAAGGACGACCCTATCTCACAGTTCAAACTCGACAGCCCGGACTACCTGGCCATGGGCGCGCGCATTGCCCGGTTGGACAAGCCCACGCTGTTTGTGATGGAAGGCGGCTACGCGGTGGAAGAAATCGGCATCAACGCCGTCAACGTCCTCGAAGGTTTTGAAGGAGCTGCCCAATGAACAGGCTCAAGTCGCTCGTCCTCTGCGCCGCCGTCATCGGTGGCGCGGCCCACGCCGAAGAGAAAACCCTCAAGGTCTACAACTGGTTCGACTACATCACGCCCAAGGCGCTGGAAGACTTCAAGGCGCAGAACCCTACTATCAAATTGGTCTACGACATCTTCGACACCAACGAAGCGCTGGAAGCCAAGCTGCTCACCGGCAATTCCGGCTATGACGTGGTGGTGCCGTCCAACGTGTTCCTGGCCAAGCAGATCGAGGCCGGCGTGTTCCAGCCGCTGGACCGCAGCAAGCTGCCGAACTGGAACCACCTCGATCCCAAGCTGATGAAGCTGATCGAAGCCAACGACCCCGGCAATAAATTCGCCGTGCCTTACATGTACGGCACCATCCTCATTGGCTTCAACCCGGCCAAGGTCAAGGCCGCCCTGGGCGACAAGGCGCCGGTCGACAGTTGGGATTTGATCTTCAAGGAAGAGAACATCAGCAAGCTCAAGCAGTGCGGCGTGGCGTTGCTGGATTCGCCATCAGAAATCCTGCCACTGGCCTTGCAGCATCTGGGCCTGGACCCCAACAGCAGCAACCCCAAGGACTACGACAAGGCCGAAGCGCTGCTGATGAAGATCCGCCCGTACATCACCTACTTTCACTCGTCCAAATACATGGCCGACATCGCCAACGGTGATATCTGCGTGGCCGTGGGCTATTCGGGCAGTTTCTCCCAGGCCGCCAACCGCGCCAAAGAGGCCAAGAACGGCGTGACCGTGGACATGCGCCTGCCCAAGGAAGGCGCGCCGATCTGGTTCGACATGCTCGCCATTCCCAAAGGCGCCAAAAACCCGGATGACGCCTACACCTTCATCAACTACCTGTTGCAACCCAATGTGATTGCGCCGGTCAGCGACTTTGTCGGCTACCCCAACCCCAACAAAGACGCCACCGAACTGGTCGACCCGGCCATTCGCCACAACCCCAACCTGTACCCGACCGAGGCGGCGATGGCCACGCTCTACACCCTCAAACCCCTGGACAGCAAAGCCGAACGGGCCAGGACCAGGGCCTGGACCAAGATCAAATCCGGCACCTGAAGTGCCTTGATAAGACGGCCACCTTCGCCGAATGCAGATTTGAAGGTGTGCCTAATTAAGCACCGCCTCTCTGCCTGGCCGCGCCCTAGCATGGAAATCCCTAGCCTTTACCTCGGGCTAGTTCCATCTAACGGCCAGACAGGGATGCCTCACCATGAACTCCCCCGCTTCAAATGCCACGCCCTTGAACACCCATCGCCCGGATAAACGGATAGCGCTGCTCACCCAACTCTATATCGTCCCTTCATTCAGAGAGACAGCGACCCTCCTGTTGCGTGAGGCGTTGCAGGAACATTACCCGACACTGGATATCGACCCGGACACCGTCATGCTCGCGACGTCGACTTGGCAACTCGAGGACGACCAGGTCAGAGCCGGCCCCACTGAGTACCAGGCCCTCAGTGACGTCCTCGCCAAACAAGCGGTGCTGGCGGTGCCACTCTTGTGCATCGAAGGCGAGCACTTTCTCACCCGTCAACCGATCGTGGAGCCCGCGGTACACCTGCCCGTGCGCGTCACTGAAATCGCCAAGACCATTAACTTGCTGGCGCCCTCGATGCTGCGGGCCTACCAGCAACAAATGATCACCCACTGGAACCAAACTAACGGCAGCGGTCCGCATTGGCATGAGTTATCGCACCTGTTGCGTGCGGTGTGGAATGTCGAGACCGCCGATGACTGGAGTGCGACTGAGTGCGCCATGGCCCGCGCTCTGTTCACTCACCCCGACAAAGCCGATAGAAAGGACAACGACCTCTATAAGCTCAGGGCCTGCCTGGTCGATATCGACCGAGTCGATGATGATGGGCAGGTCAAGCACCTCAATGATGTGATCATCGCGGTATTGATCGGCGAACATGAAGGGAAAACCACGGTCCTCACCCATTCGCTGCTCAATGGTTATGAAAAGTTTCCCTCGCTGGAGCACCTGGGCAATTCCTTGCCCGCACACCTGTTGGACGCTGCCACGGACCAACAAATCCAATGGCGCCTGTTTGAGCCGGACGGCGATTTCTTTGATCACCAGGCCTGTGCATTGGTGTCAATGCAAGTCGATAGCATCGCTGAAATCGACTTCTCCGACCTGCGCAAAGCCAACAACGTCGATGTCGCCCTGGGCACGCCACCTGCTGCTGCCCCGCCGCCTGTGCAAAGCAGCCCTGACCTGGCGTGGTACCGCAACCAGATGCCCGATTGGCTGACAAACGCCTCACCCAGCGACTCGAATTTTTATGCTCGGCACCTCAAAGACCTTGCCGCGCTGCATAACCAGAATGCCGGTCGCTCTTTCCTGGACGACATTCCGACTATCGAGGCCTACGCGTTGAAGGTCATCAAGGCAAAGGTGATCAAGGACCATCCAGATAGCACCCACCTGCCCTTGGAAAAGATTTTCCTACAAGTAAAGAACCCGGTCGTCTGGGGTACTTTCGTAGTTCCGGGCCAGGTTGAGACCACTACCTTCAGCCTGGTTGAACTGGCCCTGCAAAACCTGATTGCGGTGCCGGTCGGCACCAAAATCGTCAAGACCACCAATGGTTTCAACCTGCCTGAGTGGATGACCACAACTTATTTTGAATCGCTGGTCACCGCTGTTGATATAGGCCGCACCTACCCCGCGCTGATCAAGGAAAAGCTGCTGGACGACACTCAGGAATCGGCACGCCGTAATACGCTATACAGCCAACACCTGCGTATCCAACTACCAATGCAGGCCCTGCAGGCCAAGATTCGCCAGGAAGACAACATTGACGAGCGTGGCTACCGTTATGTGACCGCGGTGATGCAAGAGGAGGCCACTGACCGCAAAGTCGACGGGCAGACCATTGTGCTCAGGCCCCTGGCCTTTGTACCCCTAAGACGCACAGACGCCTCTACGGACACGGTCGCCAACATGTACGTGATCGGCCCCGAAGACCCGGTGGCCGGCCCATGCCTGTTGTACCGGCCGCTGTTCACACCGGCCCTGATGCAGTTCCCATCGCCGGCCAACCTCATCTATACGATCGCGCAATCGAGCAGCTTGTGCGAGTCGGTCCTGGCCTGGCTGCCGGACGCGGTCCGCAGCGACTACAGCAACTATGTATTTCCAGGCTCGCTGCCTTCGCCTTGGGCGGTCGCCGATTACCTGGTGGAGCCTGACAAGCTATGGACCATGAGCGGGCCAATGAGCCTGGCCCCCCAGGAAATCAACGGTGATCGACTCACCACACTGTACAAGGCTAATGCCCAGGCGCTGGTAGAGCTGGCCGACCGCCAATCGGTGTCCAATGCCGAAAGCCGTTGGGCAACTTTCAAACACGCCGGCTGGGTGATCTTCAATGGTGTACTGCCGTTTCTCGGACGCACCATCGGCACAGGGGCCTGGATCTGGCAGGTGGTCGATCAACTGCAAACCTTTGTGCAAGCGCATGAACACGGTGATAAACAAGCCGAGTGGTCGGCATTCACCGATGTCCTGTTGAACCTGGGCATGGCGATCACGTTGCACGCCGCCAGCCGCAGCCACCGTACCGGCTACCCACGCAAGACCGCGCCAAAACTGGCCGAGGCAATCCGCGCCAAACAGGTCACGATCAAACAAGAGGCGACCCTGACCAAAGAGTTGCCGGCCACACATTTACCGCATTTGCACACCAGCGGCGCAATCAAGCGCATGCCCGGCGAACTCGCCACCGTGCTCGACAGCTTCAAGGTCAGCAAACCGCAAGGCCTCGGCAAGGCTGAAACTTCAGAAAACCAGTACCAGCACCTCTTTCATCAGGCACAAAAATACTACGCTCCCGTAGGGGAACGCTGGTTTGAGGTGAGTGCCGGTGAAGATGAAGCAGTGGTCATCATCGACCCGAAGCAACCCGGACGAACAGGGCCGGCGTTGATTCATAACGCTCAGGGCCAATGGTTTATCGACACTCGACTGCGTCTGCGCGGTGCCGGCTCCAAGCACCTGCAGGAGCAGTCAAAATCCAAGGCTGAGATCAACGCGCTAGAAGCCAAAAGACGCTTGAGGCTATTTGAACTAAACAAACCCACTGCGCAATTTGAGTTGCAACAGGCCCGGCTGGCGATGTCGGACAGCGCCTCCCCCACCTCCCCCGAGGTCAGCCGCCAAACCTACCTGCAAAAACTCGAGAGCCAGAGCGGCGACTACGAAGAGGCACTGCAACAGCTCAAGATATTGAACGTGTTCTCCCCGAGCGCTGACTATCAGCAACACGCGATCCGTTACGTGAACGCCCAATTGGAGCTGACCCGAACCGGTATCACCGAAGCGCAAGTGGCCTTCACACCTCAACTCAAAACCGTGCTGGATCAGATCGAGCACCAAATCAACCATCCCGAGGAACGTCATATCGACGATGCCCGCATCATGACCGAATTGAGCCAGGACATGATCCAGCGCCTGAATTACACCCAAACGCGGCTCACTCAACTCAAAGCGCTGGGTGAGTTGGGATTCGAGCAAATTCGCAAATTCAGAACAAAATTGCCGGGCTACACCGCCCGCGACCTCAGGGCCTTGCAAGTGTCGATGGCGCGCAATTTATGCCTGGACGACAACAGCATCGCCACAGACTCCTCAGCCTGGAGTGCCATTGACACCATCGTCGACAACGCCAACCTGTCGATTCAGGCCTTGCATGAAACCTCGGTGGAGCGTAGCCAGGCGCGCTTGGATGAACGCATCGAAACCCTCGGCAGCCTGGTCGAACAGCTCAAGATCATCGACGAACGCCTGCAGGATTTTCCAGACGAGTTTCCTGACGCAGCACTGCCTGCACGTATCACGACCCTGCGCGAAAAAATCCGCGATTTCTACCGCGAAACCCTGGGTAACCTGGAACTGCTGCACGCGGATCGGGACACGCTCAGAAGCCGGCCGACACCGCCGTCAACACCGCCAAGAGCAAAGAAAAAAACCATTCACACCCGCTACAACGGTGTATTGGTGGGGGTACCACGACTGACAGAGACCGGCGATGAAACCGGCATGGTGGATGTCATCTCTCCTCTCAACCAGCAGATCATGGCGACCTTCCATGAAAAAACTCCAGGTGTGTGGGTGCAGCACGTCAATCCCATCGAGACCACCACTACCACCACTACGCTGGACGTCGCCACCAGTATCAGCCAGGCAAAGGAACTGCTGGACGGGCTGGGAGCCTTCAAGCAACGCACTGGCCAACAGGCCATCAAACCTGAGCGCAGCGCCACTGGCATCGAATGGCTGTACCACCAGCACGCGTTGAAACTGGAACAGGCCTCTGCAAACATTGAGCAGGCCCTCACCCAAAGCAACGCCACCGATAGCAACCAGGGCTCGGCGGTTCTGCTCGGCAAACAGCTGAGCGACGCGGCACAGGCACTCTATCAAGAGGCTGCGCGCCAAAAACTGCAAATGATCAAACAACGCCCACCCACAATCAGTAGCGTGGAATGGCTTACGCAAAACAACGAGATCGTGATCAAGAAAACCGTCAAACGCCGCCGACTCAAAGGGCCTGCCAAGGTCTACCTGGATGAGTACACCCTGAGTAACCGCAGTGATAAAACGGTGCTGTGGTATGCACACTTCCATTATTCGACCGAATGGGTGCCCGCCAGGACTTTCCTCCGGGGCCGCTTGAAAACCCCGCAAGAGCACGCCCGAGGAGTAGATGCCGACAGTCTTGATGGCCTCAACGAACAGCAAAAAACCGCGTTCTACCTCAGCGAAATCAACCGGGACCAGGCCCGACGGTTGTTTTTCAAGGTGAAGTAACCTCAGTGCCCGTGAAGGACTCATGTTCACACCTTGTCCATGAGGTCTTTGCGGGCAAGCTTCTCTGATCTGATTCAGCGGCGCCGCCGCTATTTAACTACCGTCCTCCCGGCAACGGCCATCGCTACCTTGCACATCCTCAACGCCCGTCCAGGCTAGCCATTGCAGAGGATCAACCCATGCCCAATGATCTACTTAACAACAATCATCGCCCCCCCAGCACCTATGAACTGCTCACCCAGTTAACCACCGGGCCTACCCTCCATGAGGTCGCCGCCACCACGTTGCGCTCGGCACTCAGAGAGCTCTACCCCACCCTCAATATCGACCCCGACCTGGCGATGGTGGTCAGCCCTCGCTGGCATATCGTGGGGAACGCCGTCGAACCGGCGCCAGCCGTTATCCAACCCCTGACCTCAGTGCTGGCTCATCAAGCGCTGTCCAGCGAGCGGGTCACTTACATCGATGGCGAGCATTTCCTCACGCTGCAGCCGAACGCCACGGCGCCAGTACACCTTGCGGTGAAGATCGATGCCATCGCACGCTTGATCAACGAGTTATCCGACTTGCTGTTCACCGCTTTTCAGGAACAGCAACTTAACTTCTGGAACGCCTCCAACGGTAGCAGCGGACCACGCTGGCAGGCGTTTTCCAATTCGTTGAGGAAAGTGTGGAATGTCACCGAAGAGCAAGGCCTGGATGAACACCAAGCGGCCATGGCCCGTGGAGTGTTCCAGGAACCCGATCGGGACAGTCGCTCGCTGAATGATCGCTACAAGTGTCACGCCTACCTGGTTGATGTCGATCTACTCCGAGACGGCGCGTCCACCCACGTCAGTTTCATGGACATCGCCGTGCTGGTTGGTGAGCAAGACAAGCACCCATTGATCCTGACGCACTCGCTGGTAAGCGGTTACGAAACCTTTGAGTCACTTGAAGCATTCGGCGCCTCACTGCCGGACCGGCTCAGTGCGCCACAGCGCGATACCACGTTGCAATGGCGCCTGTATGAGCCCGCTGGCAATTTTTTCGATACCCTGGCCTGCACCCTGATAGAGCTGCAAATCCGCGCCATCGGCTGTTACAGCCAAGAGGTTGTCGATGAGCCGGCAGAGGTCCAGCCAAGCCCCACCACCATCGCCCGCATTGTGCCCAGCATCGAAGAGTTGAGCGATCACCAACTCTCGAGTATCCGAGAGGTTCATCAGCAACTGCCCGACTGGCTGGCTTCGGCGTCGGACTCGGACACCGCCGCCTATAGCCGCTACATGATCGACCTGGCCCAACTGCATGCCCATTACCACGGCGAAACATTCCAGGACGGCATTGCGCCCATTCGGGACTATGCCCGCGCACAGCTGAAAAGCCGCATCCAGTCGCATAAAGACGGTGCACGCCTGAATCTGGACAAAATTGAGGTGGTGATCGAAAGCCCGGTGGTATGGGGCACGTTCATCGTGCCGGGCAGCGTGGACATCACCCGTCGCGGCCTGATCGATCTGGCGCTGGACAACCTCACCGGCCTGCCCACCGGCAACACCACGGTGCGCTACAACGGCAATGACAATGGTGTCCCCAGCTGGCTGACCTTCAGTTATTTAAAAGACCTGATCGAAGACATTGATATCGGCGAACACTACCCCGCGCTGATAAAACAGAAACTGCTTGATGACACTGCGCAATCCAGTCACCGGCAACAGCTCTACATCAGCCATCTACGCCTGCAACTGCCGTTGCTGGCCCTGCAAATGAAAATCCGCAAACAAGGCGCAATTGATGAGCGCGGCTACCGCTACGTTGCCGCCGTGATGCGCGCCGATGAGCACGACCGTCATGTAGACGGGCAGCTCATTGTTATCCGCGCCCTGGCCTTCGTACCCACCTTGCGGCCCGGCAATGAGCGCGACGTGGTTGCCAATATGTTCGTGATCGGTCCAAGGGACGCCGACGCCGGTCCGTCCCTGCTTTATCGCCCATTGCTGGAACCGGTACTGATGCAATACCCGTCACGGCAAAACCTGCTGTACGCCATCAAACATGAGCGCCCCTTGCGCGAATCGGTGCTGGCCTGGCTGCCGCAAGCGCAGAGCTTCAATTATGCCCAATACGTGTTTCCCGACACCTTGCCCTCGCCGTGGACGGTGGTGCGGGCCCTGGTCGAGCCCCTCACTTTGCTTTACATGAGCGGCCCCGTGATCCTGGCTGATGAAGAAGTGGGCAATGACGCCCTGGCAACGCTGTTCAAGGCCAATGCCGGCGCCATGGTCGAATTGGCGGACCGTCAGTCGGTGTCCAATGTACAGAAACGCTGGGCGACGTTTCGACACACCGGCTGGCAAATATTCAACGCGGCCCTGCCGTTCATGGGCCGCACCGTCGGCATTGCCGCCTGGATCTGGCAAATCATGGACGACCTGCAAGCCACCGAGGAAGCTGTGAACAAGGGGGATCAACAAGCCTCGTGGACAGCGTTAGTGGATGTATTCCTCAACCTGGGCATGGCGCTGACCCTGCACATTGCCCTACGCCACCCTCGCCTGCTGGAACAGTACGATACACCGAAGATCAAAACTGAATCCGAATCAACAACGCTCGAAACCGCCGGGAAACCACCCGTTATCGAGAAAAAATACAACTCTATTCAACAAGCAAATATTCCCGACGGCCAAGTGCCCGCCGAGCATCAAGGCGCCGTACACATCCTGGGGGCCCTGAGCCATAGCCGCTTGAGCCTGGCCAAGACTCTCGACAGTTTCAAAATCGCCAAACCCGATAAGCTTGGCGAGCAAAACAAAACGCCCGGGCGCCACCTGAATCTGTACGCCCTTGCAGACAAGTGGTATGCACCGGTTGGCGAGCGTTGGTTCGAGGTGAGGGTGGATGACAACGACAGTGTCATCATCATTGACCCGAAGTCACCGTTGCGTACGGGCCCGCCGCTGATCGGCAATCTGGCGGGCCAGTGGTTCGTTGACATCCGTTTGCGACTGCGCGGCGGCGGCCTTCGAAACCGTCAGCGTGCGGTCAAGGTCAATCAGCCTGAGCGCATTGCGGCACTCACGAGCCAGCTCAACGCCTTTGATGCGGTCGCCGCCAGACAACAGCTGGAAGTGCTTGAATCGGAGCCTGCACTGGACGCCGCCCCTGGCCCTTCCACTGACCTGCGGCGTACAGCGTTCATAGATAAAGTCGAAAACCGGTTGAAGGCGTACGACGAGGCGATCAGGCAGTTGAAGTCCTTGAGCGTCATCGAGGCCGTGCCCTCCTATGAAAGCGACATGAGTGAATACCTGAAGCAGCAAATACAACTGACTCAAGTAGCCATGGAACAACAATTGGTGGGCTATAAGCAGGCCTTGAAATCGTCGTCCAAAATCCTCGATGCCGAGGTAGACATAGACTATAAAAACCAGGCGCAAAGCGCGCAAAACCTGTCCACCTTGAACCTGGCAATCATCAAACGCATGGAGTTCATCAATAACCGCTTCAGCGACCTCAAAGCGCTGGGAAAGGAAGGCGCGGCGGTCATTCTCAAAACCATGAGCGAGTTGCCAACGCTCACCCTCACTGAGCTCAAATCTCTGGAGATCGGCTTGGCTCGCTACTTGTGTATCGATGAAGAGCAAAGCCAGATCCCCGCTACGCTGCGAGAGCAGATGGACCAGTGCGTCGAGACAGCCGAACTTAACGTCGAGAGTTTCACTGAAATCATCGAAAGGGGTAACGACACGTCGCTGGATGAGCGCATTGACGTGCTCAACAGCCTGGTTGAGCAATTTTCCAGTGCAGATGAACGTCTGCTGGACCTGCACGCCGAACACCCGCAGTTTCTGCTGAAAACCCGCCTTCAGACTTTTCGCCAGCAGATTGGCGAATTCAGCCAGCGCGCCATTCACGACCTGGCGCAACTGCTACGCGAGAAAAAAGCCCTGGAACCCAAACCCGGCAGCTCAAAGGCGCCGCGCGCGCCACAACGCAAAGTCATCAAGACACGCTACGACGGCGTTTTAATAGCTCAACCCCGTGAGTCCGACAGTACGCTGTTCGATGTCAAAGCGTCGGTGACGGGCAAAGTGCTCGCTACGTTTCATGAAAAAACCCCAGGCGTCTGGGTCAAGCGGCAAAAGGTCACCCCTCCACCGCCAGTGCCTGCCACGGTGGACCTGGATACCAGCATTAACACCGGGCAAACGCTGTTGGATAGCGCGCCAGCTGAAACCCGCAAGTATCAGGGCTTCTCGAGTAAACCCTGGCACACGCCCCAGGATATCCAAGATATGTTCGAGGCCTATGCGAAAAAACTGGAGGATGCGTCAAACGATATCGAGCAAGCGCTGACCCGGCGCAATCTCACCGAAAGTGATCATGTCTCAGCCGCATCGACCAAACGCAACCTCAACGACGAAGCACAGCGGCTTTATCGCCTGGGTAGAAAAACCTACATCGACATGATCAAACAGCAACCGCCCACTGCGGCGCGGGTGGAGTGGTTGCATAGCCAAGGGCTGATAAGTATCCACAAAACCTTAACTCGCAGCGTCGTCAAAGGGCCGCCAAAGGGCTATCTGGACGAGTACGAAGTACGCGATAAAGAGACCAATGCCGTGCTGTGGTACGCGCACTTTCACTACTCAAAGAAAAACGCCGCCCTGGAGGTATTCGATAAGGCTCATCTCAAAACCCGCGAACAACGACGGCTCGGTGGTTCCCGCCAGCGCACGGGGCGTAACGACTGGGAGGAGATCGAAATTCATCGCAGCTCGATTAGCGATCAACTGGCCAAGTCGCTGTTTTTTAGCCATTAATCGGCTTCAACCGCGCCATGCCTGGCGCAACCGCGCCAGCGCTTGCGCGATAGCCGACTCGGGCACGGCGGCAAAGCCCATCACCAGGCCGGCACGCTGGTCCGACGGTGGGCCGCTGTCTGCCAGCCAGTAGCCGCTCAAGCCATTGATCTCGACATCCGCCGCGTGGGCCTGGGCGAGCAACGCCTGCTCACGGGCCAGGCTGTCCACCCGCACCGTCAGGTGCAACCCCGCCGCAACGCTGGGCAGGGCACCCACGCCGAGCAGCCCGTCGGGCCAGCCGGCCAGCAAGACGTTGCGCCGGCTCAAGGCCGCGCGGCGCATGCGACGGATGTGCCGCTGGAAATGCCCGGCCGCCATGAATTCGGCCATCACCGCCTGGGTACTGACTTCGGAATGGCGCATGTCCACCGCACGACGTCGGGTGAAGGCTTGCACCAGCCCCGGTGGTAAAACCAGATAACCCAGGCGCAATGCCGGGAACGCCACTTTGCCGAAGGTGCCGACATACAACACGCGTCCACTGCGATCCAGCGCCGCCAAGGGCGACAGGGGCGCGCCGCTGTAACGGTATTCACCGTCGTAATCGTCCTCGATGATCCAGCCGCCGCTACGCTCGGCCCAGGCCAGCAATTCCAGGCGCCGCGCCAGGCTCATTACCACACCCAACGGGTATTGGTGGGACGGCGTGACATAGGCCACACGACAGTCATCAAGGGTGTTGAGCACCTGGCTATCCATGCCCTCGCTGTCTACCGGCACGCCATGTAATCGCGCGCCAGCCAAGGCGAACGCGTGGCCGGCAGCGCGATAACCAGGGTTTTCCACCGCCACGCCGTCCCCAGGCTCAACCAGCAACTGTGCACAAAGGCTAATCGCTTGCTGTGCGCCACTGGTGATCACAATTTGTTCAGCCGTGCATTGCATGCCACGCGAACTGCGCAAATACGCAGCGATCAAACCACGCAAACGATCGTCGCCGGCCGGGTCGCCGTAGCACAGCAGTTCCAGGTTTGGCTTGCGCCAGAACGCCCCATTCAGCTTGGCCCATATATCAAACGGGAACAGGTCGAAGGCCGGCACACCCACACGAAAGGCCCGAGGCGGTCCCGCTGGAGGGTGAGCCAGGTGGTTGTTTTTTACCCGCGCCAGGCCCGCACTGTGGATAACTTCATTGTCCAGATCGTCCGGCAAATCCGCCCATTTTGTGGATAAGGCTGGGGATAACCCTGTTGAAAACCCTGTGGATACTTTTGTGGATAGTTTTTTTGCCGTGGGCAGTTGGGCCACATAGGTGCCGTCACCCACCCGGCTTTCAATAAACCCTTCCGCATATAGCTGATCGTAGGCACGCACCACGCTGTTGCGCGAGATCGACAGCGCCGCCGCCAGATCACGTGTGGCGGGTAATCGCGTACCGCTGACCAGTCGCCCGTCCAGCACCCGCTGGCGCAGGGCTTCATACAGTTGACGCGTCAGCCCCTGACGGCGATCCAGCTCGATACCTGCGGGGTTGAACGACAGCGGTGGCGTGATGGGCGACATATTGGACCTATAAAATTGGTGCCAGATGGCTCTTACAACGAACCATTAGCCTGCCTAGGATGCAGGCATTCGCCAAGGAAAATTTCCATGTACACACCGCGCGCCTTTGCCCTCGATGATTTGCCTGAACTGCAGCAACTGATCCAGCACACCCGCCTGGCGCAGTTGGTGACCTTTGGCGAGCAAGGCCTGCAGGCCAGCCACTTGCCGCTGCTGCTCAACCCCGATGAAGGCCCCAATGGCACGCTGTACGGGCATTTGGCCAAGGCCAACCCGCAGTGGCGTGACCTGCAAAATGGCAGCGAAGCATTGGTGATCTTTGCCGGTGCCGACGCTTACGTCAGCCCGGCGTTTTACCCGGCGAAGGCCGAGCACGGCAAAGTGGTGCCGACCTGGAATTACCTCGCCGTGCATGCCTACGGCAAGGCTGAGGTATTTACCGATGCCGAGCGTCTGCTCGCAGTGGTCACGGCACTTACCGATCGCCATGAAGGCAACCGCGCCCAGCCATGGAAAGTCAGCGACGCGCCGGCCGACTACATAGACGGCATGCTCAAGGCCATCGTCGGCTTCGCCCTGCCCGTCGAGCGCCTGATCGGCAAACGCAAACTCAGCCAGAACCGCAGCGCTGCCGATATCGCCGGCGTGCGCGAAGGCCTGGCTGCCAGCATTGATGTGCGCGACCAGACCCTCGCGCGCTTTATTCCCCAAGGAGTTTCAGAATGAGTCAGATCGACATCCGCCGAGTGACGGCCGCCGACCACGCCGCGTGGCTACCGCTGTGGCAGGCGTATTTGAAGTTCTACGAAACCGAACTGCCGGACGCCGTCAGCCAAAACACCTGGCAACGCCTGATCGATGCCAACGAGCCGACCCATTCGGCGCTTGCCTGGCAGGACGGCAAGGCGGTGGGCATGGTCAACTTTATCTACCATCGCTCCAACTGGAGCATCGAGAATTCCTGCTACCTTCAGGACCTGCTGGTGGATCCGTCCCAACGCGGCACCGGCGTGGGCCGCAAATTGATCGAATTCGTCTACGCCACCGCCAAGGCCGATAACTGTGCCAAGGTGCACTGGTTGACCCACGAGACCAACGCCACCGCGATCCAGCTGTACGAGCGCATCGCCGAACGCCCAGGTTTTATTCAATTTCGCAAAGGTCTTTAAGGAGCGCAGCATGCCTATCTCACCCGCCGACTGGAAAGGCGTCCCGGCGCCCACCGTTCAACTGCTGGAAGGGCGGTTTATCCGCCTGGAAAAACTCGACCCGGCGCGGCATGCCGACGGCCTGTTCCGCGCCCTTGAAGGCCCCGGCGCCGACCCGAAACTCTGGGACTATTTACCTTACGGCCCCTTCCCCGAGCGCGCTGCCTTTGATGCTTGGCTGAATAATCACGCCGCCAATAGCGACCCGTACTTCTTCAGCGTGATCGACCGTGCGACCGGCGACGTGCAAGGCATCCTCAGCTTGATGTCCATCGTGCCGGCCCAAGGCCGCATCGAAATCGGCCACGTCACCTTCGGCGCACCGATGCAACGCTCGCCCAAAAGCACCGAGGCTGTGTACCTGCTGGCCAAATACGCGTTCGAGCAGGGCTACCGTCGGCTGGAATGGAAGTGCAACAACGGCAACGCCCGCTCAAAATATGCTGCCGAACGTCTGGGCTTTAGCTTTGAAGGGGTGTTTCGCCAGCACATGGTGGTCAAGGGGCAGAACCGCGATACCGCGTGGTATTCGATCCTGGATTCGGAATGGCCAACCGTGGGTGCCGGGTTTGAAGAGTGGCTGTCCGAAGCGAACCAGGCGGGTTCTGGTCAGCTGAAAGGCCTGGCGGAGTGTCGCCGCCAGGCGAGTTAAGCCTTAGGCCAGCTTCTGGGCGAGCACGGCAATATGCTCCGGCCCAATCCCGCAGCAACCGCCCAAATGGCTGGCACCGCGTGCCTGCCAATCGGCGGCCCAGTGCAGGTAGCCGGGTGGGTCGAGATCGTCACGCAGGGGGTCGAGGCCATCGTTCGCGGTGGCCTCCTTGGGCTGCGGCGGGAAGGCGTTAGCGTAGGCGCCAATCTGAATGCTCACCCCCAGGCGCTCAAACGTTTGGCGCGCGGTATCAATGGCTGCGCCAATCACCTCTGGTTGGCTGCAATTGAACAGCAGCACCGCCACACCCAGTTGCGCGGCCGCTTCAGCCGCATCTGCCACCGGTTCGCCAGAACGCAGGCGTGGCACCTCATCGGTGTCTTCATCCTTCAAGGTAAACGACAGCCAGAATGGTTTTCCGTCCTGCGGCAGGCCGGCATGGATAGCCCGTGCCTCAACGATCGAACTCTGGGTTTCCGCCAGCCATAGGTCGACATGGGGCGCCAGGCCATTCACCAGTGGCGTCAGCAGTTCGCTGACTCGGCCGGCCTCGAACAAGTCGGGCCGGTAGGAGCCGAACAGCGGCGGCAATGAGCCTGCCACACGCACCGTCTGGCCTGAAGCCTGTACCGCACGTCGCGCCAATTCACCGGCCAACGCCGCAAGCGCCTGGCCTTCGGCAGCAAACCGCGCTTGGCCAATATGAAACGGCACAACCGCGTAGCTGTTGGTGGTGATGACGTTGGCACCGCTCTGGATATAAGCCGTGTGCACCGCCTCAACTGCCTGCGGCGCTTCGCTCAACGCCAATGCCGACCACTCCGGCTGCCGAAACGGCGCGCCCCGGCGCTGCAGTTCACGGCCCATGCCACCATCGAGAATTACTGCGTTTACTGCGCCCATATGCTTTTCACTCATATGCTTATGAAAATAACTCACTATGAGAGTCGTTCTTATAACTATTTAATGCGTACCGTCTGGTTAATAACAACCCTTTTTTATTCAGGTGTCGATTGTGAAACTTAAACCGCTGTTGGCCCTGGGCCTGACGATGCTGGCTGCCTCTACCCAAGCCTTTGGCGGTGCAACCCTGGACCGGGTTGAGCAGAAGAAAGAATTGGTTGGCGTGCTGATGGAAAGCTACCCGCCCTTCTCGTTTCTCAACGAGCAGAACCAACTCGATGGTTTTGACGTCGACGTGGCCAAGGCAGTGGCGCAGAAGCTAGGCGTGAAGCTGCGTCTGGAAACGCCGTCCTGGGATGTGATTGCCGCAGGTCGCTGGAGCGGGCGCTACGATATTTGCATCTGTTCCATGACCCCGAGCAAGGCCCGCGCCGAGGTGTTTGATTTCCCGGTGGAGTACTACGCCTCGCCCGCGGTGATCGTTGTGAATGCCAAGGATGAGCGCATCCACGGCGCCAAAGACCTCAGCGGCAAGAAAGTCGGCCTCACCAGCGCGTCCAGCTATGAAAGCTATCTGAACAAGAACCTGGTGATCGAAGGCGATGAAGATACGCAACTTCAGTACCCGTTCGAGGATGTGCAGATCGCCCCGTACGACACCGATAACGTCGCCTTCCAGGACCTGGGCCTGGGCGCCGGTGTCCGCCTGGATGCGATCCTCACCAACCTGGTCACGGCCCAACCGCGCCTGAATCAGGACAAGCGCTTCAAGCTCGCCGGTGAATCGCTGTATGCCGAACCCAATTCGGTGGCTATCGAGAAAGGTGACCCGCAGTGGGACGCCAAGGTGCGTGAAGTGTTCGCGCAGTTGAAACAGGACGGCACCTTGAGCAAGCTGTCGAAAAAATGGATCGGCGCCGATATCAGCAAATGACCGCCTTCCCGACACCTCCCAAGCCGCCGGTGAACACATCTCGACTACAACGGCTCTTTGGCTTTCGTACGCGGTTGTACCTCACGTGGGCAGCGCTGTTTTGCCTATTCGCCAGCTTCTTCCTGAGCTTTGACCTGAAGTTCTCGATCATCCTCGACAAGCTGCCCAACCTGGTCGGCGTACACCTGGCGCCGAACGGTTTTTTGCAAGGCGCAGCGCTGACGCTGTTTCTGTGCCTTTGCTCGATAGTCGCCTCGTCGGTGCTGGGTTTTATCACCGCACTGGGGCGCCTGTCGAAAAGCGCCGTGGCCTTTGGCATTGCGAGTTTTTACGCGTCGTTCTTTCGCGGCACGCCGCTGTTGATCCAGATCCTGCTGATTTATCTGGGCCTGCCCCAACTGGGCCTGGTGCCAGGCGCCATCGTCGCCGGGATCATCGCACTCTCACTGAATTACGGCGCCTACCTGAGCGAAATCTTCCGCGCCGGCATCCTCGGTGTTCCCCACGGTCAACGAGAAGCCGCCCTGGCACTGGGCATGCGTGACAGCGCGATCTTCTGGCACGTCACCCTGCCCCAGGCCATGCGCACCATCGTGCCGCCCGCCACCAACCAGTTCATCTCCATGCTCAAGGACTCGTCCCTGATCTCGGTAATGGGCGTGTGGGAAGTGATGTTCCTGGCGCAGTCTTACGGGCGATCAAGCTATCGATACATCGAAATGCTCACGACCGCCGCGATCATCTACTGGGTGATGTCCCTCGGGCTGGAACTGATCCAGGCACGCCTGGAGCGGCACTACGGCAAAGGCTATGTGCGGCGTGGGTGACGCTCAAGGCAACAGCCACAACCACACGCTGACGAGCCAATGGCAAATGCGGCTTTAATCGCCCAGCAGTAGAGACAACTCCCGCAAATCACGGGTCGATAGCCTGACAGTTATCGCCCCGCCATCTCGTTAAATTCCCGGCCTCAATCACCAGAGGCTATGACTTCATGCCCTTCTCCGTCCTAAACCTTGCACGCGCTATCAGCCTGGCTGTTGGCGTAGCCAGTACCCCGTTTGCCCTGGCAGGCACACCTTTTCAGTACGAACTGGACTTTTCCAACGACACCCTGGCTTACCAGCCACCGGCCCCAATCGTGCCCATCGACAGCTACTTCAACCAGGCGACGACTCACAACGGCCAGCAACTGGCTGCGGTGCTTAAACCTGCTTTGCAACGAGCACTGCAAGCCGGCGACCTGACCTCGGAAGAAATCAAAGGCCTGCAAAAAGCCGGTGAAGCGCTGTCCCAACAACCGGGCGGCCTGGGTGCGGCGTTCGAACAGTTGGCAGGCAGCCAGAATGCCAACTTGGCTGGCGCGACCCAAAACACCACCGCACACATCAGCCACTCATTGCTCTCATCCCTGCGCACGCTGCCCAACGATGGCAACGGTCACTTTTGGATGCAAGGCCTGGGCAACGGCGGCAAGCTCGATAAACAAGGCGGCAGCGACGGTCTCAAGCACAGCACTAAAGGCCTGATGCTGGGCGCCGACTGGGCCGTGGACCATGCATGGCGAGTCGGTGTAATGGGCGCCAAGTCCACCAGCGAGCTTCAAGCTCAACGTTTCAAAGGCGAACTCGACAGCTTGCACCTGGGCGGCTATGCCGTGCGCCAGGACGGCCCGTTGGCCCTGCGCCTGGGGGCGTTCTACAGCAATCACGCGGGCAAGAACAAACGTGACGTCAACCTGCTCGGCTTCAAGGAGCAACTCCAGGGCAAATACGACGCCCAAAGCCAAACGGTGTTTTCCGAGCTGGGTTACCAATTGGGCAGCGCCGACTTACACGTAGAGCCGTTCGCTGGCCTGGGCTATCAGCGCTACCACCGTGACAGCTTCAAAGAAAAGGGAGGTTTCACCGCGCTTAACGTCGGCTCACAAACCCAACAAAACCTCAGCAGCACCTTTGGCCTGCGGCTGGCCACGGTGTACCGGCTCGACAATCGGATGAGCCTCACACCCCACCTGAGTACCAGCTGGAAGCACCTCTATGGCGAAGTCGACAGCCAAGTGCGTCAATCCTCACGCGCCGCACTGGGGATCATCGACAGCTTTACCATCACCGGCACTTCGCTGGACCGCAATAGCCTCGACATGCAAGCCGGCCTGGACCTCGCCTTGTCCACCGAACACAGTGTCGGCCTGACCTACAGCGCCCAAGCCGGTACCAACAGCCGAAACCATGGCCTTATGGGCGAATGGAAGATGAATTTTTAAACCGCGCTGATCGGTAAATTTCAGGCAAAAAAAAGGGGGGCACCTGCCCCCCCGAGGATTAAGCGGTAGTGTCGAAGGCTGTATCAGCCTTCGATTTCAATCAGGATTTCGCCAGGGTTTACCCGGTCGCCCTTGGCCACATGAACGGCGGTGACCTTGCCGGCAATCGCTGCCTGCACTTCGGTTTCCATCTTCATGGCTTCGGTAATCAGCACCGCCTGGCCGGCTTTTACCACGTCGCCTTCCTTGACCAATACGTCGACGATGTTGCCCGGCATCGCCGTGCTGACATGGCCCGGCTCGGTTGCGTGCTTGCGCTTGCTGCCGCCGCTGCTGACAAACTCGTTGAGCGGTTCGAACACCACTTCTTCGGGCATGCCGTCGATGGACAGGTAGAAGTGCCGCTTGCCTTCGGCCTTTACACCGACACCGGTGATGTCCACGCGGTAGCTTTCGCCGTGTACGTCGATGACAAACTCGGTCGGCACGCCTTCGCCACCGGCACGTGCTACACCGCCGGCTTCGGGGATCGGCAGCAGCACTTCAGGTGTGAGGGTGCCGGCGTCGCGCTCTTCGAGGAACTTGCGCCCGATGTCCGGGAACATGGCGTAGGTCAGCACGTCTTCTTCGGACTTGGCCAATGCGCCGATTTCGCCGCGCAGCTTGGTCATCTCCGGCTTGAGCAGATCGGCCGGGCGATGGTCGATCACCTCTTCGCTGCCAATGGCCTGGCGACGCAGCTTCTCGTTCACGGTGCCCGGCGCCTTGCCGTAGCCGCCTTGCAGGTAGAGTTTCACTTCGTTGGTGATGGTTTTGTAGCGCTCGCCGGCCAGCACGTTGAAGAACGCCTGGGTGCCGACGATCTGCGAGGTCGGCGTGACCAGCGGCGGGAAGCCAAGGTCTTCACGCACACGCGGGATCTCGGCCAGCACTTCGCTCATGCGGTTGAGTGCGCCCTGCTCTTTCAATTGGTTGGCCAGGTTGGAAATCATCCCGCCCGGCACCTGGTTGACTTGCACGCGGGTGTCGACGGCAGTGAATTCGCTTTCGAACTGGTGGTACTTCTTGCGCACGGCGTAGAAGTACAGGCCAATCTCCTGCAGCAGCTCCAGGCTGAGGCCAGTGTCGAATTCGCTGCCTTTAAGGGCGGCGACCATCGACTCGGTGCCCGGGTGGCTGGTGCCCCAGGCGAAGCTGGAAATGGCGGTGTCGATATGATCGGCACCGTTTTCGATCGCCTTGAGTTGGCACATCGCAGCCAAACCAGCGGTGTCATGGGAATGGATGAAGATCGGCAGGCTTTGCTCGGCTTTCAGCGCCTTGACCAGCTCGCCGGTGGCATACGGAGTCAGCAGGCCAGCCATGTCCTTGATTGCCACCGAGTCGCAACCCATGGCTTCCATTTGCTTGGCCTGGGCTACAAATGCCTCGATGGTGTGCACCGGGCTGGTGGTGTAGGCAATGGTGCCCTGGGCGTGTTTGCCGGCCGCTTTGACCGCTTCGATAGCCACACGCAGGTTACGCACGTCATTCATGGCGTCGAAGATGCGGAACACGTCGATGCCATTCACAGCAGCCTTGGCGACGAAGGCTTTGACCACGTCGTCGCTGTAGTGGCGGTAGCCCAGCAGGTTCTGGCCACGCAGCAGCATTTGCAGGCGTGTGTTCGGCAATGCGGCGCGCAGTTTGCGCAGGCGCTCCCACGGGTCTTCCTTGAGGAAGCGCACGCAGGCGTCAAAGGTCGCGCCGCCCCAGACTTCCAGGGACCAGTAGCCAACTTTGTCGAGCTTGTCGCAGATCGGCAGCATGTCGGCGGTGCGCATGCGGGTCGCCAGCAGCGATTGGTGGGCGTCGCGCAGGATGGTGTCGGTTACGAATATTTTTTTGGAAACAGGAGTCTTGGACATTGTTGTATTCCTCACAGGCCTGCGTGGGCGGCGATGGCGGCGGCGATGGCCAGGGCCAGCTCTTCGGGTTTGCGCTTGATCGAGTAGTTGGTCAGCTCAGGGTGGCTTTCCACAAAGCTGGTGTTGAACTGGCCGCTGCGGAATTCCGGGTTGCGCAGGATTTCCTGGTAGTAGGCGGCGGTGGTCTTCACGCCTTGCAGGCGCATGTCGTCCAGGGCGCGCAGGCCGCGGTCCATGGCTTCTTCCCAGGTCAACGCCCACACCACCAGTTTCAGGCACATGGAATCGTAGAACGGCGGGATGGTGTAACCGGTGTAGATCGCCGTGTCGGTGCGCACGCCGGGGCCGCCGGGCGCGTAGTAACGGGTGATCTTGCCGAAACTTGGCAGGAAGTTGTTCTTTGGGTCTTCGGCGTTGATACGGAACTGCAGCGCGAAACCGCGGTGCTGGATGTCTTCCTGTTTCACCGAGAGTGGCAGGCCGGACGCGATGCGGATCTGCTCACGCACAATGTCGATGCCGGTGATTTCTTCGGTGATGGTGTGTTCCACCTGCACCCGGGTGTTCATCTCCATGAAGTACACCTCGCCCTCGGCGAGCAGGAACTCCACGGTACCGGCGTTCTCGTAACCCACGGCCTTGGCCGCGCGCACCGACAGGTCGCCGATATAAGCGCGCTGTTCCGGGGTCAGTTGCGGACTTGGAGCGATTTCGATGAGCTTCTGGTTACGACGCTGGATCGAGCAATCGCGCTCGAACAGATGCACCACGTTGCCAAAGCTGTCACCAAGGATCTGCGCCTCGATGTGCTTGGGATTGACGATGCATTTTTCCAGGAACACTTCCGCCGAACCGAACGCCTTGGTGGCCTCGGAAATAACACGGGGGAAGGCTTGTTCAAGTTCTTCGCGGCTGTTGCAGCGACGGATGCCGCGACCGCCACCACCGGAGGTGGCCTTGAGCATCACCGGGTAACCAATGCGGTCGCCTTCGGTGAGGGCTTCGGCGATATCGGCGACGTTGCCTTCGGTGCCCGGCGTGACCGGCACACCGGCCTTGATCATGCTGCGACGTGCTTCGGTCTTGTCGCCCATGCGGCGGATCACTTCAGCCGACGGGCCGATGAACTTAATCCCGCGCTCGGCGCAGATGTCTGCCAATTCGGCGTTTTCCGAGAGGAAACCATAGCCTGGGTGCAAGGCGTCACAACCGGTTTCCACGGCCAGGTTCACCAGCTTGCGCGGGTTCAGGTAACCGGCCAGCGGCTCGGCACCAATGCTGTGGGCTTCGTCAGCACGTTTAACGTGCAACGCGTGGCGGTCGGCGTCCGAGTAAACCGCGACCGAGCGAATGCCCATCTCGGCGCAGGCACGCACGATTCGTACGGCAATTTCACCACGGTTGGCGATCAGGATCTTTTTTATCACTTGGAAATTCCCTTGAGCCGATTGCTGCGTTCTACGACCCATTGGATCCGGGTCGGCGCGTGACCAAATGTTTCATGACAGTCGCGAGACACACACTATGCGCACCGGAGGATTAACAAAAATCAATAATTATTGGGTTGTGTATAAGTAAAGACTTATAGTTAGCCGGGCGGCCCAGCACGAGAGGATTAAAATAATGCGTAAGTCATTGATGCGTATGACATTGCGTCAACTGCAGATCTTCAATGAAGTGTGTGATTTACGGTCCTACAGCCGCGCGGCCGAGGAAATGTCTCTGACGCAACCTGCCGTCAGCCTGCAAATTCGCCAGCTTGAAGAGCTGATCGGCCAGCCGCTGTTCGATTACGTCGGCAAAAAGCTCTACATGACTGAAGCAGCAGAAGCCTTGCAGCGGGCCAGCCGGGATATTTTCGGGCGCCTGGAAAACCTCGATATGCAGCTGTCGGACATGCAGGGTTCGCTGCAAGGCCAGCTGAAGCTGGCGATCGAATCCAGCGCCAAGTACTTCGTGCCACACCTGTTTGCCGCCTTCAAACGCCAGCACCCTGAGGTACAGTTGCACCTCACGGTGGTCAACCGCGCCCAAGTGATTCGCAGGCTGTCGGACAACCGCGATGACCTGGTGATCATGTCCATGGTGCCCCAGGACATGGGCCTGGAATTCCTGCCGTTCCTGAATAACCCGATTGTTGCCGTGGCGCCGCTCGACCACCCGCTGAGCCTGCAAGGGCCGCTGCGCCTTCAAGACCTGGAACCCTACACGCTGCTCATCCGCGAACCAGGTTCCGGCACGCGACTGGCCTGCGAGGAGTACTTCAAGGAAAAACGCGTGCACTTCACCCAAACAGTGGAAGTCGCCTCGGCCGAGGCGCAGCGCGAGTGCGTCAGCGCAGGGTTGGGCGTGGCGTTGCTGACGCGCCACGCAGTCAACCTGGAGCTGGCCACCGGCGGGCTCAAGGAGCTGCCGGTGGAAGAACTGCCGCTGTACCGCAGTTGGTGCCTGGTGCAAGCCAAAGCCAAGCGCCTGTCACCGGTGGCCCATGCGTTCCTGGGCTTTATCCGCAGCGAACGCGTACAGATCAGCGCGCTGGCTGAGCGTTTCGCTGGGCAGCCGCGGGTGCCTGCCAATGGAGTTCCGGGTAGTCACTGATGCTCTGGAGCAATTGGCGCTCTTCGCAACGGTCTTCGATTGCACGACGGAACGCCATGCGGCGCTGGTCTTCTTGCTGACGACGGGTTTTGACGGTGCTGCTGTCTTCGTAGTGCCGGGCCATTTTGAGTCTCCCAATGCGAGTACGGGGAGTACAGGATGGCCCTGGGCGATGACGGTTTGGCTGCGCGAGGGTTACAGGACGATGAATCTTCTGAAATAAGCGCAAAACCAAGGTGGGAGCTGGCTTGCCTGCGATGGCGGTGGGTCAGCTGACATATCCGGCGACTGATACACAGCCATCGCAGGCAAGCCAGCTCCCACATTTGACCGAGGGCGACCTCGAATCAGTCGTCGAGGGCTTTGACCGACTTGGGTGACAACCGCAGGCTGCGCAAGCTGCGCTTCACGCTCTTGAGGTGGTTGACCAGGCTCGGCCCGCGCGCCATGGCCACGCCCATCGCCAACACGTCGATCACCACCAGATGGGCGATACGCGAAGTCAGCGGCGTGTAGATTTCAGTGTCTTCGTGCACGTCGATCGCCAGGTTGACCGTCGACAGCTCCGCCAGCGGCGTCTGGCTCGGGCACAGGGTGATCAACGACGCGCCGCTTTCACGCACCAGGTTGGCGGTGATCAGCAGGTCTTTGGAGCGCCCGGACTGGGAAATGCAGATGGCCACGTCGGTCGGCTTCAAGGTCACCGCCGACATCGCCTGCATGTGCGGGTCGCTGTAGGCCGCTGCGGTGAGCAGCAGGCGGAAGAATTTGTGCTGGGCATCCGCCGCTACCGCGCCGGACGCACCGAAACCATAGAACTCCACGCGCTGGGCCTGGGACATGGCGGTCACGGCCTTCTGCAACTCCACCGGGTCGAG
This sequence comes from Pseudomonas sp. KBS0710, assembly GCF_005938045.2. Taxonomy (GTDB): domain Bacteria; phylum Pseudomonadota; class Gammaproteobacteria; order Pseudomonadales; family Pseudomonadaceae; genus Aquipseudomonas. Next base: position 5,940,432 of record NZ_VCCF02000001.1, on the reverse strand, counting down.
CTTCTCGCGCACTTCCATAAGCGTGTGCAAGGTGGTGTCGAAGATTTTCAGGCTGTAGTCGGCGACGGAGTCGTCTTCATGGATAGCAAACTGCCCGAAGCTCGCACCGGCCGCCAGGCTTTGCGCCAGCTTGAGTTTCAAGTCCTGGAACCCGGAGCAACCGATGGCGCGGCAGAAGCGCACGATGGTCGGTTCACTGATGCCCACGCTATGGGCCAGGTCGGCCATGGAACTGTGCATCACAGCAGCAGGGTCAAGCAGCACGTGATCGGCAACCTTGAGTTCCGATTTGCGTAACAGGTGGCGCGACTGGGCGATATGTTGCAACAGGTTCAAAGGGCAGGACTCTTGTTATTGGCAGACGCCAGGGATGTAGCAAGCTTGTAGTTATACTACAAGAATTACCGTTTTGCCCGCCCGATGCATCACTAAATCGCCCTGATGCCCTTTGAATCAGCGGGCAGCCGCCATGTAGCCACAGGGGCGACGCGGCGGCCTTTAAGGAAAGTCGGTATTTTTTCGTAATAAATCCGCCAGCCCTTCCGCTGCCATCGGCCGACTGATCAAGTAACCCTGTACTTCATCGCAGCGTTCGCCGCGCAGGAAATCCAGCTGCTGCTGGTCTTCCACACCTTCGGCCACCACCTTGAGCGCCAGCCCGTGGGCCATGGCGATGATTGCGCGAGTGATCGCCGCATCTTCCCGGCCCTGGCCAAGCCCGCGGATAAACGTCTGGTCGATCTTCACGTAATCCACCGGGATGCGCTTGAGGTAGCTGAGGGACGAGTACCCGGTGCCGAAGTCATCAATGGCCAGCTTCACGCCCAGATCGCGCAGTTGCTGGAAGGTGGCGATGATGTGCTCAACGCTGTCGAGCAGTTGGCTTTCGGTCAACTCCAGCTCCAGGTATTGCGGGTCCAGGCCGGTTTCTTCGAGCACTTGGCGCACCAGGCTGACCAACTTGCCCTGGCGCAGCTGATGCACGGAGAGGTTCACCGACACGCGGATCGGCGCCAGCCCCTGGCGCTGCCACTCGCACGCTTGCCAGCACGCCTGGCGCAGCACGAATTCGCCCAGCGGCACGATCAGGCCGGTCTCTTCGGCCAAGCCGATAAAGTCCCCCGGCGGCACCATGCCCCACTGCGGATGCTCCCAGCGCACCAGCGCCTCGGCGGCGTTCAGTTTGCCCGTGGCCAGACACAGTTTCGGTTGATAGAACACCGTGAGCTGGCGCTCGTCGATGGCCTTGCGCAGGTGGTTTTCGAGTTGCAAACGTTCCAGCGTGCTGGCTTGCAGGCTGTCGGTGTAGAACTGGAAATTGTTGCCGCCCAAATGCTTGGCGTGCTGCATGGCCATATTGGATTGGCTGACCAGCGCAGAAATTTCCCGCGCATTATCCGGCAGCAAGCTGACGCCCATGGAAGCACTGACCACCAGCTCATGCCCCTCCACCGTCACCGGCACCCGCAATTTGGCGAGCAGCCGCGTGGCCACCCGTGCCAGGCTCGACAGGCTGCCGTAGGCATCGAACAGCACCGCAAACTCATCACCGGACAGGCGTGCGATGGTGTCGGCTTCGGGCAAGGCATTGATCAGACGGCGGGCCATTTTCTGCAAGAGTTGGTCGGCGACTTCATGGCCGAGGCTGTCATTGAGCAGCTTGAAGCGGTCCAGGTTGATATGCAGCAGTGCCAGGCTGCGCCCGCCCTGACGCACCCGCGTATGCGCCTCACGCAGGCGTTCGCGAAACAGCGAACGGTTGGCCAGGCCCGTCAGCTCGTCATAGTGAGTGAGGTAGCGCATGCGCTCCTCGGATTCACGCCGCGCGGACAGATCGGCGAAGAAGCCCACGATATGGCTGACTTTTCCCCGAGCATCGCGCACCACATTCAATTGCAGCCATTGCGGGTACAGCTCGCCGTTCTTGCGCGTTTCCACCAATTCGCCCTGCCAGGTGCCATGGCTGAGCAGTGCCTGGCGAATCACCGGGAAGTGGCGGCGGGCGTCGCGGCTGCTGGGCAGTTCGACAACATTGCGGCCGATCATGTCGTCGATGTCAAAGCCGGTGACGCGACTGAAGGCCTGGTTGACCGCGATCAGCACGTAATCGGGATCCAGAATCACGATGCCTTCGCTGGCCGCCTCGAACACCGTCGAGGCCAGGCGTTGCTGTTCCTCCAGGGCCTTGTCGGCGCTGATGTCGCGGCGGGTGCCGAGCATGCGCGTGACGCGGCCGCTGGGCGTGCGCTCCACGGCGCGACCCCGGTCTTCGATCCACACCCAATGGCCGTCGCCATGGCGCACGCGGTATTCCACCTGGTAATCCTCGCTGCGCCCTTTGAGGTGCTCCACCAGCGCGCGCTTGAGCAACGGCAAGTCTTCGGGGTGCAGGCGCGGCTTGAGGTGGCTGAGCATCGCCGTGACGTATTCGGGCTCCAGGCCAAACAACTCTTTGAGCTGGGTGTGATGCACCTCGTCGGTTTGCAGGTTCCAGTCCCACAGGCCCAACTCGCTGGCTTGCAGAGCCATGGCCAGACGCGCTTCGCTTTTATTCAGGGCCAGGCTGGCGGCGTCCAGCTCCTGGCCGCGTTGTGTCACGCGGTCTTGCAGGCCGATTTGGGCGTCGCGCAATTCCTGTTCGACCTGGCGACGTTGGCCAACCTCGCGCACCAGTTCCTGATTCAACTGCTCGCTGCGCTGCTGCGCCTGCTGCAGATGCTCGATCAGCGCCTGGTTCTGAAAACGTCGCAACAAGCCGCGCTGGATCAGGCGGTTGACCTGCCAGGCCACCAGGCTCAACGAGGCCAGCAGGATCAGGCCAAGCACGCCCCAACCTTGTTGCTGTGCAGTGCCGTTCCAGAACAGATAGACAATAGCCGGCACCAGACACGGCAGCGCAAAGGACAGGAACGCCGGCAAACTCACGGCATAGGCCACGCTGGCCGACAGCGTTGCGGCGCCGATCAGGCCGAACACCCAAGCCTGCTGCATAAAGCTGTCCGCCGGCACCAGGGCGATGGCAGCGGTGGCCAGGGTCAAGCCACTGACCGCCGAGCCGAGCATGAACATGCGCCGCCAGATCGGTAGGGCCTGGCGGCTGGGCATCGCCGAATCGAACGCCGCCACCTGGATCACGCGCAGGGCCACCAGGGCGAGCAGCCAGACCAGCCAGATACTGTCCAACAGGTATTGCTTGGGGTTCCACAGCAACCAGGCGCAGACCAGGCCGTTGACCAGCATCAATAACGTCGGCAGCAAGGAGCCTTGATACAACAGGCGAGTGCGCTCGACCGCCATCTCGGTTGCGTAATGTTTACGGATGACCTGCGCGGGCGCCACCGAGGGGCCAAACAGGTCGGGACTGAGGGTCATAGGCAGTGTTCTTATAATGGTGAGCCCGAAACGTGGACGGAGCATACACAAGCAAGCGCTTGGGCCAAACTGCTCCAAGTCATAAAACCCACACGGTTTTTACACACAACCTTCGTGGCCAAAGCGCTTGAGCTAGACCCTGCGCGGGCTGTGGGCCATGACTTACCGGTCATCACCGCCAGCAGAATGTTTGCGCGGCCAGGATCGCCCGGAATGTTTTGCATCGACCACCCGGCATTGGGATTTGCCCGACTCCCCGCAGCACCCTAGAATGCGCCGATGCGCGATGATCTCTCCCTTTTGCTGAACTCCCTCAACGATGCCCAACGCCAGGCTGTCGCAGCCCCCGTTGGCCGTCAGTTGGTCCTGGCCGGTGCTGGCTCCGGTAAAACCCGAGTGCTGGTGCACCGTATCGCCTGGTTGATCCAGGTCGAAAACGCGTCCCCGCATTCCATTCTGTCGGTGACCTTCACCAACAAGGCCGCTGCCGAGATGCGTCATCGCATCGAGCAGTTGATGGGCATCAGCCCGGCCGGCATGTGGGTGGGCACCTTCCACGGCCTGGCGCACCGCCTGTTGCGGGCGCACTGGCAGGAAGCAGGCCTGGCCCAGACCTTCCAGATTCTCGACAGCGATGACCAGCAACGCCTGGTCAAGCGGGTGATCCGCGAGCTGGGCCTGGATGAACAACGCTGGCCGGCGCGTCAGGCGCAATGGTTTATCAACGGCCAGAAAGACGAAGGCCTGCGCCCGCAGCATATCCAGGCCAGCGGCGATTTGTTCCTGGCCACCATGCGCAGCATTTATGAAGCCTACGAGGCCGCCTGCGTGCGCGCCGGCGTGATCGACTTCTCCGAGCTGCTGCTGCGCGCCCTCGACCTGTGGCGCGACAACCCAGGCTTGCTGGCCCATTACCAGAAACGCTTCCGGCACATTCTGGTGGACGAGTTCCAGGACACCAACGCCGTGCAATACGCCTGGTTGCGCCTGCTGGCCAAGGGCGGCGACAGCTTGATGGTGGTGGGCGACGACGACCAGTCGATCTACGGCTGGCGCGGCGCGAAAATCGAGAACATCTACCAGTATTCCGACGACTTCCCGGACGCGATCACCATCCGTCTGGAACAGAACTATCGCTCCACCGCCGGCATCCTCAAGGCCGCCAACGCCTTGATCGCCAACAACACCGGGCGCATGGGCAAAGAACTGTGGACCGACGGCGGCGAAGGCGAAGCGATCAACCTGTACGCCGCGTTCAACGAACACGACGAAGCACGCTACGTGGTGGAAACCATCGAAAGCGCGTTGAAAACCGGCCTGGCGCGCAGCGATATCGCGATTCTGTACCGCTCCAACGCCCAATCGCGGGTGCTGGAAGAAGCCTTGCTGCGCGAGCGCATCCCGTACCGCATCTATGGCGGCCAGCGCTTTTTCGAGCGGGCCGAAATCAAGAACGCCATGGCCTACCTGCGCTTGCTCGAAGGCCGTGGCAACGATGCGGCGCTGGAGCGTGTGATCAACATCCCGGCACGTGGCATCGGTGAGAAAACCGTTGAAGCGATTCGCGACCACGCCCGCCACGCCGATGTGTCGATGTGGGAATCCATGCGCTTGCTGATCGCCAACAAGGGCCTGACCGGCCGCGCCGCTGGAGCGTTGGGCGTGTTTGTCGAGTTGATCGAGAACCTGGCGGCCAAATGCGCGGAAATGCCGCTGCACTTGATGACCCAGACGGTGATCGAGCAGTCCGGCCTGATCGCCTATCACGAAGCGGAAAAAGGCGAAAAAGGCCAGGCCCGGGTAGAAAACCTTGAGGAACTGGTCAGCGCTGCCCGCGCATTCGAAAACACCGAGGAAGATGAAGAGCTGACGCCGCTCGCCGCCTTCCTCGGCCACGCTTCGCTGGAAGCCGGCGATACCCAGGCCGATGAGCATGAAGACAGCATCCAGCTGATGACCTTGCACAGCGCCAAGGGCCTGGAATTTCCGTATGTGTTCCTGGTGGGCATGGAAGAAGGCCTGTTCCCGCACAAGATGAGCCTGGAAGAGCCCGGCCGCCTTGAGGAAGAACGCCGCCTGGCCTACGTGGGCATCACCCGCGCCATGCAGAACCTGGTGATGACCTACGCCGAGACCCGACGCCTCTACGGCAGCGAGACCTACAACAAGGTGTCGCGCTTCGTACGTGAAGTGCCGAAAGGTCTGATCCAGGAAGTGCGCTTGTCCAACAGCGTCAGCCGACCGTTCGGCGGCGGCCAGCAGCAGAACTCCAGCAGCATGTTCGCCGGCTCCGAAATACCGGAAACCCCGTTCAGCCTCGGCCAGCAGGTCAGGCATGCGATCTTCGGCGAGGGTGTGATCCTCAACTTCGAAGGCGCTGGCGCCCAGGCACGGGTGCAGGTGAACTTCGCCGAAGGCAGCAAGTGGCTGATGATGGGTTACGCGAAGCTCGAAGCAATCTGATACATCTTCCCTGCATGAAGGTTGTTGGCCCGCCCTTGTTTTTACCAAGCGCGGGCCAATATCTGAGATAAGTCCTACGGGCCATTCTGAATCGGTCTTACGCAAAAGCCCGAAACATTATGTCGCTAGCCACTGTCACGACACCTGTGCAACATGGCGCGCGTGCAATCCACAAATGGGAATTCCCTTTATGAAACGTTTTCTTAGCATCGCCATGGCGTTGTGCATCGGCCTGACGATGAGCCTCGACGCCAACGCCAAGCGCTTCGGTGGCGGCAAAAGCATGGGCTCGGCTCCGACTCACCAGACCAGCCAAATGGCTCCTTCCGCCGGTGGCGTGGGCGGCGCAGCCGCGACCGCAGGCGCAGCCGGTGCTGCTGGCGCTGCCGCCAAGGCCGGCGGTGCTTCGCGCTGGTTGGGCCCTCTGGCCGGTATCGCCGCCGGTGGCCTGCTCGCGTCCATGTTCATGGGCGGCGGCTTCCAGGGCATGCAGATCTTCGACATCCTGATCCTGGCGGTCATCGCCTTTGTGATCTTCCGCTTTATCGCCGCCCGTCGACGCAAGCAGCAGGAGCACCTGGCTCCAGCCGGCGCGCCGATGCAGCGTGAAGTGTTCGAGCAAAAACCAGCCATGGGCTCGATCTTCGGTGGTTCGGCAGCGCCTGCTGCCGCCCGTCCGGTGATCAACGCACCGGCCTGGTTCAACGAAGAGCGTTTCGTCGAGGCGGCCCGCAGCCACTTCCAGTCCCTGCAGCAACACTGGGACGCCAACGAAATGGACAAGATCGCCGAGTTCGTAACCCCGCAGTTGCTGGAGTTCCTCAAGCGCGAACGCGCCGAAATCGGTGATGCGTTCCAGTCGACTTACATCGACGACCTGCGCGTACAGCTGGACGGTGTGGATGATCGCGCCGACAAGACCATCGCCACCCTGACCTTCAGCGGTGTGTCGAAGACCTCGCGCTTCGACCAGGGAGAAGTGTTCAGCGAAAGCTGGAACATGGAACGCCCGCAAGGCGAGAACCAGCCTTGGCTGGTCGCCGGTATCCGCCAGAACGGCTGATAACCGCACGCTTGAGCACTTGGTAATAAAAACCCCGGACATGTTCCGGGGTTTTCTATTTCGCGGTTGCACTTATAGCGAGCTACTGTATAAAACGCCCTATTAACCGCGCCAACTAGCAAGAGGATCCCGGCCGTGGAAGAAATCATCGAACAATTGCGTGAAGCCAACGAACCGGTCCCGGTTCCTCTGGAGCTGCCTGACGAAGACCAGATTGTGGAAATCGAGGAACAACTGTTCATCGACATCCCGTTTGTCTTCCGTGAATTCCTGCTGACTGTCAGCGATGTGGTGTACGGCAGCCTGGAACCGGTGACCGTCACCGACCCGCAGTCCCACACCTACCTGCCGGACGTTGCCGCCAACGCCTGGGACGCCGGTGTTGACCGCAGCATGATCCCGATCTGCCAGGACGGCGATGACTACTACTGCGTCGAAGAAGACGGCACCGTGGTGCTGTGGTCCGGCGAAGAAGAACTGGTCACCGAAGAAACCTGGGAATCGGTGTGGCACTGGGCGCGGGACGTCTGGCTGGAAAGCTGAACCCCGCCAGACCTCTAGTGCTCCGGCGTATCTTTGTGGTTATCCAGGGTCTCCAGCAAGGCGACCTGCATCCGCGTATGCACGCGGATGAACCACCGCCAGAGCACCGCCGCCACCGCCGCCGTGACCACGGCAATCAGCACCAGCAGCTTGTTGGTCGGCAAAATACTCGCCGACAAGGCTGCCAATAGCAGGAAGATCACCAGCAGCGACAGGACCGGGATCACCTCGGCGATCACCCGTCGCACACGCTGAGTATGCCGCCCGGCCATCTCCGGTTTCACACTCATCTCCGCCAGCAACATCGACAGCGCCTTGAGCTTGCGGTACGCCGCAATCAGAAACGGCAGCGACAGCAGCAACGCCCCGCCCCAGATCAATGCCTTCTGCCAGCTCGGATCACTGATCCAGCCTTGCAGATACCCGCCAATGCGCGCCGCGAAGAAACTGCCGGCGAAGAAGATCGCGATCACCAATGCCAGGTTCACGCCCACTTGCAGGATGATCTTGCGAATCATCGACGCCAGCATCGCGCCCTCACCTTGAGGCTGAATGCTGCGCAACCATTCGCCGTACATGCCGAACACCCGGCTCATGCGCTTGGGCATTACCGCAGCAATCTTCAACGACAATGGGTCAGCCCCACGAATCAGGTAGGGCGTGAGCAGCGTGGTGATCGCCGAAACCGCCACCGCCACCGGATAGAGAAAGTCGCTGGTCACCTGCAAGGTCATCCCCAGCGCGGCGATGATGAAGGAAAACTCGCCAATCTGTGATAGCCCCATGCCCACACGCAGTGAGGTACGGCCATCATTGCCGGCGATAAACGCCCCCAGGCCGCAGGACAGCATTTTGCCCAGCACCACCGCCACGGTAATCACCGCGATTGGCCAGGCGTACTGCAGCAGGATCTGCGGGTCGATCATCAAGCCAATGGCGACAAAGAAAATTGCGCTGAACATGTCGCGAACCGGTTCGATCAGGCGTTCAATTTTAATTAACTGGCGAGATTCAGCCATGATCGCGCCGATCAGGAAGGCGCCCAGCACCATGCTGTACTCGAGCTTGACCACCAGCAGGCAGAAGCCGAAACACAGGCCCAGCACGGTGATCAGCAGCATCTCGTTACTTTCAAACTTGGCCACATAGGCCAGCAGACGCGGCACCAGCAAAATGCCGATCACCAACGCCACAATCATGAACAGCGACAGCTTGCCGACCGTGGAGAACACCTCGCCGGAACTCACCGTGCCGCTGACGGCGATGCTCGACAGCAAGGCGATGATGCCGATACCCAGGATGTCCTCGACGATCAGCACGCCGAAAATCAGCTGGGCAAAGCGCTGGTTCTTCATCTTCAGGTCATTCAGCGCCTTGACGATGATGGTGGTCGAGGAAATCGCCAGGATCGCGCCCAAGAACAGCGAATCCATGGTGTTCCAGTCAAACCAGCGGCCGATCTCGTAGCCGATCCAGATCATCAGGATGATTTCCAGGAAGGCCGCGATAAACGCCGTGGCGCCCACCTTGAACAACTTGCGCAGGCTGAACTCCAGGCCCAGGCAGAACATCAGGAAGATCACCCCCAGTTCAGCGAGGGTCTTGATGGTGTCTTCGTCGTGGATCAGGCCGAACGGTGGCGTGTGAGGGCCGATGATGAACCCGGCGACGATATACCCCAGCACCACCGGCTGCTTGAGGCGGTGAAACAGGATGGTGACAACCCCTGCCACCAGCATGATCACGGCCAAGTCCTGGATAAAGCTGATGGCGTGCATGGCGAGGGGCTCCTTGAGGGTACTGGCGCTTTTCCCACTTCCGCACGCGCCCTTGAACAGTCGCGAAGCGCGGAAGGAAAAGTCTGCCTTGATCGTAAGAAATGCCCTGAGATGGGCTTTTGAAGGTTAACACCGCGACTTCCGGCAGAAAGCCGGTGCAATATATGGAAACAGATCGGCATTCGCGTGACGGCAAGCCGCCCATCGGCGTCCCGTTAGGGAGAGCGCTGTAAAGATTCCAGCACCCGTAGAGGTGTCCCCCAACCAATGCCTACAACCCGTGAGTGTGCTATGGAACCCGGAAACGCCCAGCTGTCGATGACGGTATTGATGACCCCTGACATGGCCAACTTCTCAGGCAATGTTCACGGCGGCACCCTGCTCAAGTACCTCGACGAAGTGGCCTACGCCTGCGCGAGCCGTTACGCGGGCCGTTATGTGGTGACGCTGTCGGTTGACCAGGTGATTTTTCGCGAGCCGATCCATGTCGGCGAGCTGGTGACCTTCCTGGCCTCGGTCAACTACACCGGCAACACGTCGATGGAAGTGGGCATCAAGGTGGTGACAGAAAACATCCGCGAGCGCTCGGTGCGCCATACCAACAGCTGTTTCTTCACCATGGTGGCCGTGGACGATCAGCGCAAACCCGCTACCGTCCCGCCGCTGCAGCCGCAGAACAGCGAAGACAAGCGCCGGTTTGTGCAGGCGCAACAGCGTCGGCAGATCCGTCAGGAGCTGGAGAAGCGTTACCAGGAAATCAAGGCCGACGGGCCATAAGTCTGGAATTGTAAACCGGGTCAAATGTGGGAGCGGGCTTGCTCGCGAATACGGTGGGTCAGCCACACATGTATTGACTGACACTGCGCTATCGCGAGCAAGCCCGCTCCCACATTTTGATCTGCGTGGTTACAAACCGATGGGTGTTGCTTCAAAGCGCACGCGCGGATGCGCGATACGATCCTGAGCCCGCACCAGCTCCAGCTCGTAACTGGCACACGCCTGGGTTTCCAGCAGCACTTCATGCACCGCTGCGGCGGTGAACTCGAAGGCTGCCAACAGGCTGTCACCCAACAGCACACGCGCCAGGAATAACCCCGACGTCAGGTCGCCCACGCCCACCGGCTGACGCGGGAACGCCAGCAACGGCCGGCGCAAGTGCCAGCTGCCTTCTGTTGTAACCAGCAGCATCTCGAAACCTTCCGGCAGCTTGCCCGGGTAATCCAAGTGCTTGACCAATACCGCCTTCGGCCCACGGGCCAGCAGCGCCTTGGCCATGGCCAGGCAATCGAACAGCGATTGCGGCTTGCGCCCGGCGAAGCTGTCCAGCTCCAGCTGATTAGGGCACAGGAAATCCGCCATGGCCGCCGCCTCGTCTAGCAGGAAATCGCTGACTTCCTGGGGCACGATGCAGCCCTTTTCCGGATGGCCCATGACGGGGTCGCACAGGTACAGGGCTTTAGGGTTGATGGCCTTGATACGCGCCACGCCGGTAAGAATCGCTCGGCCCTGGTCGGCACTGCCCAGGTAGCCGGACAGCACCGCATCGCAGTTGCCCAATTCGCCAATCGCGGCAATACCTTCTACCAGCGCCGGAATTTGCTGCGGCGCCAGCACTTCGCCCGCCCACTGGCCATACTGGGTGTGGTTGGAGAACTGCACCGTGTTCAGCGGCCAGACGTTCACCCCGACCCGCTGCATGGGGAATACGGCGGCGCTGTTTCCGGCGTGGCCAAAGACCACATGAGACTGGATCGCAAGCAGATGAGGTGTGCGTTTCATGCGGGAGATTTCCGTAAAGCCGTTTGAATTCTGGCCGCGCAGTATGCGACTAAACGCAGCCTGTACGACAGACCAGCGACACAGTTAAGCTGCTCTCACTTTGTTGGAGTTCATCGCATGCTGACCCTGGGAAACATCTTCGTGTTGATGCTGTTGGCGACCGGTGCCGCCTGGGTGTGGCACAACCACGGCCTGCGCGAAAAGGCGCTGGAGCGGGTCAAGCAGCATTGCGCCAAGCTCGATATCGAACTGCTCGACGGCGCGGTGGCGCTCAAACGCATCGGTTTTGTGAAGGATGCCAATGGTCGGCGCCGCTTGGCGCGCATTTATAACTTTGAATTCACCGTGACCGGCGAAGCCCGTCATCCTGGGACCATTACTCAGTTCGGCGCCCATAGCGCGCAGATCGAATTGGCGCCCTACCCGTTCGAAATCAAAACGCCGCTGCCAAGCGCCGAAGTCATCGAGCTGAGCCAATGGCGCCAGGACCACGCCAGCAAGACCCGTCACTGACGGCAGGCGGCCAGCGCGCTCTGTAGCCCTGCCACGTCCTGTGGCTGGCTGAAAATCAACTCAATACGTGAATCACGGCGCCACTCGCTGGGTTGCCAGGTGAGTGGACTATTATCCACAGCGTTAGCCGACACCCAGGTAGCGCCGCTGTGGATAACCAGCTTGGCGCGGCGCCATTCAAGGCCTGCCAGCCATCCGTGCAGGCGCACAATGTCGAACGACTGGCTCGGGTGCCAGCGCCAACCGATACTCCAGCCACCTTCCTGGGCCTGGCTCAAGCAAATGGGCAACGCAGGATCAGCCCAGACGGCGGGTATCTGTGCCAGGCCTTTGGGCACCTCGAAGTTATCCACAGCTGCACCAGCCTGTGCATTCAGGCCGGGCAATTGCGTCAGCGGCAATTGCGCCTGGCGGGTCCAGTGAATCGGGCAAGCCGGCAGTTGCTGTTCTATGGCTTGGCGCTGTGCGGCATCCAGCGCTTCATCTTTGTTCAACACCAGCAAACCGGCGCTGGCCAGCGCTTGCTGCTGTGCCTGCGGCAATGCTTTGCCCGCTGCCAATGCTTGGGCATCCAATACCAGCACACACGGCTGAACCGCGAGCACGCCCTGCCATGGCGCCTCACGCAACTGCTTGAGCAACTGCGCCGGATGCCCCAAGCCCGAAGGCTCGATAAACAGCCGATCCGGCTTGGCCTTACGCAACAGGCGGCCAAGCCCTACCTGGAACGGTGCACCATTCACACAGCACAAACAGCCACCTGCGACTTCGCCCAGGGCAATGCCGTCGTCGTCCTGTGTGAGCAAGGCAGCGTCCAGGCCGATTTGCCCGAACTCATTGATCAACACGGCCCAGCGCTCGTTGGCCGGGCGTTGGGCCAGCAGGTTTTTGATCAGACTGGTCTTGCCGGCGCCCAAAGGCCCGGCAATCACGTGGGTGGGAATGTTCTGCAGCATGGGGCTTCATTCAGGCCAGTTAGAGCGTTTGATCCTACGCGCTTATGCGAGCCAATCCAGCGTCAGGATCAACCGGCGCTCGTCGGCCTTGAGCGCGGGTGAACGATGGATCAAGCCATGGTTCTCGTTGCCGTGCCATTTTGTGCCCTTGAGCAAGGCCACTTCGCCGCAGTGGACCTGCTCGATACGCTCGGTGGGTTCCGCGTCGGGCTGGCTGAGCTTGCGACGGTCCATCACGCCTTCGCGCAGCCACTGGCTGCCGATCCCGGCGTAGGTGGTGATCAGCCGAACCGGCACATGGTCGACGTGAAAACGCGGGCACATGGCCTTGTCCAGCAGCCGCAGACGCACGCCAATGCGCTTGGCGCCGAGCAGGCAAGCAAACGCGCTGACCAGCCAGGACACATCGGCAATAAAGCCTTCGTAGCCTTCAAGATCGCGGCAACTGGACGCCAACCCCTGCAAATTCGGCACAGCGTCCTCATTCTCCAGTTCAATCACCATGGAATCGGCCAACGGCTCATTAAGCGCCACCAGCAACGCGCCGAATTCGGCGATATGCAGCGGCAACTGGCGCTGCCATAGCGCCAGGTTGACGTCGTTTTCGAGGATGTCCGACAGCGCCAGCGGCGTTTCACCACGGGTCTGCCGGATCACCGGGCGTAAGGGGATTACCGGGGCCAGCATCAGGCTACCTGCTCATACCAAGGGCCAAAGGGGTCGGCCAACTGGCGCCAACCTTCGACGCCCAGGGCCATTTCTTCATCATTAAGCAAGCACGCGTCCAGCTCGGCGCGCATCTGCGCGAAGTCGATGTTTTGCCCGATAAACACCAGTTCCTGGCGGCAGTCGCCGGTGCTCAATTGCCAGTTGCCCATGATCGCCGCCACGCTTTCTTCATCCTGTGGCCACTGGCTTTTCGGCACAAAACGCCACCAGCGCCCGGCAAAGCCATGGCGCATCAATCCGCCGGCCTGGGACCAACTGCCCGCATCCTGATGCTTGCTCGCCAGCCAGAAAAAGCCCTTGGAGCGCAGCAGTTTGCCGTTCACCCAAGGGCGATCGATAAAGTCGAAGAAGCGCTGCGGATGAAACGGGCGACGCGCGCGGTAAGCGGTGGAGGCGATGCCATATTCTTCGGTTTCCGGCACGTGTTCACCGCGCAACTCCTGCAGCCAGCCCGGAGCTTGCGCTGCGCGCTCAAAGTCGAAGCGGCCGGTGTTGAGGATCTTGTTCAGCGGTACTTCGCCCATCACCATCGGGATGATTTCCGCCTGCGCATTGAGGCGCTCAAGGATGGCCATCAACTCCTCGCGTTCGCGGCTGCTGATCAGGTCGATCTTGCTGATCAGGATCACGTCGGCGAATTCGATCTGCTCGATCAGCAGGTCAGTGATGGAGCGCTCGTCGTCTTCGCCCAGGGTTTCACCCCGGGAAGCAAGGCTTTCGGCAGCTTGGTAGTCGAGCAGGAAGTTCATGCCGTCGACCACGGTGACCATGGTGTCCAAGCGCGCGATATCGGCCAGGCTTTGCTCGTTTTCATCACGAAAGGTGAAGGTTTCGGCCACGGGCAACGGCTCGGAAATGCCGGTGGATTCGATCAACAGGTAATCGAAGCGATCTTCCTTGGCGAGCTTTGTGACCTCTTCCAGCAAGTCTTCACGCAAGGTGCAGCAGATGCAGCCGTTGCTCATCTCTACCAGTTTTTCTTCGGAGCGATTCAGGGTGACGTCGCGCTGCACCTCGCTGCCGTCGATATTGATTTCACTCATGTCGTTGACGATCACCGCCACCCGCAGGTTTTCGCGATTGCGCAGAACGTAGTTGAGCAGTGTGCTTTTACCGGCGCCGAGAAAGCCGGACAGCACGGTAACGGGAAGGCGATTGGTCATCAGGTAGTCCTCATCAGGGTTGGCCGGTCAAATCGCCCGTTTATGGCGTTCGCGCAGCTCTTCACGTTCTTTGGCTTCGATACACAGGGTGGCGGTGGGCCGCAGCAGCAGGCGTTGCAGGCCGATGGGCTCGCCGGTTTCGCGGCACCAGCCGTATTCGCCGCGGGCCAGCAGCTCGAGGGCATCGTCGATCTTGTCCAAGAGCTTTTTTTCGCGCTCCAGCAGGCGCAGCTGCCATTGGCGCTGTTCTTCGGCGCTGCCGATGTCGGCCAGGTCGCTGTTGGTTTCCTGCTCGCGCAGCAGCAAAAATTCGGCCTCTATACGCGCCTGCAATTCGTCGCGCTGAGTCAGCAACAGTGCTCGGAAGAAACCTTGCTGAGCGTCATTCATGTAATCGGCGGGCGGTTGGGCCAGAAGGTCTTGTTCAGTCATGGAAAGCGGTTCACGGGTCAGGCTGTGCTTTAATGTTATAGTATAACAATACAAATAAGCCAACCCCGCTTGCTCGCCACGACGAAGGGCGCAATGCTGGAACACTTTCTTGCCCGAGAGGCACTATGAAAACCCTGGTGTGTGCCTTGTTATTGGGCGTGGCAGGATCTGCCTGCGCGCAAACGCCGAGCCTTCTGGCGAACTGCACGCGCAGCGCCAACTTGCTGGCCTGTGTAGACCCGCTGGGCAATGCCTACAGCGTGGCGACGGTTGGCAGCACCACGTACTTGCGCGGTTTTGAGGTGATCGGCAAACGCTACTGGGCACAGACCAGCAGCCGCTACGGGCAACTGACTTTCTTTACCGGGTTGGCGTCCGATGGTGAGGCGTGGGTCGGCTACACGCGCCGCGTGGGCTGGACCACCATCAACCGGTTTTCCAGCTCGGGTGGCGCCAGCGCCAAGTTCACGTGCAGCCGTATAGCCGGCTGTTAGACCTGGCCGCTTTTCTGTTCCTGAACCCAAGCCATGTAGCTGTTCATCGGCGGGTTCTTCTCGAAGTATTTTTTCAGGCCGTCGAACAGGCCATCCGCCACGGCCTGTTGATGACGCGCCGTCACCAGCCGCTGGGCGTCCCGAGTGTTGGAGATAAACCCGGTTTCCACCAGGATCGACGGCACGTCAGGTGATTTGAGCACCGCGAACCCGGCTTGCTCCACGCGCTTCTGGTGCAGCGTGGTGATGCTTTGCAGGCTGCCCAACACCGAGCTGCCCAGTTGCAGGCTGGAGGCGATGGTGGCGTTCATCGACATATCGAGAATCACCCCGGCGAGCATCGGGTCCTTGTCCTTGAGGTTGAGCAAGGTGGTGGCCCCCAGCAGGTCGGCGCCGTTTTCGCGCTGCGCCATAAAGCGTGCGGTGGCAGAGGTGGCGCCGCCTTCCGACAACGCATACACCGAAGCGCCGGATGCGGTGAGCCGTGGCGCGGCGTCGGCATGCACCGAGATAAACATATCGGCCTTGTGCTGACGGGCGATGTCCACGCGCTTGCGCAGCGGCACGAAGAAGTCATCGTTGCGCACCAGCTTCACGTCAAAGCCCTTCTCGCGCTTCAAGCGCTTGGCCAGCAGTTGGGCGATGGACAGCACCACGTCTTTTTCGCGCTGGCCCTTGGAACCGATGGCGCCAGGGTCTTTGCCGCCGTGGCCGGGATCGACCACCACAATGATGTCGCGCTTGGGATGCGCCTTGTCGACTGGCGCGACTAATGGCGCCGGCTCGGCAGCAATCTGGCGCGGCGCGTGGGTGGCGTTGGTCAGGTCGAGCACCAGCCGATGGCCTTGGCCGTCCTGTGGCGGCAATAGAAAGCTGTTGAGCTGCATCGGCGAGGCCAGGTCCAGCACGATACGGGTATCGCTCTTGCCGAAATGCCCCGAACGAATCGAAGTAATACCACTGTTCTTCAGCGCCAACTGCGAAAAATCACCACTGAGCCCGGCGCCGCTCAGGTCGATGATCACGCGCTCCGGCGATGTCAGGGAGAAGGTCTTGTATTGCACCGGGCCGCTGAGGTCGAACACCAGCCGCAGTTTGTCGTCGGAGCGCCACAAGCGCGCATTACGAATCTGTGTGGCGAACGCCCCCAATGGAAAGGTGAACAGAGGGCTGACCAGCAGCAGATTGAGAAGCTGACGTCTGTGCATGAAAAACACCGCAAATAAAGGAGCGTCCCTGCTCGACATGACTGAAGAAAGACTGGAGCAGAAAAATCATCGTCGACTTAATAGTTATAATATAACATGTCTTTTTATTTCCAACGATGGACCTGCTCATGAATGCGCTGACTCTGCCGGATATCGCCGCGCAGGCTTCACGGCAAGCCTTGCCACTCGACTGGGTGGGCATGTGCGGCATCGCCCTGCCAATCCTCATCGACGGCCAACGCCTGGCTGCCACTGCCGATGCAGGTGTGAGCCTGGACGATGGCGAGGCCCGTGGCATTCATATGTCGCGCCTGTACCTGGCTTTGGAAATGCTCGACCAGCAGCTTCTTACACCTGCACTTCTGCGTAATGTACTGCAGCGCTTTCTCGAGAGTCATGAAGGATTATCTAAGAACGCCTACTTGCGTATTCACACGGATTTGTTGCTCAAACGCCCGGCCTTGGTCAGCCCGTTGGCCGGCTGGAAAGGCTACCCGGTGTGCATCGAAGCGCGTCTGGAAAACCAGATGTTCCACGTGGAACTAAAAATTGACGTTACTTATTCCTCAACTTGCCCTTGCTCGGCTGCGCTCGCCAGGCAGTTGATTCAGCAGCAGTTTCTTCAAGATTTTGCCAACACGCCGTTACAGCACGAAGACGTATTGACCTGGCTCGGCAGCGCCAACGGCATCGTGGCCACGCCTCACAGCCAGCGCAGCAGCGCCCAACTGTCGATCCAACTGGACGCCAGCCACAACACCCTGCCGCTCACAGACCTGATCGACAACGTCGAAGCCGCCCTCGGCACTGCCGTGCAAACCGCCGTAAAACGCGCGGACGAACAAGCCTTCGCCCTAGCCAATGGGCAGAACCTAATGTTCTGCGAAGACGCCGCTCGCCGCCTGAACCTCGCCTTGAAACGCTCGGATGCCGTCAAAGCCTTCCACCTGAAAGTGATCCACGCCGAAAGCCTGCACGCGCACGATGCCGTGGCTGAAAGCCGCTGGACGAGAGACTCTGCATGATCACCTGCAACGCTTTGCGCTGGGGCGCACCCGGGCAACCACTCACCCCTGCGCTGGATCTGCGCCTGGAAAAAGGCAGCCTCACCGGCATCATTGGCGCCAACGGCACGGGCAAAAGCAGCCTGCTCAAAGTCATTGCCGGGCTGCAAAAACCATTGGCGGGCAACGTCAGCGTGGATGTTCCACGTCGTGGCGGCTTGTCGTTCCTGCCGCAGCAGCAACACCTGGACCGGCAGTTTCCGATCAGCCTGCAAGAGTTGGTGGCAGCCGGTTTCTGGGGCACCAAACTCACCCCGGAACAACGCAGCCAGCGCCTGCAAGCCGTATTGGAAGACTGGTGCCTAACCGGCCTGGAACATCGACCGTTGATGGCGTTGTCTGGCGGCGAACTGCAACGCGCGCTGCTGGCGCGCATGAGCCTGGCTGAAGCGCCAGTGTTGCTACTCGACGAACCCCACGCCGCCCTCGACGAAGAAGGCCAGGCGCTGTGCTGGAAACACGTACACGCCTGGCACGATGAAGGCCGCACGGTGGTGATCGTGTGTCACGACCTCGCCTCCGTGCGCCACCACACTCAGCAAGTAGCGCAAATCAAAAGCTCTGGCTGCGTATTCGGCCCCAGTAAAGAACTGATCCGCCAGCAACCTCAAATGCAGGTGGCCTGATGCACTTCGCCGCCCACTTATGGATGCCGTTTCAAGATTTCGTCTTCATGCGCCGCGCCCTGATTGGCGGGCTGGTGCTTGCGTGCAGCACCGCGCCGCTGGGTGTGTTCCTGATACTGCGGCGCATGAGCCTGATCGGTGACGCCGTAGCCCACGGCATTCTGCCCGGCGCCGCGTTGGGCTTCTGGTTCGCCGGCATCAGCCTGCCCGCGCTGACCATCGGCGGCCTCGGCGCCGGGCTGGGCATGGCCGGGTTGTCGGCGTGGATCACCCGCCGCACCGGCCTGCGCGAAGACGCCAGCCTCGCCGCCATCTACCCCATCTCGCTCGCCGCGGGTGTGCTGATCCTGGGCATCGCCGGCAAGCGCCTGGATCTTCTGCACCTGCTGTTCGGCTCCGCCCTGGCGGTGGACGAAACCACCCTCACCGGCATGCTCTGGGTCTCGGGTTTCAGCCTGATCGCCATGGGGCTGATCTACAAACCGCTGCTGCTGGACACCCTTGACCCGCTGTTCCTGCAAACCGTCAGCCGCCTTGGCCCACTTGCCCACGGGTTGTTCCTGACCCTGGTGGTGCTGAACCTGGTGATCGGCTTCCAGGCCATCGGCGCGTTGATGGTGGTGGGTTTGATGATGTTGCCGGCGATTGCTTCACGCTTCTGGAGCCGGCGCCTGCCGGTATTGATTGCGGTATCGGCGGTGCTGGGATGCCTGTCGGTGTGGTTTGGTTTGCTGCTGTCGTTCTACTACTCACTGCCCAGCGGCCCGGCCATCGTGCTGGTGGCTGGCGGCGGGTATTTGCTGTCCGTGGTTTTCGGCCCGGTGCACGGCTTGCTGCGCCGCCCGCCCTCTCTTACATCCCAATGAGGTGTTTCCCGATGCGCGCTTTACTCGTGCTGTTCAGTCTTCTGCTGCCCTTGTCGATGGCCCAGGCTGCCGACAAACTCCAAGTGGTCACCAGCTTCAGTATTCTCGATGACATCACCCACCAGATCGGTGGTGATCACATCCAGATCAGCAACATGGTCGGACCAGACTCCGACGCCCACACCTATGAGCCGACGCCGGACGATGCCAAGGCGCTGCTCAAGGCCAAGGTCATCATCAAGAACGGCCTGGGCTTCGAACCCTGGCTGGACCGCCTGGTCACCAGCACCGAAACCAAAGCTACCGTGGTCACCGCCAGCAAGGGCGTGATCTCCCACACCATGGAAGAAGACGGCGAAACCATTCCGGACCCACACGCCTGGCACAACCTGGCCAACGCCGAAATCTATGTGAACAACATCACCAAGGCACTCGTAGCTGCCGACCCGGCCAACAAGGCTGACTATCTGCGTAACAGCCAGACCTACCTGAAAGAAATCTACCGTTTGCTGGCCGAAGCCAAGACCAAGTTCGGCGCACTGCCAGCCGGCAACCGTCGCATCGTCACCTCCCATGACGCCTTTGGTTACTTGGGCCAGGCCTACGGCATCCAGTTCCTGGCACCCCAAGGTCTGTCGACCGAACGCGAACCTTCGGCTGCCGAAGTCGCTGCGCTGATCACCCAGATCCGCAAGGACAAGGTCAAAGCCGTGTTCATGGAAAACATCAAGGACTCGCGCCTGCTTAAGCAGATCGCGGACGAAAGCGGCGCGCAGATCGGCGGAACGCTGTACTCCGACGCCCTCGCCGCCGAAGGCCCGGCCAGCACTTTTACCGGGCTGTTCGAGTACAACCTCAACACCTTGTGCGCCGCCCTGAGCAAGCCATGACACTGAGCATGCTCGACCTGGAAGAGGCTGCCCTTGGCAGCCGCTTTCCACTCGAACCCGTGCTCGACGCCCTGCCGTGGAACAGCGATGGCCTGATCGCCGCCATCGCCCAGCAACACCGCAGCGGCGAAGTGCTGATGCTGGCCTGGATGAACCACCAAGCGCTCACCGAAACCCTGGCCAGCGGGCACGTCTGCTACTGGTCGCGCTCACGCCAGCAACTGTGGCGCAAAGGCGAAAGCTCCGGCCACTGGCAACAGTTGATCGAGGCGCGCCTGGATTGCGACGGCGACGCCGTGCTGCTGATCGTCGACCAGCAGGGCCCGGCTTGCCACACCGGGCGACCCACCTGCTTCTACAACGCCATCGATGGCAACCACGTCCACATCATCACGGAGCCTGTTGCATGATCCGCAAGAACCCTTCCGGCGATCTGCCGGTGATTGCCGAGTCGGCCTACGTCGACAAGACCGCGATCATCTGCGGCAAGGTCATCATTGGCGAGAACGTGTTCGTCGGCCCCTACGCCGTGATCCGCGCCGACGAAGTCGACGCCACCGGCGACATGGACCCGATCACCATCGGCGCCAATTCCAACATCCAGGACGGCGTGGTGATCCACTCCAAATCCGGCGCGGCGGTGACAATTGGAGAGTTCACGTCTATCGCACATCGTTCCATCGTCCACGGCCCGTGTACCGTCGGCGACCGCGTTTTCATTGGTTTCAACAGCGTGCTGTTCAACTGCGTAGTCGGCGACGGCTGCGTGGTGCGCCACAACTCGGTGGTCGACGGCCGCGACCTGCCCGCCGCCTTCTACGTGCCCTCCACCACCCGCATCGGCCCCAATACTGACCTGTCGCAATTCCCGCCGGTGAGTGTCAGCGCCTCGGAGTTTTCCGAAGACGTCGCGCGTACCAACGTCGACCTAGTGCGTGGTTACAAAGCCCTGCAAAACGAGTTCTGAACCATGAGCCGCCTGCTGATCCGCAACGCCCGCCTGGTCAATGAAGGCCTGGAATTTGACGCCGATGTGCTGGTCGCCAACGGCCGTATCGAAAAGATCGCCGGCAGCCTTGAAGGCTACAACGAGCCAGTGGAAATCGACGCCCAAGGCCAATGGCTGCTACCGGGCATGATCGACGACCAAGTGCACTTTCGCGAACCTGGCGCGCCGGACAAAGGCAGTTTCTACAGCGAATCCCGCGCAGCAGTGGCCGGTGGCATCACCAGTTTCATGGACATGCCCAACACCAACCCCGCCACTTTGAATCTGGAAGCGCTGGCCGATAAAAAGCGCCGCGCCGCGTTGCACTCAGTGGCCAACTACGGCTTTCACTTTGGCGTGAGCAACGACAACCTCGACATCGTTGCCGCCCTGGACCCGCGTGAAGTGGCCGGGGTCAAAGTGTTCATGGGCGCCTCTACCGGCAATATGCTGGTGGACGACCCAAGGATTCTGGAGCGGCTGTTTGCCGAAGTACCGACCATCCTGCTGGCCCACTGCGAGCACACGCCGAGCATCCTGGCCAACGAGCAACGCCTGCGCGAGCGTTTCGGCGAGCAGATACCAGCCGTCGCCCACCCGCTGATCCGCGATGCCGAAGCCTGTTATCGCTCGTCGTCCTTTGCCGTGGAATTGGCCAAGCGCCATGGCACGCGCCTGCATGTGCTGCACCTGACCAGCGCCCGCGAACTGGCGTTGTTCGAAGACATGCCCTTGGCCGAAAAGCGCATTACCGCCGAAGTCTGCGTGCACCACTTGCTGTTCGATGACCGTGACTATCATCGCCTCGGCCACCAGATCAAATGCAACCCGGCGATCAAGACCCGCGCCGACCGCGACGCGTTGCGCCTGGCCTTGTTGAGTGATCGTCTGGATGTGATCGGCACCGACCATGCACCGCATACCTGGGCGCAAAAACAGTTGGGCTATCGGGAGGCGCCGTCCGGGTTGCCGCTGGTGCAGCACGCGTTGCCGGCGTTATTGGAATTGGTCATCGACGGGCATTTGCCCATGACCACGCTGGTGGCAAAAACCAGTCACCGGGTGGCCGATTTATTCGCCATCCCGGACCGTGGTTACTTGCGTGAAGGCTATTGGGCCGACCTGGTACTGATCAAACCCGAGCCCGAAGGCAAACCGGTAAGCAGCCAGCCGATCCTCGCCCGCTGCGGTTGGACACCCTTTACCGAACGCAGCTTCCGCCACAGCGTGAGCACCACGCTGGTGTCCGGCCACTTGGCGTGGCACAACGGCCAGGTGGTCGACAGCTGCCAGGGTTTGCCCCTGCATTTTCTGCGTTAAGCGCGGGGTTTTACCGTACCGCAATCATTGCCCAACCACTGGGCGTGGGTGTCCAAGCTGCCCTTCTGCTGGACGCCGGTGGCGTTGAACGTACCGTTAACGGTGGTGGTGAATTCCTGCTGGCTCTGGAAGGTTGCAACGCCAGTGCCCTGGGCTTTCGGGCAGCTGAACCGGAATTTCCATTGGTTGCCGGTCTTGTCGGTCACTTCTTGCTTGCAGCCCGATTGCGGGTCGGTCAGCGGGATCGAATCAGAGGCGACCTGGGCAGGCGTCAGGCATACCTGCACGCCTTTACCGGCCATGGTGATGCCCTGTTTTTCCAGCATCGCACGCTGCTCAGGGGTCATCTGTTGCTTGAGCTGACCGAGGATCAGCGACAGGTCCGGCAAGTCCTGGTTATCGACTTTCATATTGCTGGTGGTCAATTCCCACAAGCCCGGCGCCAGCATCTGCGCCTGAGCCGCCACGGGCAGCGTCAATCCAACAACCATGGCCAAACCAAGCAGACGAGCATTCATCGAGTAACTCCTGGGTAATTGTGGGCGTTAGACGCCGCAAAGCCGCCAGTGTTGCACGGCAAATAAAATAGCGACATTCGCTGTGGAACATGGTCTGTTAGGCACTCGATTGCCTGGAGTAATGTCGTTCATGGATTTTTTTGGCCCGCACCTGCTCGCCTACTTCATTGCCACGCTGCACTTTCTCGGCACGCTGGCCGCGATCCACGCGGTGCTGACGGTCAGGACCGCCCAAGGCTCGATCGCCTGGGCCTTGTCGCTGATGTTCATGCCTTACCTGACGCTGATCCCGTACCTGATCTTCGGCCGCAGCACCTTCGACGCGTACATCCAGGCACGTCGCCAAGCCAACCAGGAAATGCACACCGCCATCACCGAGCTGAACTGGCGCCCGTGGGTCGACGAAGCCCTGGCCGCGCGCAACTCCAGCGCCTACGGTTCCTTGCGCGCCATGCCCAAACTGGGGCGCATGCCGTGCCTGGCCAATAATGAAGTGCGTTTGCTGATCAATGGTGAAGCCACGTTCAGCGCGATTTTCGACGCCATTCGCAATGCCAAAACTGCAGTACTGTTCCAGTTTTTCATCATTCATGACGACGAGCTTGGCAGACAGTTGCATGCGCTGCTGAAGGAAAAAGCTGCCGCAGGTGTAGATATTCATGTGCTCTACGACCGCATCGGCAGCCATGCCCTGCCCCATCGTTATGTGCAATCGCTGCGCGACGCCGGGGTCAAAGTCAAAGCGTTCGCCACCCGCAGCGGCTGGCTTAACCGCTTCCAGGTCAACTTCCGCAACCATCGTAAAATCGTGGTGGTGGACGGCATTACCGGGTTTGTCGGCGGGCACAACGTCGGCGATGAATACCTGGGCAAAAAGCCGCCACTGGCACCCTGGCGCGACACCCATGTACAGGTCACCGGCCCGGTGGTGGCGTGCCTGCAGGAGTCGTTTGCCGAAGACTGGTTCTGGGCGGCGCGCGAACTGCCGCCGCTGATTTTGCCGGACACTTACCCGGAAGACGGCGTGCTCTGCCAATTGCTCGCCAGCGGCCCGGCTGATCCGTATGAAACGTGTTCGCTGTTTTTTGTCGAAGCCATTCATGCGGCGACCGAACGCGTGTGGATCACCAGCCCATATTTCGTCCCCGATGAGGCGGTGTTCTCAGCCTTGCGCCTGGCCGTGCTGCGCGGTGTTGACGTACGCCTGTTGCTGCCGTCGCGCCCCGACCATCGCATCGTCTACGCCGCGTCCAGCCTTTACGCGATCGAAGCGGTACGCGCCGGCGTGCGGGTATTTCGCTACAAGCCGGGTTTTCTGCATCAAAAAGTCGTGTTAGTGGACAGCGAAATCAGCGCCATCGGTAGCGCGAACATGGACAACCGTTCGTTCCGGCTGAATTTTGAGGTGATGCTGCTGACGGTGGACGAGGCGTTTGCCAGCGAGGTGGAACACATGCTGCTGGACGACTTTGCCCTCGCACATGAAGTCAGCCAGGAAGAAAGCCGCGAGACCCGTCGCCTGCAACAACTGGGCATGCGGGTGGCGCGGCTTATTTCACCGATTCTTTGATACAGCACAGAACAAATGTGGGAGCGGGCTTGCTCGCGAATGCGGTGGATCAGCCAATTAATTTGGTTCTGACACTCCGCATTCGCGAGCAAGCCCGCTCCCACATTTAGATCTTCAGCACTTTTATAACCGAGTTTCAGCGGTAAATATCTTCCCGCGTCCACGGCAGTTCATGGCTGCCATCGGCATGGGGTTTCACTGCCAGAATCTGATGCAAATTGATCCAGCCCCGCGCAAACGCATAGGCGCAACCGGCCAGGTACAGCCGCCAGATCCGCAATGCCTGCTCCGGCACCATCTTCGCTGCCGCTTCGAGATTGTCTTCCAGGCGCTCGCTCCAATGATCCAAGGTGCGCGCGTAGTGCAGGCGCAAGCTTTCGACGTCGACCACTTCCAGCCCGACTTCACTGATTTCGGCGGTCATCATCGCCAGGTGCGGCAGCTCGCCGTTGGGGAATACGTAACGCTCGATAAACTCCCCGGCGCCACGGCCCACAGGTCGGCCATCGGTATGCTTGGCAGTAATGCCGTGGTTCATCACCAGGCCGCCCTCGCGCACCGCGCCGAACAGCGTCTTGCAATACTCCGCCAGGTTGGCGTGGCCGACGTGTTCGAACATGCCCACGCTCACCACTTTGTCGAAACGGCCATCTTGCGGCAGGTCGCGGTAATCGAGCAGTTGCAGGTCCACCTGATCTTCCAGGCCTTCGGCTTTCACCCGTTCCCAGGCGAGTGCCAGTTGCTCTTTGCTCAAGGTGATACCAAACACTTTGACCCCGAACTCACGCGCCGCAAACCGCGCCAGCCCGCCCCAGCCGCAGCCTACATCGAGCAAATACTCACCCGGCTGCAACCGCAACTTGCGGCACAGGTGACGAAATTTGTCTTGTTGGGCCTGATCGATGGATTCGCTGCCGGTTTCGAAATACCCGCAGGAATACGCCATGTCCTGGTCCAGCCATAGCTGGTAGAACTCGTTGGACAGGTCGTAATGGTAGGAAATAGCCGCTGCGTCAGTGGCCTTGTCGTGGATCGAGCGCACCGGACGACGCCCTTCGTCGTCGTCGATCAGGGCGTGACTCAGCTCGTCACATACCCGGATGACCTCGGCGA
Source organism: Pseudomonas sp. KBS0710 (assembly GCF_005938045.2). GTDB lineage: Bacteria > Pseudomonadota > Gammaproteobacteria > Pseudomonadales > Pseudomonadaceae > Aquipseudomonas. The sequence goes on along the minus strand of NZ_VCCF02000001.1, from coordinate 5,914,984 downwards.
TGGAGCCTTCCAGCTCCAACTTGCCCTCGACGAAGGCTTCGCCCAAAGCATCGAGCGTTGGATGGGTCAGCTTGGACACGACCGTGGGGTCCTTCACCACGATGGTCACACTGGGCTCGGGGCCCAAGTTGAATTCATGGCCGTCCCAGAGTCGAAGACGCAGCGGTAGCTGAAGATTCTGTAAGGCCGGTGGAAGTTGCGCGAGCATGAGTAGTCCCCCCTTGTTTCAGACGTCTGGAGTGAGGGTAGACCATCCGAAGATAAAGTAGGAGGCTATCGATTTAATAGCCTTCTTCTATGGGGCTCGGCGCTCGAGCAAACCATCCTGGATCCACTGTTTCAGCCATGTCACCGCTTGCAGTGGCGCACCCTCTGCATAAGTGACTACCAGTGCTTCGCACAGTTCTGAAAAATTCCAGCCGGTGGTCACCATTCCCGCCAAGGCACAGGCCTCCGCTGGCTCCAGGCTGCGGTAATGGCACACGTTCTGGTGGCGCCACACCAGGCAAATCTGCGCCAGCTCCAGCGCGTGGCTGTCGGGAAACTCCGACTTATCCTTGCTCGCCCGCCAAATGGCCACGGTGTTGAAGTGACACAGCATCTGCTGCACCGATGGTGCCAGGGTCACCTGCAACGCCGGCCATTCTTCGGGCGCCAACTGCGCCATGGCGTCCAGGCTCAGCGGTTCGCCCCGCGGCGCATCAAACGCCAGGGTAAACGCCCATTCCAACTGCCCCAGCTCAGCCAGTGGCGCGCTCTGCTCAGCCACCAGGTGCTCGACGATAAATGCCGGGAACCGCTCACCCAGCCAACGCAGGCTGTAATGGGCGGACGGATAACGGCGCAAATAGGCTTCTGTCAGGGATGCAAACTCATCATCGCCGAGCCAATACCAAATGGCACCGAAGTCATGGCGCAGCACTTCCTGCAAGCGCGACAAGTAGGCGTTGTGATAAATCGCCAGGCCCGTGTCCACATCCAGGGTCGGCCCGCCGAGCAAAGTCGCGGCGAAACCACTGTTTGCTGCTGAGTTTTCAGATAACAGGTGTTGCTCAAAGGCCAATTGCCAATCGGTCAGGCGCATAACGATCTCCTGGCCAAGGCGGTTGCACCCAATTCACGGGCCTTGCTCAATTCGGTGAGCAGCTCTTCGAACGGCGGGAAATGGTCATCGCGCTCCAGCAAGGTCGAGACCGGCCCCAGGTGCTCAAGCGTCTGTTGATAGAGCGCCCACACTGGATCGCACACCGGATGGTCATGGGTATCGACCACATAGTCGCCGTAGTCCATATGCCCGGCCAGATGCAGCTGGCGGATGCTCTCGGGCGGCAAACTGCGGATAAACGTCCAGGCATCAAACCCATGGTTGCGCGAGCTGACATACACGTTGTTCACGTCCAGCAACAGCTGGCACCCGGTGAGATGGGCCAGGGCGTTGAGAAATTCCCACTCGGTAAACTCATCAGCCTTGGAGCGCACATAGCTGGAGACGTTTTCCAGCACCAGTGGGCGTTGCAACACATCCTGCACTTGGCGCACGCGGCCGGCCACGTGGTAAAGGCTTTCTTCGGTGTAAGGCAGCGGCAGCAAGTCGTGCAACTGATGGGCACTGCCACGGCTCCAGCACAGGTGATCGGAGATCCACGCAGGCTGAATGCGTTCGGCAAGCTGTTTGATGTGTTTCAGGTAATCGGTATCGAGGGCATGCGGCCCGCCGATGGACAGGGACACACCGTGCATCACCAGGGGATAACGCTCGGCTATCGCGTCCAGGTAGTACAAGGCTTTACCGCCCTGGACCAGATAATTCTCGGAGATCACTTCGAACCAATCCACCGCCGGCGACTGTTCAAGGATCTGCTGGTAGTACTCACTGCGTAAACCCAGGCCGTAACCCAGACTTGTAAGGGAAGCGGACATCACACACTCCTGGGCAAAGTGTCCGCAGCGGTGGGGGGCATCCGCTGCGGGAGCACTGGGTTGCCGGTTATTCGCCGACTTTGCCGCCAGCCTTGGTGCAAGCGTCTGCACTGGCCATAGCCTTGAAGCCCTGGCCTTTGCAAGAACCTAGACCTTTGCAAGCGTGGTCTTTGGTTTTGCAATCGTTCTGGCCTTTGCATGCGTTGATGCCGTAGCAGTGCACAGCGGTGTCAGCGGCTTGAGCCTGAGTGACAACACCAGCAAACATGGTAGCAGCGGCCATTGCGAGGGCGGCACCAGCAGCAGCGGATTTGAAGTTCATTTTTGTATTCCTCATGATCGGTAGTGGAATCGGTCTGAACGGATTGTTCAGTCTCGACATACCACTAGAGTGAGGCCCACCACCGGCGTTACAGCCGTGTGCAAATATTTCTGAAAATTATTCATCCAGCTTCAAAAGCGGCTCCTGGAAGCGTAGCAAACGCCCGGCATTGCCCAATACCAACAGGGTGCTGAGGTTGTGCAACACCGCCGCGATCATTGCGCCTGCTGCACCCAGCCAGCCAAACGCGGCGAACACCACGATAGCCAGCGTCCAGCCCAGGCCGATGATCACGTTGACCTGCAACGTCTGTCGGCACTGGCGGCTCAAGCGCACGCAGGTGCCGAGGCGACGCAGATCGCTGCCGATCAGCACCACGTCCGCCGATGCCAGGGCGATGTCCGCCCCGCCCGCGCCCATGGCCACGCCGACCACGCCCGCCTTGAGTGCCAGGGAATCGTTGATCCCGTCACCCACCACCATTGGACGGAACCCACTGCTGATTTCCCCCAGTACGCGGTTGAGCTTATCTTCCGGCAAGGCCTGCGCCTCGACATCGCTGATGCCGACGTCAAGCGCCAGGCTGTCGGCCACGCTTTGGCGGTCGCCGGTCAGCAGCAGCTGGCGGCCCAGGCCGAGGTCGCGCAGCTCTTGCAGCGCCTGGCGTGCTTCCGGCTTCACGCTGTCCGCCAGCAACAGCCAGGCAAGGAACTGCCCGTTCAACGCCAGCCCGGCAATCGGGCCGTCATGGTTCGGCACCTCCGTTGTGACGATACCCAGTTGCTCGAACAACTCCGGCCGCCCCAGCGCCGCCTCGCCCTGTTCGGTTTGCGCCACAACGCCGAGGCCCTGGCGTTCGCGGATGTCAGTCAGTACCAACATTTGTTCCTGCGTGGCCAACCCCGCCAGCGCACGGCTGACCGGGTGGCTGCTGGCCGAACCAAGGCTGGCGGCGAGATTCAACAACACCTGCCGATCCGGCGCCGTGGTTTCGATGGACTGCAAGCGCAGCGTGCCGAAGGTGAGCGTGCCGGTCTTGTCGACTACCAGCGAGGTCAGGTCCGCCAACTCCTCCAGAAACGCCGAGCTGCGAATCAAAATCCCGTGGCGCGCCGCCACCGCAATCCCGGCAATCGCCGTGGCCGGCGCCGACAGCACCAAGGCACACGGGCACGCTGCCACCAACACCGCCAACATTGCCTGGGCGTCATTGGTCACAAACCAGGTCACCGCCGCCAGCAGCAACACCAGCACCATATAGCTACCAGCGTAACGCTCCAGCAACCGAGTGATCGGCGGCTTGGAGCGCTCGGCGTTCTGCATCAGCGCAATGACCTTGCCCAAGGTCGACTCATTGCCGGTGCGCGTCACTTGCAAGCGCAACAACCCATCCAGGTTGATCGCCCCGCCAAACACCTGCACAC